>JAOMCN010000002.1 GCA_028345065.1 Rhodospirillales bacterium
CTATAATCAACTACGGTGCATCGGGCGTCTTCGGTAGCGACACCCCGGAACCGCATTTCCGCTTCTGGCATTTCTTCGTCATGATGATGGCATTTATTTGCTTCGCGTCGATGGTATATCTGAATGAACGCACCTGGCATTCGGCAGTCGCCGCCATTCCCGTCGGCGGCGTCGCCGGGAATGCCTTCGAATTGGTCTTTAGGGGTGGCGCAACCGATTTCCTGAGTACGAACGGATTGGGCATTCTTGATAATTTCTACCTTAATGCTGCTGATTTTTTCATTCTAATAGGGATCCCCGTTTATTTTCTGACGGAACAGATGGAGCCCCTTGATAAAGTCCTCTGCCTGACAATCTTTGCCAGTTACATAAGCCTGACGTTGGGGCTACTTCCGGCAGAGCCCTCCACTTTCATTGCCATCGGAAGTCTCTACATTCTGCTCTTCTGGTCCGGCGCCAGGAACGTTGAGACCTGAACATGGAGAGTAACCGCGCCACGTATACAATAATTTTTGCGGCCCTGATCGCTGTCTCATACATGATAATAGTGAAGGAGATCCCCTCTGACTTCGGGACGGAAAGTGGTTATCATCTTCCGACCGGGATCTCCCTGTATAGAACGGAACGGTGATGGCAAAACTGACCGTTTCCAGGATTTGTCTGGCCATCATGGTTTGCGCCTTTACCTTCGCGTCGGCGTCATCACAGCATCCGACACCCCCTGAAATCAGGGCGATTGACGATGCCATCAGCCGCCGCGACATCCCGCATGCGGACTTTCTCATAGCGAAGTATCTGGGTGCGTCCTTTGAAAAAGGAGAAACCCTGAAATCCCATAACCGTCTTCTCCCCTACTTCAAGAGGCATCCCGGCTGGGCGCCGACGCACTTCATCTCAGGAAAGTACTCCAGCGAGTTTATCGATTTTTTTTCGCGCGGTTCATGGAGCATCTGGGGGGATGCCTCGAGGTCGAATAATTCCCGTCATAGCAAAATTCTTATCGAGGAGGGAACCTACGGAAATAAGGCCGTCGTAATATGGGGAACACCCTCCTACAGGAACTGGTACGTCCTCAATGATCCCGGACCCAGCCTTCTGACCGTCATTGGTTCAGAGGACACGCGGGTCGTATTCGAACAAAAAAATAAAGGCGGTAGCTGGGAGTACTGCAAACGGAACACCATGAACCGTGAAGGCACAATACAATACATCTGGGAACCTGAATTCATTGACCTCGACAATGACGGCGGGAGGGAACTCCTCATACGATACAACGTCATGATGGCAGACGGATACCGTCAGATACTGGATATTTATGATATCTCCTCCTTCTGCCGACCGGAATTGCTCAGAACGTTCATCGGCATCCACGGGATCGCAACCCACCACCGCAATTCAATCGTCGTCTCCGATGAGACGTCTTTAGACGGGAAGGCGATCCTCTCCCAGGACAGGCAAAAGTTTAGATCCTTCCGCCTGGAAAAAGGGAAATTCATCAAAATATCTGAAACCCTTGAAGATAATTTTCTATGGAAAAGCGACTGGACGAAGAGGGTAAAGGCGGTCGCAGAAAAAATGAAGAGAAAGGACTTATAATGCAGACAATAGAAAACCGCATAAATGAATTGCATTTAGGCGATCCCGTGACGTTCAGGAAATTAACGATGTTTCCCCTGAAGGGGCAGGGGGAACCGTCAATCGATTACCTCACCCTCGACGAAGCGTTGAGTGCTGAGACAGCCGGCATTTCTGAAGTTTCCCGGTCTGGTTCGGTATCCGGCCTTAAATTCCTGAACGACGGGGATAAACCCGTCTTCCTCCTCGATGGGGAGGAACTTATAGGTGCCAAGCAGAACCGCATTCTGAACCTGAGCGTTCTGGTTCCCGAACATGCAGAGATTATCATTCCCGTATCCTGCGTCGAACGGGGCCGATGGTCTTACAATTCCGAGGGCATGCGCACCTCCAACCGTTCCTACTTCTCGGAGGGTCGTGCGAAGAAAGCACGTATGGTGTCGGCCTCCCTCGGCAACTCAATGCCGGCCATGTCCGATCAATGCGAAGTCTGGCATGACGTCGCCAGAAAAAGTGCATCGTTCAGAGTTCGGTCAGATTCTGACGCCATGTCCGATATTTTCGAACAACACAGTTCCCGGATTGACGAGTTTGTCGATGCATTCCAACAGGAAGATAATCAGGTAGGGGCACTTTTTTCGATCGGAGATAACGTCGCCGGTGTCGATATATTCGATAAAACATCAACGTTACGTCATCTTCTCCCGAAACTGGTGCGTAGTTACGCACTCGATGCCCTCGATAGTAATTTTGTGACCATCTCAGATAATGCCGAAAAGGCCGCCGACGAATTTCTCACAGTCGTCAGGTCACTCGAAACGAGACCCTTCCCCGCCATCGGAATGGGAGAAGATGTACGCTTTGCCGGAGACGCCATCGCCGGCGGCGCATTGTTAAATGACGGCGCGGTTACTCACCTCTGCGCCTTCCCTCTTAAGCCGGAGGCAGATGATGTGAGCTCATTCACACGATCGAGGATGGCCAGGGCGTCATTCCGGAGGAGGGCTCATTCATGACAAGTTTCACGGAAACATTCGAAAAGTGCGGCATCTGCGGCACATTCACCAAACACATGGTTATGTTGAGCACCAATTCCTTCGGATCTCCGGATTTGGATCTCCGGCCGCCCGGTATGAAACGCCATACGATGGATGAGTGGCTCCAGGAGTGCCCGAAGTGCGGTTATGTCTCGGTATTCATTGGTGAGATAAAGGAAGGCGTCAGGGAAATCGTCGAGGGGGAAGAATATTCAGCACTCCATACGGGTCCCCTCTCAGGTACGCTGGCAAACCGTTTTCTCAAGGCTTCCCTGATTTCCGAATGTCTTGGAAATAGGAAGGGGGCCGGTACGTACGCCTTATATGCAGCCTGGGCGGCAGATGACGTCGGTGACCGGGCAACCGCCAGAACAGCTCGCTTAAAAGCCGCCGAACACTACATGGGCGTCGCCTCCCGCTTAGAGAAACGCGACCCCACCTCCACACGAGCCATTACCCTGAAAACACAGACCGTCGATATTCTGCGGCGATCCGGTCGTTGGGAAGAAGCTGAACAACTGGCCGACAGTCTGTCGGAACAGCAAATTGATGCGAAAATTAAGGCGGTAATCAATTTCCAGAAGTCTCTTCTCCGGCAACGGAATGACAGTCCCCATAGGGTAAACGACATAATAAATATTGATGAACGGAACAAAATTAATTCGCAGTGAAGTCTTTGGTTTAGATGCCCGGCGGGAGAATATTCACGAAGATGTGACTTCTAACCGTTTCTATAAGCGGGAGGCACCGTAGCGGTCTTCTCACTTAGAACTGAAATTCGGCATTCCGCCTGACTTTTCAAGAATGCAGCAGACCGCTTTTGAAAAAGGTGTAACGAAATTTGGATTATTTAAAATTTGGGATTTGTCGTAAGAAAGGAACGTCTTTTATGGGTCAGAATTTTAACGCCTTCCTCGCCGCTGTAATACTCGCCGGCACTTCCACACTTCTCCACAACACTGCCGGCGCGGCCACCGCCGACGAGATCGAGGACATCTGCAATGAGCGATACTATAATGCAGACCCTCGTACCTCCGTGAGACGACCGCAACGACCTCAGCATTCTAAATCAAGGTCCGCATCAAGGTTAGTCCGGGGACTAATCTCTGAGGCTCCCCAACATGAGACATCAACGCCTCTGCAAGTACCTATCCTGGATAATACTGTCTCGTTTCGTATAAATCAGGTACGCCGGCATGAGCGGGGCGCCTTGAAACGCGATAAGCTGCAGCAAATCGAAGCTGAACCCAACCGTGACGCCTATCCCGAAGCTGACCCCAATCCCGTCAAGGTAACGGCTGAGACACCCGTCTCGACCTTCGGAGCGGACGTCGATCGGGCGTCTTATACTCTGGTCCGGAGGCATCTTCTCGAGCGCGACGTCCTGCCTCCCGCAGACGCCGTGCGCACGGAGGAGATCGTCAATGCCTTCCGCTATTCCTACGATGCGCCGACGGACCTCAACGGACGATTTAAGCCGTCCATCGCCATGTTCCCCGCTCCCTGGTCTCCCCGTAAACAGCTTCTCAGAATAGGCATTAAGGCTGCCCAGCCGGCTCCAGACAAACGGCCACCCGCCAACATTGTCTTCCTCATCGACGTCTCCGGTTCAATGAGTTCCCGGGATAAGCTGCCACTCGCCAAGGCTTCCGTCTGCATGTTACTGCATAAGTTAAACCCCCAGGACCGCGTCGCCCTCGTCGTCTATGCCGGTGCCGCCGGCACCAAACTCAAGCCGACACCCGCGCACGAAAGGGCGAAGGTACTCGCCGCTCTCGATGACCTTGAGAGCGGTGGATCGACGGCAGGTGGAGAAGGTATCCGCCTGGCCTATTCACTGGCAGAGAAGAGCTTCCGGAAGAACGGCGTGAACAGGATCGTCCTCGCTACCGACGGTGACTTCAACGTCGGGATTCACGAACCCCGTAGGCTCCGTGACTTCATCTCCCGGAAGCGTAAGACGGGGGTCTTCCTGACGGTTTTAGGCTTCGGTCTTGGCAATTACCGGGATACGATGATGCAGACCCTGTCGCAGGCCGGCAACGGCATGGCCGCCTACATCGACAACATCAAGGAGGCGCGTCGTGTCCTCGTCGATGACGTCCTGTCGTCCCTCGTCACCGTCGCAAGAGACGTCAAGTTCCAAATAGAGTTCAATCCCGAACGTGTCGCCGAATACCGCCTCATCGGTTACGAGACGCGTCTCCTCAAGCGGACCGAATTCAATAACGACCGCGTCGATAGCGGTGACATCGGCGCCGGCCACACGGTGACGGCGCTCTATGAACTGACATTAGTCGGTGGTGATACGCTCTCCTACCCGCTGCGGTACGCAAGGAAGAAGACGGAAGGCAACGTAAACGCCGAATTTGCTTTCCTTCGCATCCGCTTCAAAGTCAGGGGTGAGGACCGGAGCAGGCTTATTGAACGGTCCATAAACGAGAGCGACGCAATCACCGAAGGGGTCGACGTACCGACGGACGCACGTTTTGCCGCTGCCGCAGCCTGGTTCGCCGAGGCGCTCCGGAATTCTCCCCACGTCCCCGCGAACTGGTCTGACATCAGCAGGTTCGCGGATGCAGTTATCGGGGACGGCGACCCGGACGAACGCCAGGAATTTCTGCGCCTTGTCAGGACGGCCGAAGAAATCGCTGACCGCGGACAGAGAAAAATTGATCAATCGCATCTGGACACGCGTCCGGTCGTGGAAAACGAAAATGAGGTGCTAAAAATCCTCGACGATATCATGAAGGAAATGATGCAGGGCACCGATCTTATCGATAAATCTCCCCTGAGTGTGACTTAAAGCGGTTTTAGTAAACGCCAACCGGGTTCCAGAGAACGAAGTAGAAGGAATGCACGCCTCAATCACTAACGTCAGGATGCAGTAAAGGAGTGGAGCGGATGAACACAAAGAAATTCATAGATGCACTTTTAATCAGCCTTTTTGCCTTCGCATCTCCGGTTCGTTCGGACACGCTTCCGGTCGTGAAAGCTCCCCCGGGTGACATCAAGGTACGGCCTTTCTATTCCGTAGATTACCACGACCCTAAAGCGCAGTTTGATGACAGGGTTTGGTTTGACAGCGGGTCCGATACTTCATACGCCCTGGATGCCCTCGCTCTGGATTATATCCCGAACCCTTACATAAGAAGAGAAATTGGTTCGGTCTACTGGTGCGGTACACCAACCGGCGCATACATGAGAAGGTATGGCAAACCCCCGGAGGCATACCTGCGGAAACGCGCGGCCAGAATGGAGGCAAAATATCTCAATTTCCTGGCTAACCGATATTTGAAAGGATATCCAGGAAGGCCACTAATTTCCAAACACGAATGATCAATCCTGAAGTACATGAAAAAACTGCTGAAATTTCCGCGTATTCAGAGATTTATAGACCGGGAAAACAGGATCGTCCGTGGCCCTGATTTTGGATTTCAAATTTTATCGGTTAGGAGGACCTTCAACGCATCAATTGAAACTGTGGTAAAGGTGGAAATCGGCAGGCATAAAGTTCTCCTGACCCCGGAAGAGGCAAGTCATTACGCAAGCTGGTGGAAGTCAAATAGGGACAGGTACAGAAGTCCACGGAAATTAAGACAATGGTGGGAAGAAAAACTGGATGACTGCAGTTCATCGGACAGGAAAAAGATGAAGAAAACCGGCCTAAAGGAAATCTGGCGCCTGGGTCTGAGCTGGGAGGAAGCACAGCATGTTTATTTAACGTGTACGGGTATTCCTGGGTACGAACCCCCGGCCCCTCGAAAGGTGATTAAATTCAGGGAATATCTTTTAAAAAAACAAATGCGGGGAATGCCTTTCATTTGGTGGTAATTATTTTCCAGCCTTTCTAGGGTCTCCAAATGAGGCATCCAGGAAACTCTCAATCAAACCAACCCTACCAGCTCGTCTCGTAAAGCCAGATGAGATTGTGATCCTCGAGGACGGTCATCGTCACGACGCGGTCCAAACGAAGCCGATGTTTGATGTGCCATATGGGGGCACCCGAAAGGCCGCAGATAGGCATAGTAAACTTCGCCTCGGGTCGGTTGACGTCATTGCATTTGAGGCCTTCAGCATTCCACTCGAGACCTCGATCCGGTTTCGTAATTTTTAACTTTTCTCCGAAGGGTCGTGCCGTTTTAATCCACTCTCTGAGGTTCAGTTTCGAGGCATCCAGGATGACGTGAAGACCGAACTCGTAATCCATAACGGGGCGGCGATAGTAAACGGCGTGAGCGACTTTAGCGCCTTCCGGAATTTCGATCCCCGTATGTCTTCTAAAAAATGCCGGTGCGTTGTCTGTAAGTAGGGACGTATTTTCGTAAAATTCGGGCGTCAATGCTTTTCTGAAGTTATGAACAAAAATGCCAATCGGTGCCAGGACCATTATAAAAAAACCCGATAGAACTGAAAAAAAAATCACAACCTTTGCGGCTTTCTTCCAGAAGTTCATGGCGCCCTTCGATGCCGTTCGCCAGACGACAACCGTCGGTATGAAACCCAGAATGATGAACACTAAGTTGGCAATAGAAAACGAAGATCCTTCACCCAAGAGCATCCACCAGAACAGCAGGACCCCCAGCGGTAACGCGAAGCCACCTAAACCGACACCCCAGAAGGCCCATCCCAAACCCACTTCACCATTCCAGATGCGATTGATCATATTTTCTCTATTGGTAGCCTTACTAAACGGATAAATTGTAAGCATCTGTGCCCTGCCTCTTCTCTCTATCTGTAAAACGCCTGAAAAATGAAAATTATTGAAGGACGTGAGAACTTTTTTGGAATAAAACAGAACTATTTTTTACCGTCTCGGATCATTGCCCTTCCTGTTCAGTTTCTTCTTCGATCTACGAAGTGCCTCGGCTATTCCTTCTGCTTATTTAATTTTTAGTTTTTCAAGAATTGAGTTAATTTTCTCCCGTATTGGGGGGAGTTATACGGTCGCTTAATGTGGCATCGGACATTGTCTAAATTGTGGTTAAGGTATGGCCGGATATAGCCGTATCCGGATGAGAGCGGAATATTCTCAGGTCAATTAACATGACCACCTACGGGGTAGATTATTCTGCTGATTTCTTGCTGTCCTGGTAGTTATCTAAATTAAATTTTTCGTCGAAGTTTTGTTTTTCTGGTCGTTTCAAGGAAGGCTTAATGGGCTTTGGACTGGTCTCAAACATGGAAGGCGTCTCCACACCGAGATTATCGATGAGCAATCTCAGGTAAGTGACGAGTTTATCCGATGATCGCATGTTCTTCCCCCCCGCGGCATCAGCAAAAATCCACTGACCACCACCTTTGGGATTTGTATTCCTTATCCTGACGGTCGCCGGTTCCGGGCCTTCCCAGTGGTAATAAAAAACCCCCCCCGAAACGACATCGCCAACAAGTTCGGATAGGCAATTCTGCATCGAGTGGGCTTCCTCCCTCATGGCATCGGGGCTCGATAGAGGTATCAGCTGTTTGTGAGGGCGGAGGGGCGGCTCCGGAAATGAAATGAATTCCGATAGCCTCTCCTCCCATCGCCGGACCATACGTCTTGCCTCTTCGGGTGTTCCGACGTTGCGAATGGCATCTACGATGCGGCTTCTGATGTCTGTGGGCGCGGCCTCGAGAAGATTGATGAGGTTTCTTAATTGCCGATAAGATTGCAACCTTCTTGCTTCAAGTACCCGGATCATCGGGGGTGCGAGGAGTTCGTCGGGGAGCCGCTTTAAACCAAAGACGAATTCCCACTTGGGGCTTTTCTCATGGGAGAGGAGGTCGGATCTCTTCGGGCAATGCATCACAGAGGCCAATTCAAAATAAAATTCAGGTTCGTAATAAGTGTCCCCCAGTCGCTTGAGGACTTTCAGGACCCTCCCCCCCTCTGGAACGGAGATCAGGCTGTTGATCAGTTTTTTTCTTTTTGAGGACATGATTTCGCCGGCGAGGTCCTTACGACGCCTTCTGGATAAGCGTGACGCTCCGGAAAGAACCAGAACGGCGACGACGAACTGCCCGTAGTTGGCGCGAATTTCCTGATCCAGAAACCTGGCAAATTCCGGCACCTGCCAAATCATATCCAGAAGTAACCAGCTGTACTGGCCGAAAGGAGCGACGAGGCTCCTGATGGAGCGGGGGATCGACGAAAGATAGGCTATGAATGCTCCTCTTTCCTGTTGATGCCACTTCGGGGAGCGTCTGACGTTCATCTTCGGAAACCGCATCCTGAAAGAAACTTCGGATGTCTTCCAGACGCCGCCTTCATCCATGAACCTCCAGTGGGGGATGACTTCCCTGGCGGGCCTCCCCTCCGCTTTTTTTTGCCAGCAACCGAACAGATGATCCCAGCTGCCGTAGACGTAGCGAAGGCCTTCGACCTCTTCGACGAGGTTCTCGGTTGAATACTGATAACACCAGTTGACGGCCGTCCGGGCCTCTCTGTCATCAGGTAAATCAAGCGGTATTTGCTCCATAACGGTTATTTGATATGATGAAGGTGTCAGAAACGGTCATATTATATAAGTTTCACCCTACTCCCGATTTTGACTCTGTGTTAACCTTGCTCAGATGCGGTAAGGGAGAGTGACATGAGATACGAGAAGTTCGAAATTTTGCTCCACCTTGCGCTTGAAATGCAGGCGAGACGCAGCGGCATGTCCCTCGAAGATATACAGGAGCGTTTTTCCGTCGGACGGAGGACGGCCATGCGTATGAAAGATAGTATCATGCGCGTTTTTACTCAGGGTGACGAAGTGCCGTCAGACGACCGTAAGAAGAGATGGCGCATCCCCGGGGGCGTCGTCAATAAACTGATTTCCTTTACCGCAGAGGAATTGGCCGACCTTGAGGCGGCAGTCCAGATCCTGAAACGCGATAACATGAAGGAAGCCTCCGCTAACCTTGAAGACCTCTCCACCAAACTTAAGGCCCTCATGGATACCGGCGTCGCCCGCCGTGTCGAACCCGACCTGGAAGCTCTTCTCGAGGCCGAGGGCCTCGCCATGCGGCCCGGACCGAAACCGAGAATAAGCTCCCTCGTCCTTGAAGACCTGAGGGAAGCCATTAAAGCCTGCCAGAAAGTTGAAATCCGACACCGGAACCGTGTGACCAACCGCCTGAGGAGCAGGGTTGTCTGCCCCTACGGTTTCCTATACGGCAACCGACACTATCTCCTGGCTTACGATGAAGGGGCCAGAGACTACCGGAAGTTTGCCCTCCCCAACGTCGAGGAGGTGAACGGAACGGGAGACTATTTCGAGAGGGACGAAGGTTTTTCCATAGAGGAATATGCCGAGGCGTCATTCGGCGTCTACAGCGAAGATCCCTTCGATGTGGTCTGGAAGTTCTCACCAGAAATTGCCGGTGACGTGAAGCAATACTCCTTCCATCCGCAGCAAATTATGAAACAGGAAGAAGACGGCTCGGTTCTGGTAGAATTCCGGGCGGGCGGCATTCTGGAGATGGCCTGGCACCTCTATAAGTGGGGGCAGCACGTGGAGGTTATAAAACCCCGGGAACTCGCGGAAATGGTGCACCCCAACCGCATGACGTGGGAAGGTCAGATTTAGAAGAAGCCCGGGAAACTGGATGAATGAACTAATCGCCCTCAAATTCTAGGGTGCTGAAAAATTACACTTATTTGGGATGTATCAAGGCGGGATTTGCTTCCGACCTCCTGCACCAGAACTGGTACATGGAACTAAAACTATCCGGATAAAGTTTTTCGAAGTCATGCCAGTTATAAAAATTAGTCATATTCGGATCACCGGGAAACATACGCTTATAAGTTTGGCCGATTTCCGGTCTCGATAATTGAAGGCCAATGCACTCCAGTCCGAGGTTCCTTAAGGCGTCGCCAATTTCGGGAAACGTAAATGTATGTTCCTCGACGTGAAACAACAAATCACGGGCACCGCTTATCGAATAGAAATCGTTGTATGCCAGGACATGACGTTTAGCGTCACCTTCAGGGGTATCCAATATCAAACGACGGGTTTCCCGAATAGCGTCTACCGTAGGTTGAAGATTTTGAGTGGAAATCCACTTACGAACATCTACTACGTGTCGCCTGGCATACTCGCTATAGAGACCAATTTTCATGAGACCGTCGGGAGATAAACGCGAGAGGAGAATTTTCCAGCCATCTATGGGGTCGGCCATATGGTGAAGTACTCCCGTACAACTGATCACATCAAATTGACCCTCACCGTCTTTAAGGTTGAGGATATCCCCTTGCAGAAACTGTAAATTGGAAATTCCGTATTCATCTGACCGGCGCATGGCGAAGGCAAGGCTTCGAGCACTTAAGTCAATGGCCGTTAATTGGCTGGTCGGATATCTAAGCGCCTCCTGGATCGGTTGCTGCCCGGTCCCGCAACCAGGAATAAGTATGGAGCAACGCCCAAATAGCTTCCCGGGGGCCTTAAAATAGGGAAATAACGACTGAAGCGTCTCCCCGACAGTGCTCGTTTTACTAGGGGACAAAACCGACCATCGGGGAAAGGGGTTCTCTTCGTATTGTTTTTGGACCTTGATGCTGGTTGCGTCGGTTACGGAAGAGAAGACCTCAATGCCACCCAAGAGACCTTCCTCCACTTGGCTGTCGAGGATCTGACTTTTAAATAATGTACCTAATGGTCCTTCGTTAAGTGCATCTGGTATTTCCTTTATCCAGTCACCTAATGATATATAGCTTGCCGAAATAGCCAGGGTGACACGTTCAGTATCATGAAGTCCATGGTTCGTATTAACTTTAGCCAGCAACGGATCCCAAATCTTTTTTAGAGTGGTTAACTCCCCTTCCCCGGCATAATATGCATACTCCGTGAGATAGGCCTGATGAGCCATAGAGACGCAAAATTCCAGGGGAACGACAGTACGTAAATCTTCATCGAATGCCGCCACCTCCAGAAGCCATCGACGGATTCCCGTCAAAATACGTTCGAATTCAGGTCCGTTTAAGACTGCCGATCTAAGAATATCCTGGAGAAGCCGATCGCGGGAAACCTCTATAACCCTATCACGATTTAATGAACGTACCTTCTTCCCAGAGGGTTGAGGTCCCAGAAATCCGGATATCGATACAATCGGTTCGGAAGAAAAAACCACTCTCGCCGCGATAGGCACGTATCTCTTCAAGTCGAATTCAGGAAGCTTAATCTCGGCCTCCAGGTGACGGCGGATCTCCCCCAGAAGGTCTGAACTGACGCCCTCCCAGTTGATTGTCTCGAGGGCATTAAAGAGATTTCTCCGCGTCAGTCCGTCTGAGGGATCCGTTGACAGCGCTGCGCAAAAAAGGGTAGCCGCCTCCAATGGATTACCCTCTTCTTTGGAGATAACCCCGAGGTTACGGAGGCCGTCTATATTCCCGGGATCAACGGTGAGGACAGCTTCAAACGACAATCTGGCTTTCGGAAAGTCATTACAGGCGTAGTGATTTAGCCCGGCAAGATAGTGGTGTTTAAGCGTTGCCAGGTTCTTTTCTTCTGCCTCGGATAGATACCTGAGGGACGTATCGTAGTCTTCCCTCTCAAAAGATATTTTGGAAAGCAGTAAATAGGCTTCCGACGCCGTTTCATTATTGTCCAGAAGGGCTAGGCATTTCTCTTGAGCGGCGATGCCGTCACCGCCTTCATAAAGTTTTTGCGCCAGGAAAAGATTTGTATTCATTAATTACGATTTGAAGAGCCTATTCGATTTCACTGCGTTCCCTGAAATAACGGCAGCTGTCGCAACCTTCTGACCCCTCCGGAATTTCATTGCTTCTTAGCGTATCCTTACATTGATATATAATGTCGTCCACCCATCCGGTATCCCCGTCATAGGGAATGAGGGTCGTCCTGAAGAGCATCCTCCCGACCGTCCCGCCGCCAGTTTCTTCGTCGTAGAACGCCGTATCCTTGCGGCCGTTGATGTAGAGAAAGTAACCGGTCTCGTGGATGTCGAAACCGTTCTTACGGAACAGCCACTGGTAGACCTCCATCTGCCTTTTATAACCGAACCCCCATCCGCTTTCGATGTCGGGGTCATCCTTCTTACTGGTCGATTTGTAGTCGACGATATGTAGCTGCCCCGTATCGAGACGCTCCCATACGTCATCGATGGCGCCGGTAATCTCCTGGTTTGTCGGCTCATGGAGGTAACGGATGCCGCGGAAGTTATTTCTCCAGTCTTCCATGTCGGGGTGACTAAAGGTGTGAACGTTCAGGTCATGGGTCTCCCAGACGTAGTGTGATTGCCCGCCTTTTTGGCGTACCTCATCGAATTCGTTTTTAAGGATGGCGTCCGTGGCAATAGCAAGCGTCAGGGGAATCAGCCGTGGTGGCTTAAGTCCGAGACGTCTCTTGAAATAAAAGCACTTTTGACAGCTGAGAAATTCATCGATAGCCGTCCGGCTCAGAATAAAGGGGTCGTCGCGTTCCGGATCGAAGACGGTATGTTTAGCCATGTGTCACAATAATACACATTTTTATCTCACAGTAGCTTCTTTATTCTTTTCCTGTCGAAAACGGAAACCCCTGCAGCCGTTTTCTGACTGCAGGGAAAGGGTTTAATTGACGAGCTTTTCTCTTGTTTCCGTTGGTAAAATGCAGAAGGCATACGTTTCCACATCCAGTTCATCCTTGAAGATGGTTTGCCACATCTCTGGATGTTCTTCCTTCCATTCCCTACATTCCCTGATCTCTTGCTGGTATTCCTCTAAAGGGGTTTGAGGTTCAACATAGAGGTCAGGTTCATCTATGGAATGGACTTGGTTTTGAAGATCATCCACCACTTCTAAAACGTTCTCCACCATATCCAGTAACTCCTGGTTATCCGGGAAACATTGACGGGTCGGCGACCACCTCCTCGGGCCACCACTTCCTGAAGAGATCCGTATCGATATCATCGGGGACAAACCACTTACGGGCTCCTTGATCCCATTTCGCGCCTAATTCCTTGGCGTCGTCTTTCTCGGCGTAGGGGCAGTTCAGATAAAAACGTTTTGTCGTAGTCATTTTACTTCTCCTTGATTTACGGGATGGTTAATGGGACTGACGCCCCGGGGGTAAAGGCTTAATAACGACAACTGACGGTAAAGTTATTTGATCCCGCAGATGTCGGTGACGATGTAGCGCTTTGCGAAGTCAACCACGTCTTCGCCGAACCTGACGGAGACCTCGGCTAGAATTTCCGACATACTCCATCCTTTGGTTTTCCTGTTATATTGATTTACAGGCCCGGCATTAGCTTCATCCATCCTGGAACGGATGAAATCCTTAACCTGTTTCCTGATGACTTCTTCAGTCGTGAAGATATGCACGTTCTCATGTTTGAGATTTAAGTCGAGTTTCATGATGATCTCCATTGATTGGGGTTGAATGACATATGCGAACCTCCCAAAGGTTCGTAAGAACTCACCTTTGGGAGGTTCGCATAGTGTTTCGACGGTTATTGGGATGATTGGGTTAGGAAGAGAGGTAGGTCCAATGCATTCTTAATCGTAACATGACGAGTGTGACCATTTTGGTCACATCCACATTGTTTAATGAATACATGGAAGATGAAAAAGCCCACCCCCTCACACCTCGAGAGCAATTTGAAAAAGAGATCATGGAGTGCAGAGAATGGAAAGACGACAATCCTGAAATCTGGAAGATTTTGTTTAAGGAAGAGATCGATGCCGAGACCTTCGCTTTTTACGTTCTCCCGAATGAAACAAAAGAAAAACTGTGGAACTAAACACGGAAACCGGGAGATCAAATTCCAGACCCGGATGCTGAACAAGCTCAAAAGGAGTTTATCATGACTGCCAAAATAATTGAGATGAAGCCAAAGTCTAAAGATACCGATGAAACGTCCAATAAAAAAGTTACCTGCTTTGTCTTTGCCAATCCATGCACGGGAATTATTCGAAGGACCATCAAGTTGATGAAGGATGGCGTCCCCGTTCTTAAATATCTGGGTAAGGAGAAACTCTACAATACCTTTCTATTTACGGGTCAGGCTAATGAGGACACTCCCTTTCTGGCTGCCTTGGTTCCTTCAGACAATCCGTCCGCCATCAGGTGGTATGCCAAAGAGTTAGAGACTTTGGCTCAGGATATTGAGAATGGGGTGTACGAGGGCGTTCCTACCTACTCTGCCGTTGAGGGGAATAATGAAGACGAGGTAGAAGACGACTAAACTCAAAATACTAGCTAGAACATATGATGATGCCTCTCTGAATTTATCACGAAGATGTGGAAGTGGATACTAGCCGTCTATGCCTTCACTGTCGGGGTCGGCCTTGAGACCCCGGTTCTACAGATCGTGTTTTGGATTTGTGTACTGATAAGTGTCGCGTGTTTTTTTATCTATTTTCTTATTGATCCCCTGGATAGCCTGAAAGATTCCCTTACCAAAATTTGGCAGAACTTCTTGGGGCGGATACCATTTGTCTCCTCTCCCAATTACTCACCCGACGTCACGGCAATAATTATAGAAAAATATAAAATGGGAGAAAGTCTTGAAGACATTGCCGATCTTACCGGTAAGACAGTGACCTCGATCAGAGGGAAACTCGTCTCCGAAAATGTCTACTCACAGTTTAAAACGCAGAGGATGAATGCCATCCAGAGAGGGACGTTCCACGACGGTCATGCTCTCACGCCCCTGGAATTAAAATCCGGCCAGGAGTACCGCTTTGACGACCTCCTATCTTACCTGAATAAAGCCGGATACCTGAGGGTCAACCGAAGTTGTGAGATGGGTTATTATTCCGTACATGGCGGCGTCGTGACTATTCATCCATTCGGTTGTTCAAATTCGATCAGTATCGACTACTTCGGAGACACCGTTGAGGCAATAACCGACGATTTGGAGAAGACCGTTCTACTGACGGTTGTCATCGAACCATTCTCTCCATCAGAGTACGACGCCGGTGAGGCATTTAACTCAGATTAGATTTGGCTTATTTTACCTCCGGTCTTTCCAGGTCTTCCATCCCGTAAACTACTCTCAGTAAAATTTTAGGCAACTGCACTTGACTTCACGATCCGGAAAGTGCATTTACCCGCCATAACGTCCAAGGTGGCGCAACAGCGCTGCGATTTTTGAAAGAAAAACAAAGCAAAGAACCCCGGGCGTTCCTTTTTTCTCATACCGTTTTGTCCAATTGCGCTCGGATGACGGCGACGCGGCAGATTTGCGTGCACTTTAGTGCCCGCCGTTTTGGCGCCTAGGATACTCACGTTTTGACAATCATAAAATTCTCCGAGCTCGGTCTTATCGAGCCACTTACGCACGCCTTAGAAGCACAAAATTATACGACGCCCACACCAATCCAGGAAAAGGCTATCCCACAAATTCTCAATAACGCCGACCTTCTGGGGATTGCTCAGACCGGCAGCGGGAAAACTGCTGCTTTCGTATTACCGATCGTACAACACCTGACTAATGGCAAACTCCGTCCCTCGGCGAAGGGTGCTTTGGTATTGATCCTGGCGCCAACCCGGGAATTGGCGTTACAAATTGGCGTTTTCGTCTCCGCATATGCAAAAAATTTACAGGTTCGACACACGGTCATCCTCGGCGGTGTAAATCAGAAGCGGCAGGTGAAGGCCTTATCCAGGGGCGTCGACATTTTAATCGCGACACCGGGGCGATTACTCGACCTCAAAAAGCAGGGACACGTACACTTGAATGATGTTAAATACCTGGTGCTCGATGAAGCTGACCGTATGCTGGACATGGGCTTCATCAAGGACGTACGAAAAATCGTTCGCGCCACGCCAAGGGACCGGCAAACGCTCTTTTTCTCTGCAACCATGCCGAAGGAAGTGGCCGGTCTGGCGGACGAAATTCTTCACGAACCCGTACGTATTGATATTACCCCGAAGGCCATTACCGCTGACCGCATCGAACAACACGTTTACCACGTCCCGGCATTGAAGAAAGGTGCCTTACTTAAAGATCTCCTTTCCGACAATGCGCTCTACCGCGTGATCGTATTCACGCGAACGAAGCACCGGGCTAATAGGGTCGAAAAGCAATTGGGTCAGGCCAGGATAGAAGCTGCCGCCATTCACGGGAATAAATCGCAGGCGGCGCGTCTGCGAGCGCTTGAGGGGTTCAAGGCGAACCGGGTCCGCGTTCTCGTTGCCACAGATATCGCAGCCAGAGGCATTGATGTCGACGGCGTCACACATGTTATTAATTTTGATCTACCGAACGAACCTGAAAGTTATGTCCATAGAATTGGTCGTACTGCCCGCGCGGGAACCGAAGGAATTGCACTCTCTTTCTGCGACCCGGAAGAGCGGCATCACCTCCGTGGCATCGAACGCCTGATTAAACGCTCAATCGATGTCGTCGAACACGACCGGAGCGACGGTGTTGAAAACCAGGAAGCCCCGGACACTCCGCAGGGCAAACCGGTCCAGAGACAACAGCCCAAGCGCCCGGCGGGAGATAACAGAAAACGCAAAAAGAATAGAAACCGCAGACAGAATAGAAACCGCAACCGGAACAATGCCAAAGCTGCTTAGGTCGTCATTTGACATCACCTATTGCCTACCTACCGTGATGGAGCACAAAAGATTAGGTAAGCAATAGGTGGGGTTGGGGTCATATTTATTAATGCTCCCTTCTCCTGTATGAAGCTCTCGTCATCCCGGAACGGAAGTTTCGATGGCGTTCATCTGCCTCGGGTTTCAGGGGAAAGGCGCAGAGGTGGATGACGTCGCCGTCATTTATCAATGCACCGCCTGCAATGGCATCTCCCTTGAAGCGATAGTCATCTCCCATGCCAACCGACGGGGAGCAGTTGATGTCCCCTGAAGAGAGGATCTTAAGAAATTCATTAATGGTATCTACGCCAATTATCGATGGCCGCTGGTGGTGACCTTCTAGAGCATCGAGGGCATAACTCCGTACCAGCTTAGGAAGGAGCTTCCGTAATGTCGACGGCTTATCGAAGGCGTCGAAACCCGCCACATCTCCGTCGATTGCAAATAAGGCACCGGCCTGTCCTGGGACATGGTGTATGCTTTCGACGAATTCATCAACCCTCCCTCTCTCCGCTTCGAAGACGTCTGACATCGCATCCGAATCTGAATTAACGGAAAATGCAGCGGCCTTTTCAGCGACGTCCCGCCAAACTTCCCCTTGATCGGATCTCGCCGCCATTCCGCCGCTTAGGGAGTTTGATACCATTCTCGCTTTCTTTGCACGCCCCTTCGAAAAATAAGATCGATCAGAGGACCTGAAGTAATCGGAATTATAAGACCACCTCCCCTGCTCGACGCACGATACGGGAATGTCAATCTCGGAGTTCCCGGGTACCAGAATGCTCAAATTCAAAATGCGGTTTTGCTTAGCCCCCAGGAGTTCCTCTCCATCGAGAAGGAATACGGGCTTATCGCCGTTATTCAGAAACCTGAGGTCGGGAACCGATCCCGATTCCGATACCTCTGAGACGCTGGCACTCCCGTCTTTATGCGCTTCATCGAGGGTGAGATAGTCGATAGACCGACCCGTTACGCCGGTAAACGGAAACATCGTCAAACTCTTAAAGGAAATCGGTTTTCCCAACTCTAATTTATTTACAAAACTCTCTATTAACTGCAATTTTCTCCTCCTATGGTTAGGAGAGGAGGATCTCACAGTAATGTGACAGATACGGTCCTACTCAACGGAAAAATTTTTATTTGCCCTAACTATTATTAGTATTATACGCCGGGATTACCTACTGTCGGATGAGAAGGGACAAATTACGGGTCATCGGACCACAGCCCCATCTAACTCTCTTACTCTTTTTTAGGCGGTTGAGGCCGGGAAAAGACGAGTTTATTGCCCGTTGAGGCGATCGCGTCGAGGGTATAGCCACCGGCATTAAAATCTTTCAAGCCATCAGCCCGATCCACACGGTTTTCCATGATCCAGCGTGCCATGGTACCGCGTGCATGCTTGGCGTAATACATGAGGGTGCGGGCCTCGCCATCCTTTACGTTCAGGAACTTCGCCTCAATCACCGTCCGTCCAAGCGCTTTGGCATCCACAGCCTTGAAATATTCGTTTGAGGCGAGATTGACCACGGTTGTGTCGGCATGATCGGCAAGGTCCACATTTAGTCGATCGGCGATGCGTGCGCCCCAGAAATCATAGAGGGATTTCCCGCGGCCATTTGCCATTTTGGTGCCCATCTCAAGGCGATAAGGCTGGATCGCATCCATCGGACGTAAAACACCGTAAAGGCCTGAGAGGATGCGTAAATGATCCTGCGCATATGAGAGCGTGTCCTCGGAGAAGCTGTCAGCCTCCAGCCCCCAATAGACGTCGCCGTCAAAGGCGAGCCCGGCAGGCTTGGCGGTATTGCTCCTATTGTCGAGATTGAAGGCCTGAAACCGCTCGAAATTCATGGTAGCGAGATTGTCGCTAATATGCATAAGACGTTTCAGGTCTTCCGCAGTCTGGGTTTTAGCGACAATCGCAAGCTCGTTCATATCATCGCGCAAGCGCGGCTGTGTAATCGGGACGCCCGTTTCGGTGGGGGCCATATTCATCTTTTTTGCAGGGGAGAGTAGCGTCAGCATGATTTATCCTTTCCTCCTAACATCAACCCGGCAATCCAGGTTCGTATGCGTGGGTCTGTGACCACATGAAACTAAGCCCTTGCGTCAAGAATTCAAGGCGCTTGATACGAAAAGTGCCCAGATTACAGTATTTTTCAGGGTCCGCTTTGGGGCGGTTCCCCGGAAATGGAGATGGGCGACCGTCGAGATCCGTTTGATACCCTTTTAATATTGCGAGGCGGTAACCGCCGGGGGAGCTTCAACGGGTGCGTTGTATTCGTCCTCGGTCATGACGAAATGATATCGGTCACCGCGCCTCCGTATACAGCCAGATAGTGACGGGGCCGTCATTCACCAAATGGACACTCATATCTGCGCCAAACTGCCCCGTCTCGACATTGATGCCGTGATCGGATAACAGGCTGCTAAATCGTTCGTAGAGCCGCTCTCCCTCCTCAGGATGGGCAGCCTCAACTTAATTTACAAATTATGGCCGAAGCGTCGTCACTTCCCCCGAGACGGTTGGCCTCCTCACAGAGGTTGAAGGCACATTCGGGTGATCTTTCTGAAACAACCGGCTTTATGACGTCGTCCGGAACGGCATCCGTGATACCGTCGGAAACAAGCACTAATATGTCGCCCGATCGGATGTCCTGCTGAATGAGGTGCGGCTTGGGAGCCATAGGATTTCCGCCGCCCAGGCACTGCGTAACAATGCCCGTACGTTCCCCTGGATAAACGTCATCCTCCGAAATCTGGTTAATGCCAGCGTCGTGGATCCAATAGGCGCGGCTATCACCGACGTTGAAAATGGTGCAACGTTCCTCGTTAATGACGGCTCCGACAATTGTGGTTCCCATGGCGTAGGGACTTCTACTACCTTCTTCCAACTCCCGAATATGATGATGGACATCGGCAATTGCTTCATCGATTTTAACTTCACCCCTGGAACTCTTAAAAAGATCATTCAGATGCTCTATCGCCGTGCGGCTTGCAATGTCGCCGCTACTGTGACCTCCGAGGCCATCCGCCAAAGTGACCAAGAAGGGCAATTGCGAGAGTTCAACCGATTTCCGACCACTATTTGTATCCTTTCCGAAAAGCAATATATCTCCGATACCGCAGGCATCTTCGTTCTGATCCCGCCCAGATCCCCGTCTGGTAAAACCGTTAATCGTGCAAAACGTCATTCGATACCAAGCGCCTTCCTACGATCTTTATTGAGCTTCGTGATATCCTTATGCAATTGCCTGACATCCGACGGTCGTTCATCAGGAACCAAACTAACCGTTCGGGAGAGATAGGTATGAAGATTCTCACCGACCTCTTCCTTGAATTTAGTATCAAGAAGTCTCTTGGTATCTTCGTAGGTTTCGGGTACTTCCTCGGTTACTAATGCGATCGCAATAACGCCCCAGGAGAAGACGTCCCAAGTATTCTGAAAAAGCATTTCGTTAGGGGCATGGGGGTCAGGGGTCCAGGGGGCCGAATAAAAATTGGCAACGGTAACCTTTTTCTTTCCTTCGAGCTCCCAATTCTTCGAAGCTCCAAAATCTGCCAATTTTATGATGCCCTCCACGTCTTCCTTATCAACTTCATCATTTTCATCCCTCCCAGAGTAATAATCAAAGAATATATTACTTGGTTTTAAGTCTCGATGTATGATCTCGTGCCCAAAAGCATAAACAAGACCATCCAAAATTGGTTCCAGTGTATCATAGGCATAAAACCACGGATCATCGTCATCCATGTTTTCTAAAATATCCCTGATTACCTCATCTTCTTCGTCCCGCGAAAGGTCCGGTCGCATGTTTCTAATTAATTTACGAAAAACCATTTCCTCATCACCAAATATTTCATCCAATGTGAAATCCAGCCAACCTGTAACCGTATACCATCGGTCGCTTCCCTCGTGCTTTCCGTAGTCGATAATTTCCAGAATATTCTCGTGCCCTTCAAGTTTCTCAAGAGCATTAACTTCCCTCTCGAAAGCCTCCTCACTGACGGGACTAGACCCGATATTCGGATGAAATAATTTCACGGCACACCAAACGTCCTCGCTGAGATCCCATGCCTTAAAGACGATCGATTGGCCGCTTTTCGCAAACAATTTATGACAAACAAAACGATCACTGAAGATGTATTGTTTGAGATCCTTCGGCCACCACTTCGTAAAATTATCAAAATCTAAATCCTTCCCCGCCGGAACTATCCACTTTTTGATTTCAGGTATCCACTTTGCCCCCTTTTTCTTCAGGGTTTCCTTATCCTTATAGACGGGGTTCAGGAATGCCCACCAATCTCGAAATTCCAGAGGATCCAGACCGGTCGGCGCATACCAGAGTTTGTTTTTATTATCCCACCTGGCCCCACGGCTTTTTGCGTCGTCCTTTTCATCAAACGGGACGTTCAGAAAAAGATTTGAAAGGGTCAAAAATGAAGCAGCCATTATATCACTCCCTGCAAGACCTAATTCCGTGTATATTGCTGTTTATTTTAGATTTGATAATACCTGGAAAAGGGGAAAAACCCTAACATGTCGGATAAACGAGGGAATAAGCTCAAATGCAGCAGCTGTGGTGCTGCCTTTTACGATCTGAACAAACCCTCTCCGTCATGCCCTAAATGCGGAACCTTCCACGTACCCGCAAAGGCCGTTCGAAAACGGACGACCGCAAAAGGCAAACTCCCGCATAAGACGGAAAAGAATAACAATAAACCAAATTCCGAACTCTGGGTCTGCGTCCTGGAGGGAGGAAGCTCGGAGGCAATCGTCGTTAGTGGTCCGCCTGAATTAAATACGTCAGCCCTAAGGGAACCGGGGTGGTATTTTTTTAAGCCTCTCAAATCAAGTGAAACAAAACCCCTCTCCCCTAAAACAGCCCTCCACATGATGGAAGAACCGAGTGCCGGGATACAATCCTACCTCCAGACACATGCCTTTAAAGGCATTGGTCCTGAGACGGCTAGAAAACTAGCCGTTCCCGAAACTGAAAATATATTCCAAGATCTATCCCGCCCGGCAACAGAAATTTCCGATGCCTACGGCATTAACGCCGCTACGGCGACCCTATTTGAGACGGCGTGGGCAAAAACTTCGGGAACGAGATACCTTCAGATCATGCTGCGTCAATTAGGTCTCGGGAACGCCGTGGTTAAGCAAATCCGTGAAACTCTCGGGAGCGACGTTATTGAGCAGATCCTGTCAAACCCATATGAACTAGTCAAAAAAATCAAATATTTCACATTTGAAGATGCGGAAAACATTTTCACGGGCCTTAACCTCGATCTCTCCAGTGATCAAAGAATAATCTCGGCAATGGAACTCTGTCTCTACCGTATAGAAAAAAATAGAGGCCATACGTGTGCGCCTCTGGAAAGAGCCTTCAAGGATAACGATAAGCTTATTGACGTCGATCACGATATCATGGAGGGGGTCCTGAGGTCCGCCACGGAACACTTTAAATTCGCGGAGTATGACGATCGGGAACATATCGCGACGGTCCCCTCCTTTGAAAGGGAAAATGAAATTGCATCGCGGATCGGGAACCTCCTATCGGTCGGCGCAACTCCCGATGAACACCTGGATTTTGACTTTGATCAACTGAACCTCCGGGCATCTCTGGAGTTATCCGATGAACAGAAGGAAGCCCTAAACGGCGCCATTAATTCACGGGTCTTTCTGATAACGGGTGGGCCCGGCACCGGAAAGACGAGAATGGTTGAGGCCATCGTCAAGGCGCTCAAATCCGAGAGCCGATACGTTACGTTATGCGCACCGACGGGGAGAGCCGCAAAGAGGCTTGAAGAGGAAGGCGGCCTCGGTAGCTTCAACCCGACGACGATCCACCTCCTCTTAACATATGTAAAGTCAGGAAAAGTGAAGGATGTCGGGACACTTATTATTGATGAGGCATCCATGGTCGATGTCGACCTGATGACTGAAACCCTGGATATACTGAATGAAAATAATCACCTCATTATGATTGGTGACGCTGATCAACTCCCCCCCGTGGGGCCCGGACAGGTATTTAAGGATCTCCTGAATTCAGATAAAGTACCCTTCGCACGCCTGACCGGTAACTTCCGGCAAACCGAAGGAAGTGAAATCATAAAACTGGCTCGTGACGTGATCGCGGGAAACGACCCGCAGTTAAGTCGCGTCACCTCGGAGAAGGGCGTCATCTTTATCCCGGAGAGTGACGAAGATAAAATGCAGGGTCTCGTATTGGATCTCTATAACAGCAAACTCGTGCGGATGTTCAAACTCGAGACGTCGGATGAAGTCCAGATACTGGCACCTATGCGCAAGGGTGCCGTCGGTACGGAAGCGCTCAATCAGGAAATTCAGAAAACTCGATGGGTCAATGAGGAACCCCTCTTTCAGGAAGGAAACCGGAAACCCCTATATCGGGGTGATAAAGTCATACAGACGTCTAATAATTATGAACTCGATGTAAGGAACGGCGATATTGGAATAATCCGAAGGGGGGGAGACAAAGGAGAGATCTTTGTTTCATACGCCACCAAGGATGTCGCCTACGACAGAGAGAGTTTGGAGGCACTCGAGCCTGCCTACGCGATTACAATCCACAAATCACAGGGATCCCAGTATCCAGCCGTCATAATTCCGATCGCTAGATCCCATCAATTCATGCTGGGAAGGAACCTCCTCTATACCGCAATAACAAGGGCCAAGGCCCACGTCGTCATCGTCGGAGATGAGGCTGCCTTCAAGGCGGGAGTTAATGCCGCCTATAAGGACTTCCGTTATACGATGTTGAGACATTTTCTTTAAATGACTCGCAAACCTCCCGACATCGACTTTGTTCTCAGGCGCCCCTTTATACAGTTTTCCGGAGATGAAATTCTGGCTGCCATCGAAGCCCATATTTTAACCGACGTCGCCAATATTGAAATTGCAACTCTAGCCCTTGATGAACTCAAGCTACGAAAGAAAGCCAAACGAATTACGCTGGCGCAGAAACTATTCCGCAGTGCCGGGTTTAAACCCATCCCCTGGCTGCAGTCGGCACGCGATAGCCTCACTATTCTGGAACGCCCGAAAAAGGGGAACTACCAAGGGCATTTATATGTCGTTCTTATCGAAGGATATACGAAGACGAATAAATACTATGGTGCTTATGTAGGTTCATCCAGATACCGCCCTGAGACGCGTTTCAAACAACATAAAGAAGGAAAGCACGCATCGAATATCGTAAACAGGCGTGGATTACACCCCCTCCAAAGCCTTCTCTGGCCCTGGCAGACAGTGCCGGGTGGCAAGACAGAACGCATACTTTGGGAGAGTGCTTTGAACAGATGTCTGGACCAAGTCATTCCAAAAGTCTCAGGTGACTTTCGTCCCTCAGGGGAGTGGCCCTCAGAATTTCAGAGACCACTTCAAGCCATATTGAACAAAACGGCTGGGAATAATACTCTTGTTCTATAACAATAAATCAACGGGTAATTCACTCAGGGAGGAAACATCGCGTGGCATCCTCTATAATGATTAAAAATCCCATGTCCGACTTAGACCGGGAATCTTGTCTAAAGTGGTCTAAGTTAGCCAGAGAGAAAAATTATTTGCAGCCCATACAAAGGAAACACTTGTATGAGGCCGGTCGGTACGACGATTGGTATGTTTCGAAATTAGGTAAGGTTGCCGGAGCACTTAATGACCTTCGTAAACATCTAACCGGAAAAGAACAGAAAAATATAAATTCTATTCTCAAAAAACTTGATGCACCAAATACTGTCGTTAAATCAAATGACAAGAGTTCTGAACAAACCCCCAAACTTGGTGAGGCTGCGGAGAGTGGTGATCCGGGAGCCCAGTATATGCTGGGAGAGAGCTATTTTGATGGGGATGCCGATGAAGAAGACGATGCGGAAGCTGTCTCGTGGTTCAAAAAAGCTGCCGATCAAAATCATGCGGAGGCGCAGTGGCGACTGGGGTTCTGTTATTTGTTTGGATTTGGCGTTGAGGATGACGAAGCGGAAGCTGTCTCCTGGTATAGAAAAGCTGCCGATCAGGATCATGCGGACGCACAGTTCCAACTTGGGCACTGTTATTATTACGGGTCCGGCGTTGAAGAAGACGATGACGAAGCTGTCTCCTGGTTCAGAAAAGCTGCCGATCAGGATCATTCAGAAGCCCAGTGTTCGATGGGGTTCTGCTATTTTAACGGACATGGCGTTGAGGAAGACGAAGCGGAAGCTGTCTCCTGGTAAAGAAAAGCTGCCGATCAGGATGATGCGGAGGCGCAGTGGCGACTGGGAAACTGTTATTTTTACGGATGGGGCGTTGAAGAAGACGATGACGAAGCTATCTCCTGGCTTAGAAAAGCTGCCGATCAGGATCATCCAGAAGCCCAGTGCCGATTGGGAAACTGTTATCTAGGTGGATATGGTGTTGATGAAGACGATGCGGAAGCTGTCTCCTGGTATAGAAAGGCTGCCGATCAGGATGATGCGGAGGCGCAGTGGCGACTGGGAAACTGTTATCTAGGTGGACATGGTGTTGAGGAAGACGAAGCGGAAGCTGTCTCCTGGTATAGAAAAGCTGCCGATAAAAATCATGCGGTGGCGCAGTGGCGACTGGGAAACTGTTATCTAGTTGGACTTGGTGTTGAGGAAGACGATGACGAAGCTGTCTCCTGGTATAGAAAAGCTGCTGATCAGGATAATGCTGAGGCGCAGGAACGACTGGGTAACTGTTATCTTCACGGATGGGGCGTTGAGAAAGACGAAACTGAAGCTGTCTCCTGGTATAAAAAGGCTGCTGATCAGGATAATGCTGAGGCGCAGGAACGACTGGGCAACTGCTATCTAAGCGGATGGGGCGTTGAGGAAGACGAAGCTGAAGCTGCCTCCTGGTTAAAAAAGGCTGCTGATCAGGATAATGCTGAGGCTCTCAATATGTTGGGAGCTTGTTATCATCATGGTCACGGTGTCGAACCGGATATTGAAAAAGCAAAAATGTATATCCAAAAATCTTTAGACGCTGGGTATGAGGAAGACGAAGATGACAAATACGAACGCGCTTTAATCGGGCAAGCTAAAACGAAAGAGGATACTTTAACCAGCGCAAATGTCATCCCACTCTTTCCCGGAAAGGCAGTCAGTGATTTTCGGTCAGAAGCACTTAACCAAGATAGTGAAATCAAACCTGCTCCCAAAGAAGACACAAAACAGCAAACCGGAACTCGTAAAAAAGAGGATTTAAGTACACCTGCCCTTCAAATTATGGTTCCCGGGCACAACCTTCGCCAAAAATTTGATGCCCGCCACATACAAACACATGATCTACTTAAAGAACCTGAAGGCCTAACACTGGAGTTTAAATCCTCAGCGCGGTGGGACTACCTGCAGGAAAAGGAAACAAAGGTGCCAATCCATGCTGTCATCAGGACAGTCGGAGGTTTCATGAATGGAAGGGGGGGAACCCTTCTCATCGGCATCGACGATAACGGAAAAATACTAGGTGTCGAGAAGGACATTGAACTTTCTGCGCCAAAGCAAAACGCGGATGGCTACATGCTTTGGTTAACATCAGTCATCGGGAATACACTTGGCGGGGAATTCCCGAAATCCCTGATTGCGGATATTCAGTTTGAAGAATTCGAGGGTAAGTCTATCTGTAGGATAGACGTGGATGAATGCCTCCTAGATAAGGGCATCTACGCCAACTCAAACAAACTTGGATTGGAAAATGACACGTTTTTTCTAAGACAAGGTAACTCCACTCAACCACTAACGCCAAAGGCTACCGCAGATTACCTTGAACAGAGACGCCGAAGAAGAACTTTGAAGTCTTGACCGGAGAAAATAAAAATGAACAACCCTACGCCGGAACCACTCCCAACTTCTCATCCCTCTGCCTTATCCACCAAATCACCGGTAATGCGATCAAGATCATCCAGGCTTTTCCAATAATCTGGCCACTCAAGTAATCCAAGCTCCCAAATGCCAACTGCAAAAATAGTACACTATCGACGATCAATCCGACGATGCCACTCAGGAATACCGCAAGAATAAGTCGTTTCTCCTGGAGTGGTGTATACACGGCAAAGTCAGCTAACTCAGATAACAGGAAAGCCGTACCTGAAGCTATTACCAATGCAGGGGGGGCAACAAATGCTGACAGAATAGCGCCTGCGATAATAGCACCTAGAGCCCAAACTTTACCCAGACGTCGTTGCACCAAATCTCTCAATACAAGGGCCAAACCAATCATAAGGACGCCGCTCGGCGCCATGATATCGAAGCCGACAGGTATCAGGCAGGGACTATTGGGCGGACATACGGCCCCAAAATTACCTATCATCCAATTTGCGGCAGGAATTGTCAGTATAAATGCGACAAGATATCCGTAACCTTCATTGCGAGCAGTCACTGAAACCTCCGTAATTTCCCATCGTAGAATTAGCTACCCCAATAACCCGATTCGTTCATTTTGAAAACAGTTATTACCGCCATAAGTCAAAATTAAATGTGGATAAACTGTGGATAATTAAAACCATCAGAATACGTAATAACTGTAGAAAAACTGACCTATTCTGCTAAAATAGAAACCACTAATAACTGTTTGTTTGTCGATCCTCATGACGCTCATTTTAACTTCATGCACCAACCGAAAGCGGTATCAACCGGAACCCTATTTAGATACCTTAAACTTACCGCGTGGAACCTTGGAAAAAACGGCTTCTAATTGGGTATCTCGACGAAATAAAGCAAACTCACACTACGAAGCGGGATCTCTCTATGTCGGCAGACCTATGAAGGACGCCCGGAATGCCGCCCAACAAATCAACACCTCCCTCTACATTATTTCTGCAGGACTGGGCCTGATATCCATCTTGGATACAATTCCCTCGTACAATTTGACTGTCCAAAGCAAGTCACAGGGATCAATTCAGAAAAAAATTATTGAACCAATAAGACCAATGGATTGGTGGAGCGCGTTGAATACTACCCTGGACAAGAAAAACCCTATAGCCGGTCTCGTCAAAATTCACAAAAGGGAACTTACCCTCATCGCGTGCCCCGAAGTTTACGCCCAGATGATTTTGGATGATGTTTTAACTTTAAACGATGAAGATATTAGCACCATTCGAATTTTCGGACCGAGAACTCCTGATAACTTCCCCGTCCGTTTTAGAAACCTAATCATGCCGTACGATGAGCGTTTCGACGGTCCTGACAGTCCGCTACCCGGTACACGGACAGATTACCCCCAGAGGGTACTCTTTCATTTTGTAAAGGACATACTCCCAGGTAGTTCTTCCATGGATGACATTACGGTCCACCGAGAAAGTATTAAAGAACGGATGGAAACCATGAGACGTCCAGCATTAATCAGGCGTACACCGTTAAATGACGAACAGATTATAAACCTCATAAGAAATTGCTGGGAAACAGCTGAAGGTAAATCAAGCAAAATGCTCCGCGTTTTAAGAGACAGGGAAAAAGTTGCCTGCGAGCAGGGTCGCTTTGCCAATTTATTCAAGCTAGCCAAGGAAAGATACAGTCTATGAACTTGTTCAGTGACCAAGATCGTCTTGTCATACGTGCTTTAAAAACAGAACAAATGAAAGATATCGATACCTACGCTTTCTTCGTACCGGGTTCCCAGATCGTGGAAATTGCAGATATCAGTCGCGTCGCCCGCGATAAGAGCGATAAGTTAAAAGGTTTCCAGCGCAAGGAAATAAAAAACCACGTAAAATCCATTGTTGATTATCTAGATCAGGGGAACATCTTATTCCCTAATGCAATTATTTTAGCTCTCGGTCGAGAGGTCGAATTTAAACAATCCCGCGGTCCCGCGCCCGAAGGACTAACCAACGTTGCAAGTATGGGGACCCTCCACATCCCGAGGAGAATGGAAGGTGAGCGCGTAGCCTGGATTGTCGATGGACAGCAGAGATCCATGGCATTGTCAAAAGCCAAAAACTCTCAGATCCCCGTGCCGGTGGTTGCATTCGTCGCCTCCGACCTGGAAACACAGCGCTCGCAATTTATTCTAGTAAACAAGGCTCGCCCCCTCCCGAGCGCCCTCATCAATGAACTGCTGCCAGAAGTGAACACACTCCTTCCCAGTGACCTAACGGTAAAAATTATTCCCGCTGAATTAACAAACCTCCTAAATAAAGACCCGAATTCTCCATTCCACAAACTCATTATCAGGCCCTCCGATGACAATCGTGATCCGGTGATCACTCAATCGGCACTGATTGAAGCCTTTAAGCAAAATCTCCGCCCTCCCCTCGGTGCCCTAAACCAGTTCAAGGGACTAGGAAATGCACCCTCAGATATGGATGGAATGTACAAGTCCATAATCGTCTACTGGTCTAAAGTTAAAGAAACATTTCCCGAAGCCTGGGGGATCCCCTCCACAAAAAGCCGACTGATGCACTCCGCTGGAATTCGCGTCATGGGCGAGTTGATGGACCAGGTGATGCTCCGGGCGGATGGTTCCGTAGACCCCGTCGGAGAGATCAAAAAATCATTGGATCGAATTAAACCGCACTGCAGATGGACAGAAGGTACCTGGGAAGAACTTGGCTGGAATTGGAATGACGTCCAAAGTATAGGTCCCCACATAGGACGGTTATCCAATTATCTGCTTCAGATTGACCGACAAGGTTCGAGGCAGCATTAATGAAATTTTTATACGCCGATGGCTTGGATTTTGTTGATCCAAATTACAATTTTTTGGAGGATAGGTCACAACCGGGAAGGGAGCCTTACTGGGATGATGAATTCATGCACGAGCATCTCGAGGAACCGCCGTTTGACGGGTATCTTGTTTCAAGAAGTATCGTTTTAGGTCATTATATAGAAAATAATTCATTCCCAGCCAAATATACGATGGGGCAGAGTCAAAGATTACTGCGGAAAGGCGTTAGAAAATTTCTCCGTATAGACAACCCAAAATATGATGACCTCATGATCATGGGTGATTGCGGCGCCTACAGCTATCATAAACTTGAGAAACCGCCCTATAGCCCAAAAACATTATTAGAATTCTATAGCGACGGTGGTTTTACCCATGGCTGTTCCGTCGACCACATTATTTTTCAGTTTGATCGAAACCTCAGTGGGATGGAAGCTTTCAGGGACACGAAAGACCCAGACGCAGGAATTAAAATCAAAGACCGTTGGGACATTACACAGGAAAATGCCGAAGTCTTCCTGAGAGAGAGCAAACAAATGACAACACCATTTATCCCCCTAGGAGTGATCCAGGGATGGTCACCCGGAAGCATGGCAAAGGCAGCCCATAATTTAGTGGCCATGGGATATGACTATTTAGCTTTGGGAGGCATGGCCGTTTCTGCGGTGGACACGATACAGGTCGCACTTGAAGAAATTCGCAAACAGATACCTGACTATATAAAATTACATCTTTTAGGGTTCGGAAAAGTTGATCAAATTGATGATATTATGGACTATAATGTCACCAGTATAGATACAACCTCCCCCATGCTTCGTGCATTTAAAGACGTTCAAAGAAGTTTTTTCATGCCTGGTGATGACAGTGGACTTAAATATTACGCCAGTGTTCGGATTCCCCAGGCGACTGAAAATGCGGGGCTCAAACTTTTAGTAAAGAAAGGTGTTTTTTCTCAGGAATACCTCATTCAGCAGGAGAAAGGTGCCCTCACCGCTTTAAGGAACTATGACCAAGGTAAGGTTGATATGGGGACTGTATTGGGAGCGGTTATGGCATATACGAAAAGTGTCCAAACGAACCCAAAGACGGGAGCACCGCCAACCAAATCGAAGATGTCTGGTATTAAAAACCTCTACACTGAACTTCTGAATGATCGTCCCTGGAGTGCCTGCGACTGTGCGGTTTGCAGGAAGGCTTCTATTGAAGTGGCTATATTCAGAGCCAGTAATCGCAATAAAAGACGCGGTATGCATAATACTTGGGTCTTCAATAACCGTCTCAAGCAATTCAATCAAAAGGGAGGCATTAATGGATCAGCAGATGAAATTTTCAGCGATCAGAGCAAAGCAAAGTAAAGACCATTCAGTTGTTTCTTTTCCCGCAAGAGCATCGGAAATCCTGGAAATCGCTTCGATTGATCGTATTTCACGCGATCAAGATGGAAAAATCAAAGGATTTCAGAGACCTCAAATTGCCCTCCATATCAATGAAATAAGGGATTACCTATCGCAAGATGATGCCGTCCTGCCAAATCCTATTGTCCTGGCCTTCACGGAGGCGGTTGAAGTTACCGAAATAGATGGCAAACTTGTCGAATTTACCATTGATATTTCCAAGGGAGCACCAGGTTTAGTCGTCGACGGACAACAGAGACTTACGGCCTTAAGCGGCATTCCAGGAAAAGACTTTGAGGTATTTGTTTCTGCACTGATTTGCAAAGACGAAGAAGAACTCAGAAAACAATTTATCCTCATTAACAACACCAAACCCCTACCAAAGTCTTTGATTTATGAATTGCTTCCCGAGGTCGGTGGTCTGCCTGAAAGGCTTTCGTCAAGATCGCTGGCTGCTAAACTCATTGAAATGCTCAATTACCAGGAGGGGTCTGCACTTAAGGGGCAGATCAACCAACATACCAATCCAGATGGTGTATTGGGCGATTACTCCATTCAAAAGTTAATCATGAATTCTTTGAGCGACGGTGCCTGCCGTGAAATGATGTCTGACGACGATGGCATGGAGAAGTGTTTATCCCTCGTTAGTGAATTCTTTTTTGCAGTCCAACAGACATTTCCTGAAGCTTGGCATGATCATACCGTGAAGACATCCCGCCTTCTCCACGGAGCTGGTTTGATTTCCATGGGATATGTAATGGAGTTTTTGTATTTTAGGGATAACGCCAAAACAAGAGGGGACTTTCTGAACGGACTTAAACCTTTTGAGGGGCGTCTTCCATGGACCAAAGGCGAATGGGTATTTGAAGAAAATGAAACCCGTCCCTGGAATAGCATACAAAATCTAAACCGCGATATTCAGTTACTGGCGTCATACTTAACAAGGGAACTCAAAAGGCACTCAAACCAAAAAATAGTCCCACTCCAGACAGCTTAATGGCTATTCATGACTAGCGATTTTGAAAACTCAGCGTTGGTCCTGTTTTCAGGAGGGCAAGACTCAACCACGTGCCTTGCCTGGGCATTAGATAGATATAAGAGAGTGGAAACAGTTGGCTTCGACTACGGACAGAGGCATGCAGTTGAATTGGACTGCCGTACAACCATACGCAGCAATATTGCCCCCCTAAAGGAGGAGTGGAAAGATCGCCTAGGAGAAGATCACGTCCTCGACATCAAGGTCCTAGGTGAGATAGGCGAGACGGCAATGACGCGAGACGTGGAAATCACTTATGAAGAAACGGGATTACCCAATACCTTTGTTCCAGGACGAAATTTAATTTTTTTCAATTTCGCTGCCGCCCTCGCCTATCGCCGTGGCATCAAACATCTCGTAGGTGGAATGTGCGAAACAGATTACTCAGGGTATCCCGACTGCAGAGATGATACCTTGAAGTCACTGCAGGCGACCTTGAACCTAGGAATGGAAATGAGGTTCGTCGTCCATACCCCACTAATGTGGATTGATAAGGCTGAAACCTGGAAGATGGCAGAAGAGTTGGGCGGTGGTCCCTTAATCAGTTTAATTATAGAGGAAACTCACACCTGTTATATCGGTGACCGTAAAACCAAATCCGAATGGGGGTATGGATGCGGAGACTGTCCCGCATGTCAGCTCAGAAAAAATGGGTGGAATGCCTGGAATAATTCCAGCTAATAATTGTCGCAAGAATGGCTAAATCTCGAATAAGATTTGAATACAACTTACACAATTAATTACTCTCCTCTTGTATTCCTATATCTAATTGATTTAAATAGAAAAAATACACGGCAAAACCAATTAAATTTCTCTGGGGAGGGAACTTTGAGTTGGCCGTATGTCACATCAAGCGACGACCACGCCAAAGATCTTGGTGTTGGGAAGCTTGTTGCCATTGATGACGTAAAAGCAGTCATTCATTATTTTCACAATCCCGCCGAGACCTCAATTGAAAGAGAAGTGCTGTCGCCAAGCGTTCAACCAGCGGAAATCTTGAGGCAAACCAGGGCATATTATGACGATCCCCAGAGAGGGTGGCGCGTTGGAAGAGTGATGTCCGCCGATAGACCGGCAAACAGGGTATTTGTTCGCTTCCCAGGTAGGGTTGAGGAGGATCTGAGTACCGACGATGTTTATGTTCGTTGGAACAAACCGGTTGACGACCCCTCTCATTATCTAGCCGAACTCCTCACTGAAACCAGCCGTTTCTCAGTAGCTAGGCATGATTTTATGGCCTCACTTAATCGCCAAAGAACAGCGTGTAGAGGAATGTCCGCCTTAATTTCATCCCAAATTGAGTTACTGGATCATCAAATCAATGTCATAGAAAAAGTCCTTCAGGATCCGGTACAGCGATACCTGCTAGCCGATGAAGTCGGTCTCGGGAAAACAATTGAAACTGGGGTTATCATCCGACAAAGGGTCATCGATAATCCTAAAAACCATAAAATATTAATTTTAACGCCCCCACAATTAACTCTCCAGTGGCAATTAGAACTCAAAGAAAAGTTTAATTTAACCAGTCAATTGGGGGAAGGTTCCGTTATCATCATTCCGTTTGATAACCCGGAGCAACTCAAACACCATATGGTTGGCGCTGATATGATCGTAGTGGATGAAGCCCATCATATTGGAACTAATGTTGAGTTACATAAAACACTGCTTAAGAATGTAAAAAGTATTCCCAGCATTATTCTTCTAACAGCTACCCCTGTCCTAAATAATGAGGAAAAATACCTCCAAATACTTAATTTACTCGATCCCGTTGTTTATTCATTAGATAAAAAAAATGAGTTCACGACAAAAATAAAAAACCGGGATGAACTGGCAAGAACTGTAGCGCAATTATTGCCGATTAATTGCCTTATTCTGGACGATTACCTCAATAAATTAAAAAAAATGTTTCCATCTGATGGCATCTTGTCCGAAACTTGCGCCGCATTAGAAAAAACACTCAAAACAGTTACCGACGAAACCGATCCTGTTTTCTTAGATCAGTTAGCAGTTCTCAAGGCCCATGTTTCTGAGACTTATCGCCTCGACAGACGAATTCTAAGAAATCGACGACAAAGTGTGGAAGGATTAACTCCTGAACGAGATGGTGTGGAATTTATAGACTACTCTTCCTCCGACAACGCTCACATCTTTCAACAAATAAATACCTGGCGTACAGAATGTATGAGCGAATTCTATGGACGGGATGATAGCCCGGAATACCAAGGTCTAAGAAAAACTTTCGCTGAGATTGTTGATGCAACTCTGACTTCCAGAGAAAAACTATTAACTGTTATTGCTGGTAGGGAAAGTTCCAATACCCCAGGAACCGTAGATTTATTATTTGAAGCAGAATGGGCAGCTAAAACGATGTCCTACCTGACCAACAATCTCATAGACGAAGAAAAATGTGATCAGTTACTCCGTTTAGTAGAACAATTAAGAAAAACGCAGAAGATCGTGATATTTTGCAGCGACCGAAAAACAGCCAGGCATATCTCGAAGTATCTTGATGAGAATACCGATTACGAAATTTGTGAACACATTGACGATACTGATCATAATTCTCCGAACTGGCGACAGTTTCTTGAGAGCGACGATCACCCCGTCCTCGTTTGCAGCCAAGTTGCCGAAGAAGGTCTAAATCTGCAAGGTGGTGAAAAATGCGTTATCCACTTTGACCTTCCTATCAACCCGAACCGAATTGAACAGCGTATTGGTCGCCTGGACAGATTTGGAACTGGACAAAAAATTAAATCATACGTCTTAAGATGTGAGGACAGCCCCCTGGAAGGTGCTTGGAGTGAAGTATTAGATGCAGGTTTATCCGTTTTTGATCAATCGATAGCAAGTTTGCAGTATGTCATTGAAGAACAGTTAACCCAAACCCGGGAAAGCCTCCTGGAAGAGGGGGAAGAGGCCTTTCAGCAACTAACTGAAAAGTTATCCGGAGATGATGGAATTGTTGCCCAGGAACTGGATAAAATTAAAAATCAAGAGATTTTAGATAGTCTCGAAGAGATTAATGAAGATCGTTATGATGGATTATATGATGTAGACGCTAAAGGACGGGGAATTCAAGCTGCGGTGCAGGGATGGTCCTGTAAAATCCTTCAGCTAAAAAAGTTCTTTGATGACCCAACCATTGAAGTCTTCAATTACCCTCCTTATTTCAATGATATAAATTTGGACGCGCACCAGAGGGAAGTACGCCAGATTATAGCTAAATGGCTAAGGGAAAATCCCCAAGAAAGCATTTGGGATCAGACCAAAGCAACTCCCGTTCCTATTGGAAACCAACCAGATCGGCTTAAGATATTGGAAGATCAGACAATGGATCTTCTATACAGCGAGGCCATTATTCCAGAAAGCCAGAACAATAAGTCCGACCCCAGGGACATAGACGACCTTATGGAGTTCTTGAGGTTCAGGCTCAGTCCACTGGTTCTCCAGTTTGCGGGGTCCAAAATTGCACTTGAGGAAACCCATCGATTTAAATACGACCCCCTTACATCATTGATTCCCGCCGACAGATTTATTATGGAAATTAGTACGTCAGTAATCCATTCAAATCACCGCCGGGCGGGAAAAGGTTACATGACATTTCCATATACGTCGAAACGTCTTACAGCCGTTTCACGAAAACAACCTGATATACGCGTTTTGCGGTATGGAGAAGAATTTATATCAGGTATTATGAAAATCACCGAGAGCGAAGACAGAGGAAAGAGTACGGCACTTTGGAGAAGAGTAAACAACTACTCCCCAGACAATGGAACTGCCGATTTATTTTTTCGATGCAGTTTTCTCATTGAAACTGATACTGATACCGCCTTAAAACATTTGTCAGACACTGATGACGACGAAGTTGATTCTTCCTTAGAGGCGGTCTTAAAACGCAGAGGTGACATGGTTTTTCCAGGCTTTTACGAAACAGTGTGGATTAACGAGGAGTTAGAACTTGTCGATGAAACATTTATTACCAATAACCTGATTTGGCAATTTGGAGCACGGAACAGAAACGACGACCAGAGAAACTGGGATATAAAAACCAACGAACTTTGGGAAGTGCTATTTTCCAGACTTCCGGATCACAAAAATATATGGAAAGACCTGGTTCTCTCCGTGCCCGGGAAAGGGAGGGAGGCATTGTTAAAAAAAACACAACTTTCCACTAAATCACAAACGGCTATCGACGACATGCGTGCGATTGATGTGCGACGATTTGCCCAATTAAATACGAGGATTGCAAATCCTGATAACCCGTCGATATTATCGGATCAAGAGGCCCTTAAAAGAGAACAGAAAATCTCAAAGTTTCTCGAAAAGGGAATAAAAAACCCCAAAATTATTTTGGACGCAATTTCAGCGGTCTTTTTGTCCAATCAGGATTTTGGGTCTAAAACTGACATAGTTGAACCTCCAGCCTCGCCTAAACATGTCAAAACGAAAAAAGCCTCGCCTAAACATGTCAAAACGAAGCGAGCCTCAATCCACCCGGTGGAAGAGATTGTTGGCGAAGTAGTCGAGGAGGCAATCGTCGGCGAGATTGTGAAATCAATCATCAATGGCAGTAGTGATGACGAAGAAGAGAAGAACACCGAAGATGGAAAAAACCCCCTTAATTTGAACTCAAGACGCTTATAATATGGCATTTGACTATCTGTTCATTAACAAAATTTTTTCCGAATGGGAAAATACAACGATCGAAGAGATTAAAGCTGCCTCACCGCAATCAACTGATGATGAGCTTCTCATGCGGATTAAACTTCACGTTATGGAGATTAAGGAGAAAGGTAGAATATTAAGTAAAGCTGACTTCATTCCTCTTATCAGGCAACTTTTATTAAATCAGAAGGCCAAAAATCTATCGGACAAATTGACGGTCCCCACAAATGACGGTTGGCCCACCAAAAAAGAATGGGCAAACTCATCTTTTCAGATTGTAGAAACTGGTTCTCAATATGAGATAAGGCCCAAAGGTTGGCGACCAAAATGGCTTCGTGGTCCCGACAGGAAAGACGACATCTATCTGGACCTTCTTGAGGAGGGTGACCGCGATCCACCACCAAGTTTTTCAATGGAATGGTTTTTAAAATGTGCGACGGGCTACGAAACCTATCAAAACTTGGTACAGCGGGAAGCCTTAAGAAGTATATTCCTTATGCCCCTTGGCTCGACCTTAATTGTCAACATACCGACCGGATCTGGTAAGACAACACTTGCCCAGGCAGAATTCTTAACTCTTGCCGATAGATCGCAGGTACCGCTTACCATCGTCGCGGTTCCAACGACATCCCTTGCAATTGACTTAGAACGGCGAACAAAAGATTTATTAGAGAAAACCGGTAAAACCCGTTGGAAAAACCATCATTTTACTTTTTACACAGGGATGAAAGGTCAAGAACAAGTTCGACAAACAATCAAGAAAAATATCCGACACGGCACCCAGGGAATTCTATTTGCCAGTCCCGAGACAATTGTTGGATCGTTTTCTCCGGCCCTTTTTGACGCAGTTAAAAGCGATAACCTGTCACTTTTTGTGGTAGATGAAGCGCATATGGTCTGCGAGTGGGGAGATGACTTTCGGAGTGAATACCAGGTCCTCCCCGGTTTGCGGCGCGGTCTATTAAAACATTGTCCAAATAAAAAATTCCGCACAATCTTGATGTCCGCGACCCTTACGCCGTCCAATTTGGACACTCTCGAAGAACTATTTGGGCCAAAAGACGAAGTCCAAATTTTCTCTGCCGTCTCATTACGGAGGGAACCCACCTACTGGAGTAATTTTGCAGAGAGCAAAGCAAAAAAAGACGAACGCCTGGATGAGGCACTACGTCACGTACCGCGACCATTTATTTTATATATGTCGAAACCAGAGGACGTGAAAAATTATACACGCAGCTTAAAAAACAAGCATGGTTATCGCCGGATAGAGGAATTCCACGGCGGGACCAACGGCAAAGAACGGGAACGGATTATCAAGCAATGGCAAAAAGATGAAATTGACGGTATCATCGCAAATTCTGCCTTTGGCTTGGGAATTGACAAGTCCAATGTCCGCACCGTTATACACGGCGCCCTCCCGGAAACACTGGACCGCTTTTACCAGGAGGTAGGTCGGGGTGGAAGAGACGGAAAGCCCTCTGCATCAATTTCTATTTACTGCGATGAAGACATTTCTATAGCTAAAAACTTGGCTAAAGATAGTGTCATTGGGACCGATAGATCTTTCGAACGATGGGAAACAATGTGGAACCAAAAAGACGACGGAAAAACTCTGAGAAATGATTTATTTGTCTTGGACTACACTATACCCCCGAAAGACATCTCCCAAATAACACCTGCAAACAATGCGTGGAATTTAAAAATTATAAACTCTCTAAACCGCTGCGGCATGATTGAAACGGATTTTGAACCGATTGATTTATCACAAACACAACTTTTTGAGGGTAGTGATGAGGAAAAACAGGAGTTGCTCGATAAGGAGTGGAAAAATTATCATAATAGGATCTTCATTCGTATTGAAGATGAGAACCATCTAGACAAAGAATATTTTGCTCAGAAATTACGTCACCTCTGGGATGATGAGAAAAATGACGGAGAGGCGTCTCTCGAGAAACTTCAACAGGCCCTTAACGGCGATCAGGAGATGGGACAAATCTTATCTGGATTATATACTGATGACGTCCGCGGAATTAATGTCTCACATTCCTGCCGAGGATGCCCGGGAAAATGCGATCGTGAGACCAGGCGAATTTCCAACGGATTGCAATATATAAAGCCATTAAAGCAGCTGGAACCGTCGCTGTGCAATATCGAAAAGTTAAGCAAGAAAGATATAACTGAATTCTATTTGTTTTATGAAGAAGGGCAACTGGAACCCAATATATATGAATTAATCGATAAACTGATTAAGGAATATGGCGTCAGATACGTTTTATTCTCCAACACCCAATTTAAGGACCGTGTTGAGGCAAAATTATTGGAAAACACTTATTTTGATGAAATTCTGTTTCTTGGGGACTTAAACATAGAGACAAATTATTGGAACAGGACAATAAAAATTCCGACGGCGCAGATTTATTACCCGCACGAAACAGATCGCTTGCCGAATACCCGACTAGACCTCCTGAACCCCTACCCCTCTGTCTCCGTCGTCCCGTCAAAAATCAAAAGCCATAAACATGATCATCGTCTTTTAATTGAAGACGTACCCTTCAAAAACCATTTGTCCGTTGGGGAGTTTCTCTAATGGCTATCCTGAATGTTGATTGCCAGCTTAACGTCCTTTTACTGATTTGCGATGTGCTATCGGAAGTCGGACCTACTCCAAAGAAAGAGTTAGTCACCCTTTGTGTGTCTGGCGTCGAAAACGATCCAAACAAACGAACCTTGGGAAGTATCAACCAATTTAATAATATAGGAGAGGGTGTAGGCCTCTTTGATGAAGATACCAATCAGACAATCTCCTTTGCCAAAGAATACCAGGAAATAGACAAGTGCCCCCCCCAAGAACGCCTCGAAAAACTTCCCAAATTATTAAGGCGTGCAATCTTTAGCAACCAGTTAAAGGACGACTTCATGACCAGTAACGAAGGCTCCAATGACATAAACCGAGCCTTCGCCTGGTTACTATCCCAGGATGTTTATACCATGTCTCTGGCAAACAATCCCATGTTTGAATTGGAGAGAGAGCAGTTTAAAAAGACAAGAGAGCGGGTTCTGGACGATAACAGTTCCAGGACACGTAATATGAGAGAGTGGGGCACCTTCCTGGGGTTTATTGATCAGTCCTCTAATGACGCTATCATTGACCCTACAAGGGCAATTCAGGAAACTCTTCCAGATGTCTTCGGAAGGAAGAAAGAACTAAAGGCAGAGGAGTTTATCAAACGTCTCGCCGAAGAACTTCCCCCTTTAGATGGAGGTAAATTCCGAAACGCCGTTGAAAAATGTCTAGATACGAAATCTTGGAACAAACCTGAGGACGGCGTTTTATCAAAGTCACTGTCCAGGGCACTCTGGCGCCTTCACAAAAATCCAAAAACACAATTTCAGATGGAACCCAGAGCGGATGCCGGATCGTGGGGCCTAGATTTACCACAAGGCGCCAACCCTAGAAGCTTTAGCCATGTGAGAGGGAGTTAATCGAGTTTGACTGAACTAATTCAATTTTGGCCAAGTATCGACAACATTTCCGATTGCATTGTTGATCGCCAGGAAGCCGTCACGAGCAACGCGATCCTCCTGGCCATCCACAGACCTATGGCACTTCAATGGCAGGAAGAAAATACCGATAGCCTAATAAATAAAATAGAGACGGACGTCCTTTTGGAATTAACGAAGCCAAATCCAGATGCAGGCGGCCAATGTGTCACGATCACAGGTGCCTCCGGGTCAGGTAAAACGCATTTGGTCCGTTGGTTGGAAGCGCAAATTGTCAGAGATCCGAAGTTGAGAGAGAGATATAAGTGCATAAGGGTTCCAAAATCGGCGAGCCTTAGAAGCGTCGTCGAACATATAATTCAGCCTCTAGAGGGAGATCCCGCCTACGATAACATCCGCAGTACGCTGGAAAACGTAATACCAGACCTGGACGAGAGGGCAGCGGCAAACGATTTAACTAGCAAACTCCGAACCCGGTTAGAAAATAAGGAAATAGAGATAGAAAAAAACGAGGGAGATAGTGGTCAACTCAGCAAAGAGGATAGATTAAATAAATTTCACTGCCAACGCCTCAGGGCGTACATCAATGAATTGACTATAGAAGAGCACATCCGTGATTCCGTTCTCATGCGCATTGTGCGCCAGGCTACCTCAAGACACAACGAATTGGGTGCAGATGACCAAAGCGACTTCGAGCAGTTTGAGCCCGAAGATTTTAATCTCCCCGATCATATAGACGTTCAGGCTGCTAGTAACAGCGTTATATCATACTATGATAACTTGAGAGACCCTTCCGCCCGTCAAAGAGCCTGCGATATACTAAATTCTGTTTTAAGCGACGCCGTTGGAGATGTCTTTAATATACAACAACTCGCAGACGGCAGAACGTGGGGAGAATTATTTGGGGAAATAAGAAGAATATTTAAGCAAAAGGAACAGGAATTAGTGTTTCTTGTTGAGGACTTCTTCGCCCTTACGGGAATGCAAAAACCCCTTGTGTCAGTACTCATCGGAGAGAGTGAAAGTGAAGAGTGGTGTAACATCCGCTCCGCCATCGGCGTCACAGATGGTTACAGAGCTGAAAACATCAATAGTTATATTTCTCGAGGTGGGGGACAATTTCTAGTCAGCAACTTATACGAGACCCAGGAAGAGGCCCTTACATTTGCGGTTAACATGGTAGGTGGCTACCTAAATGCCGGTCGTTGGGGAAAAGATAACCTGGAAAGGGAATTAAATAATTATCAGGAGGGGGACGGGGGCTGGAAAAACTTCTATAATGACGGGGACCTCTCAGAACAGGACAAAACCATAATCGAGAAATTTGGCCTCTCAGATGATGGTTACCCTCTGTTTCCTCTGAATAAAGATGCCATCAAAACGCTGGCGAAGCATCACTTGCTCCCTGGTGATCGCAAAACCTTTGAACCCAGAATACTTATAAAATTTATTTTACAGAAGACGTTAAGACTGAGAGAGAAATTCGAGAACAAGGCATTCCCGCCATTGAATTTGTCAGAAGGTATAAACAGGCAAGCGGCCATAGATCAGTATATCATGGGCCAGAATTGTCCAGACGGGGACAAAGAAAGATTAAAATCGTTTGTTTCACTTTGGTGCGGTAATCCCCAACAACGTGATCAACTCCGCGCAGATGAAATCATTTTAAAGACCTTTAACCTCCCGAAGATGAGCGGCGTTTTGGAACCCGTTACCGAGGATCCACCAACAGTTGACCCTCCAACTGGTGACGACCCACCGCCACCTAAACTAAACTTACCTACCCAAGTGTGGGAGGGTAAATTAGAAAATTGGGTTAACGGACAGAGTGTTTCTGCAAAGGATGCCAACGAACTTCGAATATCCATTCGAGATTTTATAATCAATCGAATTAGATGGGATGTCATCAGGGTAAAAATACCGTCGCAGGACAACTTTGATCAAAGCCTCATTGGTATCCCTATAGCGCAAGGTGGGGGTCGACCACCATTTAGAATTTTCATCGAAGGGGATGCCAATACAACAGAAATAAACGATATCGATGGATCCTTACGGCAGGAAATGACAGCAATTGGACACTATATCGAAATGGGGGGTTGGGAATATGAAGGGGGAGAACTGGAAAGAGCCCAAGCTTATAATCTGATCGATCGCATGGTCCCGGAATTTGAAGCTTATTTCATTGAGAAGGCGACAAAGGAGCTCTCACCATTATTGGTTGCGGCTGGGGCAATGGCAACTTTACGGGGAACCCCGATAGAAGGCAAAAATGATTGGAATGCCCTATTTTTGGGAAACACTACAGAAGCTCCAAAAGGATATACATTTGACACCCCTAGCTATCAGGAAGTGTATGATTTGCAACGAAATTCGTTTATTCATGCGAAGGGTTTAGAAAGTTTAATTTTTGACCGGTGTGGTTGCTACCAGGGAGCAGGCAATACCGCCTACGCTGTTGACGTTGCACGACTTAAGAATGTCCCCGAAGATATCCCTTTGAATACTATAAAACATTTGTTTCCAGAGAACTTTGCCTTTTTTCAAAGCATCCGAGAAAACCAACTTTCAAGCAAAGCAAGAAATTTTGTGAAACAAATTGGTCAGGACCTAAGGGCGTGCGGGGATGTATTTAAAACGCTGGAGACGGGTGATCCAGTAATCATTGCAAGCCTTTTAACAAACGCCCAGGGAAATAACATGTTGAAGGGGAATAGAGCATTTTTACAAACCGCATTTGACACGCTGAACAATAGTCAAATTAAAAAAAGCACGTTGGAAAAAATTGAAAAAACCATTTCCAAAGATCAACCAGAAATTCTCAAGATGGGCCAAATACTTGCCCAAATTGATCTGACGGAATTTGTAAAAGTTCAGAAGAATTGTCTGATCGTCAGCGAATTCCTGGAATCTCTATCAAAAAATATGGAGCAACACGCGGGAACTGCTGCGGGTGCCGAACTGACTAAAAGGCAAGAGGACATCAAGAAAGACTTAGAAGAGATCAAAAGTACAGTTGAAAATATGGTTAATGTCTGAAGATCATGACTACATTTAACTTAAAAGACATTAACAAAAAGCTCTCCGATATCAAAGGTGCGGAGGGGAATATTGCGGAGGAAAAAGCGCTGGGGGAGCGCCTTTCTGAACTCCAGGGCAGCAGAAATCATTTATCAGAGGTACAAGAAAAAATTAATACGCTTAAGCAAGCGGCAAGCGAAGGCGAAGATGAAATCTCCATTGCTATAAATCTTGATGTTAACCAGTTTCAATCTATCCAAAACCAGTTGCAGGACAGGTTAGACAAATTTGATCAAGATCCAACAAACGAAAATTTTATGGGCGGAAACAAATGGAATAGATTAGTAAGTCTTATTAGAGATAGCTGCAACACCGCAATCTCGGCGTTTGAGAAAAACTGGGAAACGATCGTTAGAGAAAAACTGGGATCGTCCCCGGAAGAACTCGAGCGCGTCATGGGAAAAGAAGGCCCAAACGTTGGGACGATGGCAAAATACAAACAAACCTATTATGAAGGGTTTGCCGCCGTAGAAAAGTTTACTGAAGAAAACCAAATTAACATCAAGTTACTCCTTCAAATCGCGGAAAAACTGATACAAATTCGAAAAATATTTGTAAATATTCCTGACGACTTAAAAGAATTTTTCGAAGATGCAGCGAGAAGTGGTTTTCCCCTCGAAAAATACACGGCCGAGATAGAGGAGTGGCTAAAGGAAAACAAAGTCATTGATCGTTACGTTATCGGGTCACGTCGTGATCATTAACAACACAGATGATATTCTAAGATTAATTCTTGATGAGATTGAACGCCGGGAAAATTCTCTCCTGGTCTGGGGTGTTGTTGACGGTTCTTCCAGCGAAACAGAAATTTTAGCTGTTATTTCAGATATCATAGACGACAACTGGAAAAGAGTTGAAGAAATTGATGATAGGTTCACGGATACGGGATTTGTCCTCAAAAAACTCACAGAAAAGTGCCTCATCTTTGAGATCCCGTTTACCGATGATCAAAGACAATTTAGATCGAGAATGGCGGAGACCGTTCGCCTTCTTTTTCACCTTAGGCAATTGTTTCCCCTGCATGATCGAGTTGGCGGCTATAATGCTGCAAATACGCTGGTAGCCGATTACCGATTTAAGCGGGTAAGCCGGTCTTACCCAAAACGAGACCAGACGTTATCAGACTTTTTTGAGGTATTATGTGCAGAGAACCCTAATATTCGGGCGGCTCTTGAAGCCCAATCTGAGAGACGTCCTGGCATTGAACGTTTTATGCTAGCGAATTTTCAGGTTGAGGCAACTAAGGCTATTTTAGACAGCATCGCAACCAAGAACGACCAGGGAATTCTCATATCTGCAGGAACGGGAAGTGGAAAAACCCTCGCATTCTACCTGCCTGCCCTCTCGCGCATAAGCGATCTTATTCAACAAGAAGACAACACTGACAGATGGGTAAAGGCGGTGGCTATTTACCCCAGAAACGAACTGCTAAAGGACCAATTTAGAGAAGTCTTCACTGAAGCGCGATTACTCGATGACCTTTTAAAGGCGAAGAACAAAAGAAAAATTCAAATTGGAGCCCTATTCGGTCCAACACCAAATTCATCGGGCGGTCCTAAATATAAGGACGATTGGATAGATGATGGAGCGGGTTACATCTGTCCATATATTAACTGCATTCAATGTGGCGGATTAATGGTTTGGCGGCATGAGGATCTGCGTCGAAACAGGGAAGTTCTATGCTGCCAAGGAGATGAGTGTGATTTTGAAATTAACGAAGACGAAATAATTTTGACACGGAAGAGGATCGCCAAATCCCCGCCGGATATCCTTTTTACGTCCACTGAAATGATGAACCGCCATCTGAGTAACAAGATTTTAAGAAGTGCCTTCGGAGCTTTCCCCCACGCCCAAAGGGCACCAGAAATGATGCTCCTCGACGAAGTTCACACTTACCAAAGCTTTACGGGTGCTCAGATCGCCTTTCTGTTACGACGTTGGAGAAATGCACTTCCGAATGGTTCAGACGTCACCTTCATTGGGCTTTCGGCAACCCTGAAAGATGGGGAGGTTTTCTTTGCAGAATTGTGCGGGCTTAGTGCCGACAACGTAACTGAAATCAAGCCCCGCCCTTCGGAAATGGAAAAGGAAGGCGCCGAATATACCATTGCCCTCCGCGGAGATCCCGTATCAAGGGCAGCTCTCCTCTCAACGACCATTCAGACTGGAATGCTGTTATCTCGAACTTTAGATGAAAGAAACTCGCGAGTGAGCGACGGCATATTTGGGACGAAACTTTTCGCCTTTACGGATAAACTGGACGTCATCAACCGCCTAGAACCAGATATGCTGGATGCAGAGGGGCGAGATAGAGATGGAACCCCCCTTCGAAAACCTCCTTTAGCATTTTTACGGCAACCTCAGAACGATAAAACTCGCTACACAAATGGCCAGGATTGGCTGATGTGCAGGCAGATTGGCCATTTCCTGGATAACAAAAAGAATATTTCCAAAACGACCTCCCAAGATCCGGGTGTTAATCTTGAAGCAGAGGTCATCATAGCGACGTCGACACTTGAAGTGGGTTTTAATGAAACGAACGTTGGCGCCGTAATCCAGCACAAAGCCCCAAGAGGCATGGCGTCGTACGTACAGAGAAAGGGTCGTGCCGGAAGAACCCGAAAAATGAGACCTTGGACGGCAATTGTCCTATCGGACTATGGTCGCGATCGCCTGATTTATATGGCGTATGAACAACTTTTCGATCCGGAATTACCTGCAAATTCTCTTCCCATTGGTAACCGATATATCTCAAGGATCCAGGCGGTCTACTGTCTGATCGAGTATTTGTCGAAAGAGGTAGGAAACATTTGGTCCGGTCGCCCTATACGGAAATGGCTATCTCAACCCTACGAACCGGATAATCGAGAAGAAACACTTAAAAAAGAACGGTTATTTCATAAGAAACTTCGGGAAATTCTGACAAATATACTTGAAGACACTGTTGTTTTTGATGACTTTTCTTCTTACCTCGGTAAATCTCTTCAACTCCAAAACGATGAAATTCAGGCAATTCTGTGGGATCACCCGCGTCCCCTCATAACTGCCGTCATCCCCACCGCCTTGAGACGCCTTGCAACCAACTGGAAAAATGAGAACGGAGATGAAGACCATTATTTACGTGATGCCCCCCTTCCGGAATTCGCAACGCAGACTTTGTTTAATGACTTAAACCTTCCCGAAGTTATTTTAAAGATGCCTGAACAGCAACTGGGAGACGACGAAACCATGGCACTTTCCCAAGCGATGAGGGAATTTGCCCCTGGGAGAATATCAAAACGATTTGCTGCAACCGGAAGAGCTAACTTAAAACATTGGGTGTGTCCTGAGGATTTAACGGAGAATGAATGCCTCCTAGAGTTCACAAATCCATATGAATTATCCGAACTGGGAAGGTGGTCGTTAGTTGAAAGATCTGATGTCGTTTCTCTGCCAGTCTTCCGGCTATTATCCATTCAACTTAAACAGGCAGATCCGGATTACGGTGATACCTCTAATGCCCGACTAAACTGGCATACTCAAATCATTGCCAGAGAGAGAGGAACCCCACTGGCACCACCCGTCGGTGTGCCTCTTGAACAACTAATCGAAGACATCCAAATTTTCACTCATGAAGATCAAAATCCTGTTGAAATTCGTCGATTTTCAGATCATTCCAACGCGGATATAAGGCGGCCTAAAGAGGAGGATTTTAGAACACGGATAAATTTCGTTCGGGATGGCGTTCCTGCCGCATTGGGAATGTCGATGACGGTAGATGCCCTCCGTATTAAGATCCCATCTTCATTTAATTTTTTAGACAATCTCAACCTCACCGAAGCGGCAATTCGAGGGTTGAGGACCGCACGATACTTATCTGAGGCAAAGACAGGAGAAACTTTATCAGCGGTAGCAAACCCGTTCCTCAAGGAATGGCTGGCTAACATTTATATGACGACTGTCATCCACCAAGCCATTTTAACTTCAACAAACCTAGAAGTTGCCGCTGAAGAAGTCTTTAACGATGCATCTGAGTTATTGGTTACACAGGTGCTAAATACTGTTTTTCAATCTTATCATGAAGTCGACCCAGATGCAGACGATGAAGCCGAACCGGAAAGAGACACATTACATGTTGAATTAAATCATCTTCTAACAACACCTGATATACGGCAAGACTTACACAATCTAATTTCGCTCCTATGGACCGATATTGATGAGAGTTGGAATACGTGGCTCCGGGACAAGGTAAAGGTAACACTTGCAGGTGCCGTCTACTATACTATCCAAACCCTCTGCCCCCAAATTGACATAGAAAATCTAACCACGGACATCTTCCCCGGACCAAGAGAAGTGGGGGATGTATTTGTCGAAGAAGATATCAATTATGAGATTTGGGTCAGTGAAACGTCACCAGGCGGTAATGGACTTATTCAAACCTTCAACCAGTCATTTAATGAGGAACCGGGCCTCTTTTTCAAATTACTTCATTCTACCTTAGAGGCTAATGAGTTTGAGGTTATTGACAGGCAAATGACACGATATTTGAATGAAAGCGAACCAACCGCTAGTTCATCACTCTACGACAGTGTTGAAGAATATCGTTCAGCTGACAGCCTCGACCAACAAGAAGCTTCATTTACAGAAATTCGTCGTTCTCTAGTTGAAAATGGTTACTCCATTTTTCACAGTTTTTTGTCTTCATTTTCAGCTCGGATCATGAGACCCGGATCAAGTGATGATAGTGATCATTTTTTTAGATTGGGAATTACCGAATGGATCGAAGAGGAAGAACGTTTAGGTACGGAGATAGATGCCCGAATTTTCTCATACTACTGGAGCCAAACGGACGCAGCCGAGAATTTTATGGCCTCATTCGACACCCAGAATACAGGCACACATGATAGGAATTGGCTCTACAATGTAATTTATGGAGTGTTCTGGCCTCGGGGCAGATTGGTGAGAGAGAGTAGCCTTAAACTGTATAACGAATTTGTTGAGTTACCAGATCCTGAACGACTGCTCTTTGCCAATCTAAGTCGCGTAAATCCCAAGACTGTTCAATGCTCCAGTCAAGACTGGTTAGAGGAAACAAAGCTTGTCTTGCAGGAAGAGGGAACCGTTATCGTCGAAAGCTCCGTGAAGGAACAAAAAGACCTGTCTAAAGCAATTAACCAGTTAGCTGTCGAACCAATAGAGGTGAGCTATCTGAAATCCTTCGCAAGGATTATAGAACTGGACCGATCTGAAGAAGTTATACGTGCTAGGTTTGAATTGCCGGAGATATTTTGGTGACAGAACTTAGACGCATATTCCAAACCAAAACAACGAGCCAAGGAGAAATCCGGGATCTCCTGCAGATGATATTTGCCAATGAACTGCTAACACCGAGTGAGGAGTTGTGGTTGGTAAGTCCCTGGATCAGCGATATCCCAATTCTGGATAACCGTATGGGGGGGTTTGATGCAATTAACCCCGAGTGGAAAGGAAGGGAAATTCGGTTAACGGAAGTTCTTCTCCAATTGATGTCCGTTGGTAGTAAAGCATTTATCGTTACCATTAGCCCAACTGACGTGGACACAAATCGTTATTTTGTTAATAGGCTATCTTCTCTTTCTGAGGAAACCGGTCTAACCAACAAGAAAATAATTATTGAGGTGCCAAAACCTGAAGATTTTACTGGTCTTCATTATAAGGGAATACTGACAGCCAGAGGTTTTCTCGAAGGTTCAATGAATATCAGTCATAACGGATTAAAGCTGAACGACGAACAGGTTACTTATGACATTAATAGGGAAAGAATTACAGACGCTCGGGTTCACTTTGAGGAAACCCACGGGGAAGGTTCCTAATTAATGAACAACCCAAATAAAATTGAAGAAGGTCTGGTAGAGTTTTTATCATCTCCCAATGAAATTTCTCTTCACGATCTCGAACAGAGAGAATTTCTTTACCCGTGGTGTGAGGAGGTTGCGGAGTGGTGGGAATTAGGAAAAACAACAAACTGGAACGCACCGATTATCCTCCCCCTCAAACTTTCTGAGGAAAACACAATCTGGTTTGCCAGTGCCCTCGATTCAAGAATAGCCAATCAGTTAGGCATCGAGTTACTGGCGCACGTCGGTCCCTCCTTCTCTGATTTTAATGGAAATATTTGGGAAAAAGATAGCCAAACATCATCCGATAAGAATTTTTTTCATAGTCTCGAGCACAATGTCTACCGATTTACAACGTCTTCACCGGACAGTGACGAAAAGATAGCGAAATACCTGCGACTTTTTAGGGGTTCCGTTCAGAAAAGACCACCAAGTCAAAAGATCGTCTCTACGTCCAGCCAATTGATGCGGTCGGAATTTGATAAGGCATTGATGCTAGGTGATGGGGTCCAAGCACTTTTCTTAAAGAATGAACTTTTGAAGACGGGTCGCTTAAGTGCGGAAAATCAAATCTATTTAGAAGTTCGCTATCTGGCTGGGTTAAGCAAGTCGCCGGATTTAATAACGAACGAAAAGTTACTAAATAAATTAACAGACCGTAAGCTGCCAAAGCAAATCCTTCTCGATCTAATGACTTCCTATCACGCTGTTTTTGTTGAGGAAATCGAAGACGGAGAAAAGCCTGAAAAAAAAATTGAAGAATTCAGAACATCAACACGATCTTTTGGCACATTTTTTAGAACACGCAGGGGTCTAAAAGATTCCAAGCTGTTAAAAACATTTCTCCTGTATGAAGTTTGCCATAGAGAAATCAAGGATGATGATTTCGAAAAACTTGCCAGTGAAGTTACTGATGGCGATAAGTTTATCCAAGCTTTAAGGGACTTTCTCTCCCCGCCATCCGTCACTCCCGTGGTTGTAGATAGCGATCCAGACATAGTTCCGGATCAACTGGAGAGAGCGAATGCCGCCTTTCTAGCAATGGATTGGGATTTAGCTTTTTCTTTGTTCCTGCAATTGGAACCAACCAAGGATACTGTCAATAAAGCCCTTACATGTGCGGAACTGCTTAAAAACACAGAAGCGAACGCAGAAGTTTGTCGTTTTATTGAAAGTTCCAATATAAATTTGAAAACGGAACTGGCACCCAATCCAAAAGAATTTTACCTAAAAATCTCCTCGAAAATTAATAACCCAGTTAAGGGAGTTGCGGGTTGGTTAGAATGGCTTGAATTAATTTCGATTGAAAAAGACATGGAGGAAGTTGAAAAATTACTGGAACATGAGAGCGGAACTTGGTCCATCAAACCACTCTGCTCTGATGATAGCGCCAACGCATTAATCGATGCTCACGAGGTTCGCAGAGACCTCATTGAAAAAGCAATAATAACAATTGTAACGCAATTGCAAGAGGAGGAAGAGAACCAAAGTACAATTGCAAAACCTTTAATAGACACCATGCTAATCATAAATTTGACAAAAGACGCTCACTCCGCCTCCGACCTGGAAATTATTAATCAATTAACTCAATTATTTTTAACGACAGGTCTTAGCGCCGAAGAATACCTAGAATTAATCAAAGAGTTGAACCAGCTATTCGATGATAATTCCTCCTACAATAACCTTTCATGGGCCCTAGATTTACTCGATATTTTGGCAACTCATCCATGTCCCAGTGATGAGGCTCGTCTGCGTTTGTTCAGTTCTGTCATTGAATTTTCAAGTCGACAAATTCATCGCTTAAATTTTGCACACTATAAAACCCTGCAATTTCTGAGTTCAGACTATAGCACACCATTACCTAAAGCATTCGATCAAGTGGCAAATCAAACTGGCGATGAAGAGGTACGTAACTATGACAATATTAAGATTGGCATTTACACTCTAATAGAACAAGCAGGGCAAAGGGCGGCCGATTTACTCAAGGAATTGTACCCAAATATTTCTGTTAATACGAACAACGATCACGCCTGCACAGATAGGCTCCGAGCAATCGCAAGAAATTCAGATATTTTTGTTTTTTGCGCGAGGGTTAGTACCCATCAGGCTTACTACTGCGTAAAAGATCACAGACCAACTGAAAATTTGTTCCTTCAACCGCCTGGCAGAGGCAGAACAAGTATAATCAATATCGTTGCAGATAATATTGCAAAGGTTTTAAATTAATACATGGCAATTTCTGTTGATACTTCTGGTGGCTGGATGCCGGAGAAAAGTTTACTGGACTCCCAACAAGTGGCTATCCTGGATAATCTAATTCGGTGGGCTGAGGAATCCAAAATGCCTGATGACGCCAAATCTCAGACACACTGGATACAAGGTTTTGCCGGATCCGGAAAAACTATTTTGCTCATCTATGCCATGCTGCAAACAATAAGGCTTCAACCCGACGCTAAAATCTGTTTTGTGACTTACACCTCAGCCTTAAAGGACTTGGTCCTTTCTGCCCTGAAACCTGATGGTGATGAAGCTGTAGAAATCATCAGATTCGATCAAATGGCAGAAGCCATCAAATCACAAAATAGGTTTGATTACGTCTTCGTCGATGAAGTGCAGGATATAAAAAAATCTCACCTAAAATTATTAATAAGGAGTACCAATAGACTTGTTATAGCCGGTGACCCGGACCAAAGTATTTATCAAAACAGGGTGTCCGAAAAAGAGTTACAAGAAGCACTTAAGGTTCCAGACGATTGCCTTTATGAACTGTCTATACTCTACCGACTGCCCCCGAAGGTTGTAGCGATTGCCAACACTATACTTCCCGAAACTAAAATGATTTTTGCAGAAAATGGTCGACGAGGAGAACCAGGAACAGCTATCACAACGCATTACACAAATAAACAGAAGGAGGCCGAAACCGTCTATAAATACGCAGACGAGTTATCAACTCCCAAGAAGCCTTCTCTAATTCTATTGCCATCACACGGTGGTATTTATGACTTTGCTAAATTAGTCTGCAAGTCCAGAGATCTCCCACCCCCACCAGAATCCGTATACAGGGGAATGCGCGATTATTCGGAATTCAACCAAAGTTTGAAGGATAACGGCCTAAATTTAATGTATTTTGGAAATGATAACGGTGACTTAAATGTCTCGAAAGTTCATGGACAAACTTACATAATGACATACCACAGTGCCAAGGGTCTCGATTTTCCTCAAGTTTTCCTGCCAGGATTGAACGTCGACCTTACCATTTGGAGGGACAACGAAATAATATCCAAGAGGTTATTTTTTGTAGGTATTACCAGAACCTCAAAGGATCTCTACATGTCATTTAATTCACATGAACCTCACCGTTACTTAAATGAAGTAGAAAAGTTAACTGGTGGTATGATTGAATTTGAAGGAACCTCTGAACCAGAAAAAGCGACGCAAGCCTCCCCTAACCCGGTGGAAGCGCTTATTGGGGAAGTGGTCGAAGATGCAATTTCTGACAAGATAGTGGAAGAACTCAAGGACGCAATTGCTGACGAGATAGCAGAAGGACTCGTCAATGGCATTGATGACGATGAAGAGAAGAAAGGGGAAGATGAAATACCCTCCTCAACTGGCATAGTTGAACCTACTTCCTCCCCTGAACCGGTAAAAACGAAGGAGGCCCCCCCTGAACCAGTGAAAAAGAAGCAGGCGTCAACTTCTAAACCAGCGAAAAAGAAGCAAGCGTCACCTTTTAAACCCGTGAAAAAGAAACAGGCGTCTACTTCTAAACCCGTGAAAAAGAAACAGGCGTCTACTTCTAAACCTGTGAAAAAGAAACAGGCGTCTACTTCTAAACCCGTGGAAACGAAACAGGCTTCCCCTGAACCAGTGAAAAAGAAGCAGGCTTGGTGGAAACGACTTTTCGGAGACTAGTCGGGGGATTTGGAGAAATATTAAGGGGAATAAATAACTGAAATTATTGAGTAACAACTTAAATAAGGCATGAACTACGATAGGAACTAACAAAGCCGAGTAAAATTAATAAGATTTATAATTCTAGGTTATGGATATGAAAAAAGGCTTTTACTCCTGTATATCGATCACTGTTTCTGAATGGCAAACTTGGCAGTTATTTCGGGAACTAAGAACCTCCGCAAATCGCTGGGTAGAAATTCAAATCGATGAACAAGGTAATATAAGTGACGACAGGGCAATTATAGAATTGTTTAACCGAGGCCCAGACCTAACCCCTGATTTTGAGCAAGATATTCTTATTGTTGTTGCTAAAGTTTTTGATGATCAGATGCAGGAGCGACTAACTCATGATACAAACGACATCTACTATTGTGGTATTGATTTAGTAGATTCTGTATTTGCGGTCACGGAACGCAATACTAAACTACTCGAGGTTCGGGGAATAAATTTACAAAAACCCTTGTTTGAACAACAGTGGTTAAAGTTCCGTTCCAACGATGATATAAGCAGATCATTAAAAAATGGAAACTACTTTGATATCATCGAACAGAATGAAGACAATACTAAATCAGTTGGCATTGGAGATCCGGTAAAAGACCAAGTAGCCAATGCTTTGGGGTTTCGATTTTATCCAGATATATCAGATAACAATTGGACGCCATCTGCCTTAACTGAGTTATTTAGTTTTCAAAGAAAACTACCCATCTCCGGAGGGGACGACCCCACCCCTACTCACACTGATCTTGACTACTGTATTGACCTTGGCCTTCTAGCAAGACGACGTTTAGATAAGAAACTCACCAAAAGCTTTCTCGAATATGGTGGATATATTAATTATAAAACTGTCGATGACTTAGTAGCTTTTGTTTTGGATACAAACGTCGAAGCGATTTTCGATAAAATTCAAGAAGATGAACCGCTAGATTTTATAGTGCGTCCCGAGGCGCATTTGTTATTTTTGAAGTGGAAGGAAAAGTTTTTTGAAAACTCAAAGATCGAATGGGAAGGTCTAAGAAGCGACGTAAAACGTCTTATCGAAGGCGACAAAAACGTGATTTCCCAACAAGCCCTCTTCTTACTCACGTGTTATGGTGGTCCAGCCGCCTTATCAAACCTCCCCAAAGACTTTAAAAAAGAAGTTGGACTGGAGACTTCTCCCCCTTTCTCAGAAATTATCGATCCTGTAACACCTTTCCAACTCACTTGGGGCCAAGTTTTCATCGAAAAAAACCAGGATCTACTCGGGAAAATAACCATATACTTTGCATATGCCGTATTACTTTTGCAGGTCGTTTTGATTTTATTTTTTTAAACTCTCCGTATGCATTAATTACTACAATGACATCTGCGAAAACAAATCTCTCTAATATGCTTTTTTGAGAGTATCCACGACCCTAGACATTTGCTGCGATACCTTCCCTTCCTTCATAAGAAGGTTATGCCCTATCGCTTCGAACCAAAAGTGATCTGGGTTTTACCGAGGTTAATGTAAATAGTATTACCTTCATTTCTACAGGTGGGGCATTGGTTTCTACGTTTGAGTACAATTAGCTGGCTCTCGCAATTGCCTTGTGCAAATTGATGGGCAAAGGTAACCGCTGTTTGCGGTTTTGTCCCCAGACCACATTTGTAGCATTTTATAGACATTTTTGCATTACAGGCATCAAATCTTCGCGCCGTCCAACCTCCCAACCGCCTTCTATAACCTTCGTCCCTTATTTTGTTTCGATCTCTTTGGATCTGCCTTTCAATACGCCGATCGTCAGCTTCGGTTTGCAACTTTATTCGTTGCTTTCTGGATAAATGATCTCCATTTGATTTTCTGCTCATTTCGAGACCACGCTGTATGTTACGGGACAGTGTTTTGTACATTTATAAAACTCCTCTTTATGTATTAGAGACGTTACTTTTCTGGAAAACTAATTGGTTCCGGTTAGTTCAATGAATTCAGCCAGATCCACGTGAACTCCCAGTGGCTTAATTCGAAAACCACTAGCGTAATCCCGTCGATGGTTTCAAGAAGCCTCACTCCACCATCATCAGCGACGGCATCAAAAGCCTGTACTGCCCACAAAGCCTCTCGACCCCATAAATTGGCGGTTTCCTTGAGCAGGATCCCGGCGTTTAATGTATCGCCGTAATTATGGACCAATACCCCTTCGTAGAATGCCCGCACGAGAAATTGCTGGACATCCTGTAGGGCTTCGATGGTGTAACCGCGAGCCACTGCTTTTTCGACCTCACTATTTGGCAATCCGTAAGTGTCTATTTTTTGGGAAATTAGGTCCTTAGAAATGATTTTGTTCATGCGAGCTTTCCTTTTACAAAAGTTGTGGGAAAATAAAAAAAAGTGCCGACCATGAATGACCGGCACTTACTCATTATCTGCAAACCAGAACCACTTACGTGCTTCCGGCATTTTGTGTAACTAATTATCCTGCTTGAATTCTTTTTTCCTCATTCAGTGTATTCTCCTTACTGCATAAAAAAAGGCGCTGGTCTTAAACGACCACCGCCGGCGCACCTCACCCACTTACTTGCTTTACGGTGCCAATGGAGTTCACTTTCCCCTACGCAGAGCGCCTCGCCACGAAGACGCAAAAACCCCTAGGCGGGCTAATGCCTATCGTATTAGCAGAAACATTGCGCTCTAGTGAGACATATACAGCGAGAAACTCATTTTAGTTGATAGAAAAGCTCGCGTTTCCCAAGGCTGGTTAGCCCTGATCAACAACGCTGTTAATATAATTACATTTGATTGTCGGGGCAACATTTAAATCCTGTCAATTTTACGGCAAAACACTCTTATCGGCCCTTTTCCCGCAAAAAAGGGGCCGAAGCCCCTTAATGACATTTACGAAAACAGATCTCTCGAAGCTTTTCTTCCGGGAAATTGAACGACCCGAAGCACTTCTTTACCAGTTTATTCCCCTTACAGGGATCTGCCTCATCCAGGTCTTCATAAATTTCATAAATGAACCTTATTTCGACACTTTCCGTCTCCCTGTCGAAGCGGCCGATACACGTGTGGCGGTCGTTATAGTATTGATCCCATTTAGATCTATCGGTTATGAACCTCGTTTGTTCGAGCCGGATTTCCCATTCCCACCGTGTTTCAAGGTAATCCCTGTAGACATGGAGAGCCATCTTCTCAAGAACCTGCCGACCGTCGGCACCGAGTCCTTCTGGGATATTCTCCTGATTTTCCATTAAAAATACACCTCCTCAGGTTTCGTGCGAACGGGAGACGTCCCCCTGCCCGCATTCAGGGCCCCGGTTGTTGAAAGCCCCCCTCTCCCCTAGTGACACTTCTGTAGCCAGAGCTCCTTAATTTTTGCTTCCGGAAAGACAACTGAGCCGTCATATCTGATATTCCCGGGGTAACGATCACACCCTGGAACCTCAAACATGATTTCAACACTTCCATGTTCCGGGTGCATCCGACCGTAATAACAATATTCCTCGTCGGGGTAATGTCGTCCATCAGCACCAAAATGCAGTGGATTGAGTTCTTCCGGGTAGTAAACAATCTCGCTTTCGATCCACCACGAGTAAACATAGAGAGCCATTTCCTTGAGAACCCGATGCCCGTTGGGGCCGAGTTCCCGGGGGATATTCTCCCGTTTTTCCATAAATCAGACACCTCCAAAGGTATACGCGCGCCCAATTGCGCAACGTTCATAAGAGATGTTTTTAGAGCGAAGGGGGTATCCCCCTTTCCTGAATTTTATCCGGGTTCATATTTGCCTCCGTCATCCTTGACCGGAAAGTTCCTTTTGTACCAGTCCTCCACGCGACCGCTCCCCCAGATGCAATAATATCTGTCCCACGGCTGGCTCGACGCCACCACCCTTGCTGGCTCCCCCATCTCCCTGAGATGTGCCTGAAGGAGTGATATACTGAGGTCCTTCTGACCTGCACCGCGGCCTGCACAACGGGCGCTTATCTGAAGACCCTTGTTGTAAATCTTATGAACAAAGTCCAGTCCCCCGACCTCCCCATTCCGGCCCCTGAGTTTCTCCCCGATATTCAGATCATGAAGAAGCTTGTACGCTTCCGCGTAGGGACTTCCGCTATCTCCCCAGACCGGAAGACCGTCACGCCAAAGTCCAATCATGTGGGACCATTCTCCAGTGATAACGACCAGTTTATAATCAGTCCGAATGGGGGCGTCTATGACCGGCCCCGAACCGGACCCTATGGCGGCGATGTAGCGTTGAAGCGTTGCAGCGGTCACGAGCTGCCCTGCCCCGACGAGAAACGTACGACGACTTATCATTTAATCTTTCCTTCTCTTTAGTGCTTTCGGCTGGATGCCGCGGCGCACAATCTGAAGATCAAATGCCGTAAATCGGAACCTACCTTTTCAATGTGACAAATTTGGTCATACGTAGAGTAATTACCTTATTCATCCTAATCTCTCCTCACTAAGAAAAGTCCCATAGACCTGCACCCAATCCAGCCTGAGTGACTGACCAATAATAGCGCTGACAAAATTTGCATGTTCAAATTCAACATCGGTTTCCAGAGAAGCCCCCTGCTCGTCTGTAAATTGAGGTGGAAACACCATCACAGCAGGTATTTCTACATACTCTTCTTCAGGTGACACAAAGAACTTTTCAAATCGCTCTTCGCGACCTCGCCAGTGTTGATATGTAGGAAAGATTTTGTTGACTTTGAGTTCAGGTCCAACCGCACCTGAGAAAGCATGATCAAAGACGCCTTCTCCATGTAATCCAAGGAGGATCTCGTCCATGTAAGTACGATAGACTGCAGAAAAACTCAGGTTTTTGTGGTGGGCCGTTTCTTTCAGCATTTCATAGCGATCCCCATCAGGGGCACCGAAAACAAAAGTAATGTCGCGATATGTTTGAGTAAGCATGGTCATATTCCCTTTTCAAAATTGCAAAGAACTGCAATCCGCAAAGAGAATGATTGGTATTGGGAAGGTTTAGAACGTGTGAGGTCGTTACTACACCAGAACGATTAGGTCGTTACTATTCCAATCCAAACATTCGTTTGGGATTAAGTATTATATAGGCCTGGGTGGGATGAAATTCAACGGCAGTGGTTCGTTGTAGAAGAAGCAAAGCTGTTCATGGTCTGCTATGCTTTTAATGACCTGGCTAAATAAAGGGGAAGTTAATTATGAGACTGGAATTTGTAGTCGTAATTGGAATTGTTCTACTTATGCATAGTATTTATTGGGCAGGTGCAATTGCCAGTAGAAAAGAACAAGGAGATCGTTGGAGTGATTTAAAACTCATGGCCTTCTCCTTTCCGTTGTATACAGTGGCATCCTCAATCCCAACATTCATAGTCGTAGGTTTACTATATTGGTGGCTTTACGCATTTTAGAGGAGAGGTGAAAATGGTTGATTTCCGCAGCAACGTTACGTTGTAATATGTATGAAGGAAGCCGCTCCTGGCTTCACATCCGCAGGAAGATCAGGTGATTATGGTACCAACCTGGATCTTCGGCAGGTTTTTGGTAGGCAACGATTGCTCTTGCTCCAAGAATGACCTTGAGATGCTTTGCAAGCGATAAGCCCCGCCCATTAAAGTCATCCCAGTTGATGTCGCCCTCTCTCTCTGAATAACAACCGAGGTTCTCAAATTCCAGCTGCCAGAACGCCAGTTTTTGTGCAATCTCACGAACTTGCGGCCAATTGGGAAATTTCTCGACGAGGCTCGTGTGACTGTGACCATCGATGGCAAAAGAGCCGCAATCACAACAGACAGAGATCTGGATGAATGTAATGTCCTGCCTGGAGTTATCACCGAAGGCTTCTTCCCAGTGATAACCATGCCTACGGAAGACTATTTCTCTCCAGGACGTGGTAATTTCTTCGCCGTCAACAACGTAGCGATCAGTGAACCTTGCGATGACGTGGCGACGTCCCTCAAGAATTCCCATCTCCTTTAGGTCTGATTTGCGGAAGCGGAAAGAACTGTTTTTGTATTTGGGATGTGAAAAGGAATACGGAAGGAGATCCTCACGCGTATCTCCATCCCGGATTTGGATTACATGTCGATAGTCTTTCGCAACAACAGCGTTAATTTCAGACAAATTGACCTCCTACGCACGTAAAGCATCGGCAAAATGCCGACGACGTTCATAGTAGAATCAATGTGTCGATGAACTCAGATAGGAATATCCATGCCCCTTCATTCCGTCTCATCGGCAAATAAAGAGGGATCCTGCTCGATTAACGGCAATTCGAGACCTTCAATTTCCTGGAGGCCTCGACCCGCTATACCTTGTAAATCGCCATACATCCCGACGGTCGCCTCAATGACGTTCTGGATCTGGGTGTCACGCTTCGCCCATGAACGCATCATTGCTTTTTTTTCACGATCGAGGTCACCTTGCATATCCGAGATTTTTTCGACGATTGCCTCGACGCGATGCCGAAAATTCGGTCCCATCAGGTAGCCGTAGACTAACTCCATTTTAGTCTGCTGCCCCTCCTGAGATTGTTTTGATTGAGCGACGTCTATGAGACTTTGCCTCAGGGCCATTGCGAGCGGCAGAAAATATTGCGGCGCCGAAACCCAGACGCCTTCAATCTGATCGAAATTATCAACTTCCTTAGGCAATGCCGTAGAGACGAGTATCGAGAATTCCGCTTTTGCGGAGCGCTGGTCATTTCGTAATTTGGCAAGCCAACCTTCACTCCAGTTCTTGGTGCGCTTCAATTCCCACAGGATAATGCCGCTTGCCTGACCTGTCGGTGACGTGACGCGTTGTATGATGTCACCACCGAATTCCCCCTTCGGAACGGGTTCAATGCTATCAAAGGGGAACTTTGCCTTTAACATCTCCTCGAGCTCGAGTTCGAGAACCTCACCCTGGAGTTGCTGGGAGCCCTGCTCCGCCCTTTTCTTCAGGTCCTCTATCTGACGTGTCATCGATGCGATCTTCTCTTCCCTTTCCGAGATTTTAAGATTTAGAGCACCTTCCGCTTCGAGCTTTGCCTTTTTCCGGACTTCCTCAACGGAATTCAGGACACGCGTCTCAACCGTCAACTCCAGTTCACGTTTTGCGTCATCGAGTGCACGCTTCTGCTTCAGGATGTCGGCTTGAGCTTTCTGCGCTTCCGCCAACTTCTCGTCGCGCTGCTGCAGGACACCCTGGAGTTCGGTGACTTCTTCGGTTTTTGCAGTCAATTCACCGGCAGTCGCTAATTTCGCTTTTTTCGCCTCATTTTCGACGATTTTAATCCGTTCTTCCTTCACCTTTTCGGAAACCTCGTCCTCGAGGTTTTTCCGGGCGGCGGCAATCTCGTTTTCCTTTTTCTTAAGGACGCCCTCCCTCTCACTTACCTTTTCAGCCTGTTCAGCCAGTTTGACCTCAAATTCCTGGCGTGTTGCCTCGATGAGAGGGCCTGCCAGTGACTCCGTCAACTTTATTTCCGTTGAGCAGGACGGACACGTGATCGTTGGTTCTGTCATTGGATCTGTCATTCTGCAGTCTCCATAGTCGATATTTTGTAATGCGGAATTCCGGGGTTCCATAAACTACCATTCAATTCCCGGAAGCATATGTTTTTTCTTAATGACAATATGACCTCATTTCTTTTTCAGGCGGCGTTCCGGTCATTTAAGGAGAGAAGTTCGATGTACCTGGTTTATAGGCATTGACTGCAGTTGAATGTTTTCAGACATTTGAAGACCCATTCCACCTGCCGAATATAATAAAAACGTGCGTTGAATAGTGATCAATCGGGTATGTCCCTACCCCGTCAGGGTGTAGCCCCTTCCATCCAGACAACCGGCGATTTCGTCGTCGTATTTTTTTCTTTCCGTCTCGAACCCTGCTGCCAGACCGATGACCCCGCCTAAGGACGCGAAGGCGATAATTCCCTCCACTCCGGTTACCAATAATGAGGCACCATAGAATGCCCCGATGAGAGACCCGACGGTCCCGAGAACGACGGTCGTAGTCGTCGCCTTGAGAACGTTTCTCCCCCGGCACTCGAGGAGATCCGTCTCGTATTTCGCCTGATCGAAGTTCATCGCAGTACGATCCACCTCCGGGGAAGCGCAGGCAGCGAGAAGAATGGTCAATGAGATAATGATAAAATTATTCAAGGCGTTATTTCCTCTGACGCTTCCTATAGGGGAACCATAAAGTAGAACCAAAGCGCCATGGAGATACCGCCGACCCAATTGACCACATCAAAGTCCTCTCTTTAGTGCTTTAGGCTCGAACCCTGGGGGTACAAGCTGAAGTTCAAATAGCTTAAAATATATTAGGGGGTGTATGTGACAGAAATGGTCACGGACTTTACCTGAATATTATCTTCCGGGCATAAACCGGCGTCTGACGGGGTGTCCGATCTCTGATCTCAAACCAGTAAATTTAGCATATGTGGTGACGACGGTCCTGAATGTGGTGCAATATTCCCTTCGGCCTACTCAAGTATGTCTAACTCGCGTTGATCTTCTCCCTGGGGCGTCATACCCTATCCTCAATGCAGGGCAATTCTAGGATTTGGAGAAATAAATTATGAACAATGTCGCGTTCATCGGATTGGGCGTCATGGGATATCCCATGGCGGGACATTTATCAAAGGCCGGCAAAAACGTCTCCGTCTACAACCGGACAGCCTCCAGGGCAAACGATTGGTTAAAGGAGTATACCGGAATTGCACACAACACTCCTGCAGGAGCATCTCAAGACGCCGAGATTGTTTTCACGTGCGTCGGAAATGATGCAGATGTCAGGAATGTCATCTATGGCGATGAAGGTGCCCTCGCGGGAATGAGCGAAGGCTTTGTTCTAGTGGACCACACGACAGCATCGCCGGAACTTGCAATCGAGCTGGCTGAAGCGGCGGCTGAAAAAGGTGTCGATTTTCTGGATGCACCTGTTTCCGGGGGCCAGGCGGGAGCGGAAAACGGGACTTTGGCCATAATGGTAGGGGGAGAAAAAGAGGCATTCAATAAAGCAGAGGCCGTCATGGATTTATATGCCCGCGCCGCAACATTAATGGGACCGACGGGATCCGGTCAATTGACGAAGGCTGCCAATCAGATTGCCATAGCAGGTCTCGTACAGGGATTATCGGAAGCGCTCAACTTTGCCAGTTGCTCAGGCCTTGACGGTAAGCAGGTTGTCGATGTGATCTCTAAAGGCGCCGCGGGATCCTGGCAGATGGAGAACCGTGGCTACACGATGGTTGAAGATGAGTTTGATTTCGGATTTGCTGTAGACTGGATGTGCAAAGACCTGGATATAGCGTTGAAAGTAGGGCTAAACAATGGTTCCACCCTTCCGGTCACGGCATTGGTCAACCAGTATTACAGAGAAGTCCAGAGTATGGGCGGTGGGCGATGGGACACGTCAAGCCTCATCCGTCGACTGACCCGAATTAGCTAGATTTGGGATAGAAGATGAACCGCTTTTCTCGTCACTCCGGTCGATTTAACTTCTCAAATCTCTCTATCGAAGATTGAAGGTGCTCCATTGCCGTTTTGAGTTCATCGATACTTCGGAAATTATAAAGTGGTTTCTCTCCGCGCTGCCACTTCTCCATGTCGGCTTTAAAGTTTTCCAATGACGCCTTCCATAAGCGGACTTTTTCTTCCCGGTCCTCTATATCAAGGAGATCATTAATCTCCATAATAGTCATACCGGAATTTTCTGACTTACTCTTTGACTGACCTTCCGGGTGAACCATTTCCTGGATGAAAGAGGTCTCCCGGGGTGGTTTATCGCCATCAATATAAGACATCGTCTAAGGCATCTGAATTGCAGGCGGTTCGAGACGAATAACCTCAGGAGACTTCCTCCTATTCCCTTTAGGACCCTTCAAACGGCGGCGAAGCCTGATAATCCAGTAGGCAAGAAAAAGCGTAACCAACGGATGGATGACGACAAACACCCAGACGTTGAGTTCCTGGTATGAAATCCCCATCCAGGCACTCATGTCCTGAAGGAGGTGGACACACCACGAGAAATAGGCATTGATTGTTGCTGAATACATTCATGTCTCCATACGTTTGATTTTGCACGTTACGCATGGAGTTGGGCAAAATCGTGCATGGAATGTGGCAAAACCGTGATTTATTCATGAATTACCGCGTGATCTTGATTTTTTCCTGGTGGTGGAAACGGTCCCCTATATAGAAACCTACGACAGGGAGGTGTCTCTTCTTCTCCAAAATGCCTTATTCCGTGAATTGACTTGAGGCCTACTAGGCAAGACTGGATCGGCTTTTATATTAAATTCAGCTTATCCATCAGCGCTCGGAATATGGCACCTTCACTATCCATCAACTCATCGAGAACATCAAAGTGGCCCCTATTACTTACCGGCAGCAATACGGTGTCCGAAGCTTCGGAGACAAGGCCCTGATAATAACCGATGGATTGTTCTCTGAATGTCTTCAACTCCAGTTCGCCATAGGCGATAAGAGCAAAACTCTGGTAACGTTTAGGATCTAATGCAGGACTGTTACGTTTCGCCATCTCCTCATCCAGACCAACGACGTCATTAACGTAAATTTGGATGACCGGCCGGAGGTCATAGATACCACTAGTCAAAACAGTTCCGATGACATTTGTCTCACTCTGGCACATTGCAGCAAGATGCGCCCCTGAAGAGTGACCGGAAACAACGATATCGGGGTTCTCTATACCAAATTCGTGGCGGTGTAATTTAAACCACGATAGCCCCGCCCTTACCTCAGCGACAATCTCGTCCATCGTGGCGTCAGGGGCCAGCGTGTGTTCAACGAATACGGTATTTAGCCCCATCCGGTGAAGGGCCTCGCCCACACAAAGATAATCTTCCTTATTATTCCATTGCCAGTATCCACCGTGAATATGGAAGAAAGTCGGCAAACCTGTCTTCCCCGGTAATACATCAATCCGGTTTCGGGGTTGGGAGCCGTAGGCGTTATCCATCTGAAAACTGACAGAGCGAGAGAAAACCAGAGAACGCTCCCTGCACTTCTCGTTCCACGCTTCAACCTCTGGAAAGGCTTTTCGATTATCCCAATCGTCATCATACTTTTTTGACATCAGTGATCCCTTTCCCGGCTAATAAATTAGTGCAATCGTTTCATCGCGTCTTAGTTTTCCGATTCAGAATTAAGTTTGATCAAGCGCGCATACATAGGCGAACCTTTATGAATTTTAAAATTGAGATCTGTGTTTACAATTATATATTTTTGTAAATTATTATCAATTTAACACTATGTGAATGTCATGCTTGATACCCATTGCCGTCAAGCGTGACAAATCATATGACTTTATTTTAATTTATTGGTTTGTGATCCGACAGAAAAGCTCCACCGTAAAATTAAGTTGTGTCTGCGTAATTCCTCCCTGGACTGTTGTGGATGCAGCTTACTGGCCGTCGTGCATGCGCGGGAACTCCCTTAGTTCTCCGGTAGCATGACGGCCTTTTTATTTACTGGCTTGGAACTCATAAATAAAAATTCTTCAACAAATTGAAATTTGAGTAATTCCAAAATTGCATGGCTGTATTGCCCTGCACACATCCGAATTTTTGCATGGCTGTCGTGATGAATGAGCGCTACTGCAACATGAATTACGAAGGTATAAACTTATCAATAATTGATGCAACGTGAAGCCATACTGAAGAAAGGAGTTTGTTATGACCACTATCACTTACCGTAGCCCAATAGCAGACCGAGGCGTGGATGATACAATTCATCCAGCAACCAGTATCCTTCAACGGATTTCCAGATTTATGGATGAGTGGATCCACTATAGCTACGAAGCCTGGGTAAAAGCCGGGAGACCAAATAGTTATTAGCCGTTTTAAACTAGATCAAATTTTTACCTCCCTGTTTGATTTGATCTAAAGACTAGCCGCCTGAACTGTAAAGTTTAGGCGGCTTTTTTCTTACATTAAAATAATCACGATCAAAGTGAAAAACTCCGAGTTTACAAGGATAACCCACAGGAGAGCATAAATTATTTTTGCTATTCCCTTGGCCTTTTGAGGGGTACACTTGGTACGGAACCCCTGTTCCTTCTAAATCCCCTAACGCGGGAATGCGAGAAGGCGGTCGTATGTTTCCCCTGAAACAATTTCACACCAGGCTTTTTGAATATTGGAGTGAGAATAAGGCCACAGACGAACCCCCCGAGGTGAGCGGCTATGGCAACACCACCTTGCATCTTCAGGGCTGCGGGAAGGGCAATGAACTGCTCGAACAACCAAAAGCCGAGGACAACAAAGGCAGGTACATTTATCGTTCCAAAGAATATGATCCACCAGTAAAATACCCTGATATTGGCCCGCGGCCAGATCATGAGATAGGCGGCTATGACGCCGCTTATGGCCCCTGAGGCACCAATCAGAGGAACTTTACTCCCCGGATCAATGAAGGCATGTGTAAGTGTCCCCGCACAACCGCATATAACATAAAATGCCAGATAACGGTAACGTCCAAGTGCTTCCTCGACATTGTCGCCGTAAAGCCAAAGAAACCACATATTTCCGACAAGATGCATTAATCCGCCGTGTAAGAACATACAGGTAATTAATGTCGTTGCTGCCGGAATACGCGATAGTCCGGCTGGCAGGTTCGCATCTCCAAAAAAAATAACAGGAATAAATCCGAAGCCGTAGACGTGGGCCTGTTCTGCACGTCCATCCATAGGAAGTTGGACGAAAAGGTATAATAAGGCACAGGTCGCTATGATGGAGATCGTAATAACGGGGGGGCCGTGGTGAAGTGGGTTGTCATCGCGATAGGGAAAAAACATATTTAAAAGACCCGGACGAAAGAAGAAATCAATACGTAAGACAATGCTACTTTAATTATAAAATGAAGAAGGCGTAAGCCCAAAAGGGCGTCGAAAAGCTGAAAGTTTGTCCGGTAGATCGCGTAAAACAGTAATAGCTACTAATTTGGGTTGTTCCAATTCACAAATATCTGCCTGGAAAATTCAGGTCTTCACGGGTTGAACGTCAAAAACCCGCCTTTAGCTGTCTTTTTTAGGACCTTTGATCGTACGTACAGTATCAGCATAGATATTTATAGTCTGATCGAGTGTCCTGTCTTGGTTGAGGGTTTCCCGTGTCTCAGCGCCGAGGGGGGAAGCGTCCAATAGCCTGAATACCTCGGCTGCCCCGCGGTGGAGGTTACCGGAGACACCCGCACCCATGAAAGTCTTCGATATCTCGTCCATCTCGCCTGCCCATCTACCTGCATCGGCCGCATAAAACGGTACACGCTTATTCATCAAATCCCAATGGAACTTTTGACTGTCAGAAAACTCCGCCTGCAATTCATCGCTGATGCCTAAAAGTTCACCGACGGTCAATACGGAAGTCTGTAGTGTCATCGTCCCTTTGGTCAAACCGGCATAACACATTTTGAGGGCGGCAGCGCGCGTAATTTCATCACCTAGAGGTCGATAAGAGATGCCATCACCGTCCAGAAACGCCAGTTGGCCAGTGTGAAGGCCGCTCGCGTAAAACTTTGTCGCAACTCCCCTTCCGGGGGGTGGCCCGATGATGCCAACTTTCACAAAGGAAGAACCCGCATTTTTCATCAGTGTATCGATTTTCAGTGTCGTCTCGGGAGATATGGCGTTGCAGTCAGAAAATAGAGGAGAAGCTCCCAGATCTCGCATGCAATCCGCTGCTTCCCCTGCAAAATCCAAAGCTATCTCGGGGGGTAAAATTGAAAGTACGACGTCGGCTTCTCTGATGAGGTTCTCCAGGGAACCCACGTCTTCCATATTAGATCTCTCTGCCCGCCTACGGGTTAAGTCACTTCGCCCCTCCAAGAACGTAATGACGCGGTATCCCTTATTTGCGATGACGCTCCCAACCACGTGCCCCATGTCACCGGGGCTTACGACACCGAGTATTCCTTTAGACATACTCTATCCTCTTATTTGGGAGATGGTAGTAAAAGCAGAGATGTACTCGAGACTGGTCTTCACTTCCACTAAGGACGGGCCATCGACTTTAAACGCTTCATCGATTACGGATTTGATTTCTTCGTCTCTTTCAATTTTGAACCCCCTGATACCGTAGGCTTCGGCAACCGCCGCAAAGTCGGGATTAGTGAGGTCAGTGGCGATGGACCTATCTGGGTGGTTACGCTCCTGATAAAGACGGATGGTGCCGTAGCTGCTGTTATTGGAGACAATAAACCGTATCGGCAAATTGCGTTCCACGGCTGCAATCATTTCATTTCCGGTCATGAGAAACCCTCCATCACCCACGAAACAGACTACCTGCCTTTCTGTGTTACGAAGTGAAGATGCAACGGCAGAAGGCACCCCCATCCCCATTGCGCCCGCGGCACTGGCCATCTGAACGTGGGATGTTTTGTAGGGAAATAGTCTCTGTACCCAGGTCGCAAAATTACCGGCATCCATGGCCGTGACCGCGTCGTCTTCTAATTTATCCACCAAATGGGATATGACATTCCCAAATACAACACCGTCATCCGCACTCTTCCAGTCCCAGTTCATCCGATCGGCGGACAAACTATGAACTTTCTTGATCCATTCTATTCGTCCTGCAGGTAGTTCAGGAGCGTTAGTTCCGGCAACAGCCTGAAGGGTTTCGGTCGCATCTGCCTGTATTGCGAGCTCCGTTTCAAATGTCGTTCCCAGGCAATCATCATCCGGGTATACATGTATCAGTGACTGCCTGGGTTTTGGCGCCGTCGGGATCTGGTACCCCTGCGTCGTAACATCTCCGAGACGGGTACCGATGGCAACGACTAGATCCGCCTCATTTAGAGTTTCTCTAAAGACTGGCGGCGAGTTGAACGCCAGGTGGCAGGCAAAGTTAGGGTGGCTATGATCAAATATATCCTGCCGCCTCCACGCTACTGCAACGGGTAGGCCCCAGATTTCGGCCACTGAGCGTAAAGCCTCACGCCCTTCTTCAAAACCAACTTGCCCGCCGGCGATTATAATTGGCCTCTCTGCAATTGCGAGACGCTTGCAAAGTTCAGAGATCTCTCCGGCGTTTGGTTTTGGCATCACTTCTCGGGAAGCTGGTTTGGCACCTACCTGTGTTTCTTCAAGAAGCATATCTTCGGGTAGGGAGACCACCACCGGCCCCGGCGTCCCGGCATTAGCTGTATAAAATGCCTGTTGCACCGAACCCGCGAGTTTATCCGGATCTCTGATCTCGATGACTAACTTTGCCATGTCACTGAATGTCTTGACGTAATCCACCTCTTGGAATGCACCGCGCCCGATATCGCCGCGCGCTACCTGTCCCACAAACAAAACAATTGGCACGGCATCCTGCTGAGCAACATGTACACCAATGGAGGCGTTTGTAGCTCCCGGACCGCGACTAACGAATTCCACGCCGGTTCGACCGGTATATTTGGCGTCTGCAACCGCCATGAAACCACCGCCACCTTCGTGGCGCACTCTAACGATATCTATTTCCGGAGCGTCATAGAGAGCGTCTATTGCCCCTAAATAACTCTCACCCGGCACACAAAATACACGGTCGACGTCTTGGACTTTTAGTGAATCAATTAGAACATCTGCAGCTCTCGGCATGTCAATCCCCGGGATAGTCTGAAATTAGCTATATCGATATTGTACTATATACATTCCTGCTGATAGGTCCCTCAAAGCTGGAAAAAGGCAAGCCCCATTATACAATTGATAGGGTGCTGGCTAGACCGTGAAAATGTCTATAAAGCAAATATATTTTCCGCGGCTTTACCCAGAACCTTAACCGCCTGATCTGACGGCAAAGCCCCGGCCAAACTCTTCAATACCGGAATATCCGCCGCATGGGGATAGTCAGTACCGAACAAAACACGGTCTGCGCCGGCAAGATTAATCAAGGATTGCAGGCCGTCTCCCTGATAAATGATCGAATCGTAATAAATTCGCTCAAGATAAGTGCTCGGAAGGTTTGTAATCTGTTTCTCGGAATCAGTCTTTTCAAAAAAAAGGTCCATTCGCTTCGATACATAAGGTAGATACCCTCCGGCATGCGAAGCGATGACCTTAATGTCAGAATACCGGTCAAAAAAGCCATCCATAATCATACGGGCTATCGCGAGTGTGGTATCAAACATAAACCCAACCGGCCCCAATAAACTGTGGGTTCCAAGATCCATTCTCTCCGAACCAGGCGGCACGGTAGGGTGAATTAGAACCGGCATACCACGTCTCTCGACATCTGCCCAGATAGGATCGAATTTAGGATCGTTTAAAAATTTTCCCCGGACATTGGCGAGGGTCATGACACCGACGGCGCCGAGTTGGAACGCACGCTCCAGCTCCCGGACCGCCTTTTCAGGAAATTCCCAGGGTAAAGTCGCGAAAAAGCGGATGCGGTCGGGGTAGTATCTCTGGGCCGCTGCCATGTCGTCATTCATAATGCGTGCGCATTCCGTGCTAATTTCTTCCGTGCCCCAAAATGCATTGGGAGATGTCAGGGAAACGACAGATACATCGATGGCCTCGGCGTCCATATCTCTGATACGTTGCTCGTAATCGAACATCGCCTTGTGAAATGCCATAGATGGCGTTCCAAACTCGACAAGAAATTCTCCACCTTTTGCATTTTTTCCAATTTCAAGTTCAGGTCTACCCCTCTCCCTTACAAGTTTAAGCCAGTTATCTGAAAGAGAGTGGGTATGAATATCAATCACAGGCATTTTTCTTTTCCTCTGAAATAAGGCGCAATTCCCCACTCCCAAGGCTTTTATAGCCAGTGCGGTCGCTAGGTGTTTTAAATAAATGAAATCTCCCTCGCGCCCCAGGGAACGTAACCACTTTAGCAATTATAGAGAAGTTTAGGGAGCGAGCAATAGGAGGGTATTTGGTTCAGCACCTGCAAACAAGACGAAATACCAATTCTTCAAAATCATCATAGAATATCCCCAACAAATACGGTTCATGAAACCAACAACATACTAAATATAGTAATTTTATCCATTCTTTAACGAATTCCATTGCAGAATCCGCACTGAAATTACAATAATTAGGAGTTTGGTGATGGGTCAGATAAGGCGGCATATGGTCGCTATAATAACACTGGCCATATCGGCCTTTTTGGCATGTATTCCGTTAGGAACTGGAGCGCTTGGCACGGAAATAGCTGCCCGGCAATCTACCAAATCAATTGTTACGAACGTACGGGTAGGAGCACACACCGATAAGACCCGCGTTGTATTAGACATAAGCAAACCCACGGACCTTCACTATGATGTTTCGGACAATGGAAAAGCTGTTTTCATTCAATTGCCTGGTATCGAGTGGTCTGCCTCCTCCTTTGAACCTCGGCATTCCAAGGGCAGCGTTTTGGAATTCCGTTATTCACCGTTGGCTTCGGGAGGAAGCTTTAATATCCTGACCGATCAACCGGTAAGTATCGCAAAGCCTTTTATGGTAGAACCAGGCGGAGGACGTGGTCACCGTATCGTAATCGACCTTATTCCTTCAAATCTATCGAACCCAGTTGCCAAAAAAGAAATTTTCCCCAGAGAAATAATACAAAACGCTAATTTTTCTACTTCGAATCCGGCACTGGGTTCTGGAGAGATGATAGCGGGTCTAGCCAACATTGGCGCGACAAGTGAAGATCCGCCTGTAATCAAGGTAGTGCTTCCCAATGCCACTAGGGAACACAAAGAAGTTGCACAAGCTCAACAAAATAACCCTTTCCTCAATCCCCTCATACAGGAACGTCAGAGCGGTTTCCTGGGCTATCAAAACATTTATTTTAAGGGTGGCGCCGGAATTAACAGTTTGCCGGAGGTAGTCACCACCGGTTCATCGGGCAATGACAACACAATGGAGTTCGATCCCGGTTTTGCCTTATCCGGGGGGATAGGTGTTGATCTCGAGAATGATTTCCGTCTCGAAGGGGAAGTTATTTGGGCCTCCTTCAACACTCTTGACCAATTAGTCGGTACCGCGAATGGAACTCAATTCAACTCGACCAGCACGGAAGGCTCCATATCCTCGCTCGCATTTATGGCCAATGCAGCTTACGATTTCTCCAACCAGGGGTCGTATATTCCATTTGTATATGGAGGAGTTGGTATGGCCGGCGTCTTCATGAATGACCTGAAGGTGGAAGGAACTCTTATCGCTGACAGTAAAGATTGGGTGTTTGCCATGCAAACGGGCGGGGGAATATCCGTCCCAATTGATCCCGGTACTACGCTGGAAGCCAGTTACAGGTATTTCCAAACAAGAGACCCGGAATTCGGGGATGAACGAGCTCAACCTTTCACATCGACACTCTCCAGCCACAGTATGATGATAGGTGCCCGATTAAAATTCTGATTTCAATTTTGGATTGTTTGACCCTATATTCACTGGCGTGACAGTTTGAAACGCACCTGCTAACTCTTATACTATCACAAAAGAGCAAACAGCCACGGCCCACCTACTTCGGAAAATTTATGATAAACCCAGGCGGCGCTCAGCATCCAGTGCCATCGTTTCTTTTGGCGGCGGGTCTTACCGTATTGAGTGGATTGTTTTTCACGCTCTCTCACGGGATCATTCGCCATATAGGCGGATTTGGAATATCACTTCATCCCTTTGAGATTGCATTTTTCTCTAATTTTTTTTCCGCATTATTTTACATTCCTTTTCTATTAAGGCGCGGAACGCAAATACTTCATACAAGCAAACTTTTGATACACATTATTAGAGCGTTTTTTAACGCGGCATCTCTTACAACATTTTACGTGGCCTTGGCATATACTCCTCTTGCTGATGTAACTGCATTAGCGTTGGCTGGACCACTATTTGTGACGGTCGGTGCACTATTCTTTCTCGGAGAGATAATTCGGGCACGACGATGGATTGCACTGTCGTTTGGTGCATTCGGAGCCCTCATTATTATTCGCCCCGGCCTCGAAGGAATTAGCATTGGTTTTTTGTTCGTCATCCTCTCTCAAATTTGCGCTGCAGGATCAAAGCTATTCGCCAAACACCTTACCCGAAGCGATAGTGCCATAACATGCAGTGCTTACGTTGCAATTCTCCAAACACCGATTACTTTGATAACGGCGCTTTTTGTTTGGGTAACACCGTCAATAGAGCAACTCTTCTGGCTAGCGGCAATCGGAATATTAGTGGCAATGGCCCATATTTCTATGGTTCAGGCCTTTAAATTTGCCGATGTCAGCGCTATGGAACCGTTCCACTTTCTACGCCTGATTTGGGCAGCAGCGATTGGGCTCGTAGTTTTTGGCGAACTTCCTGGCTTATGGACTTGGGGAGGTGGATTAATCATTGTAGCTTCATCTAGTTATATCGCTCGCCGAGAGGCTAGATCAAATAATTCAACTATAGCTTTACCTCCCGCACTAGGGGGCACTTAAAAATTATTAGTTGATGACATTAAAGTATTTTCTTCTGGCCACTTATGAGATCAAAAGGCTAGTCTATTCACACGGTTTTCAAAAAATCCACTCGGTGAACCAATAAGATGACAGAAACGGGAAAGATCAACGGACACCGGCCTAGCGGTCTGCTACATCTTCTGGATCCATCATTGAAATTGGCACCCCATCCCCAGCAGGATCAAGTAGACTTTGATCTTGAATCGGGTCTATCTGCCGTAGTCCGACTGTCGTCTAACGTGTCGGAAGAAGCCTTCAGCGCCCGGGTGCTTGGCACAGAACGTGAAGGTAACGCTATTCTTTTGGGAAAAGACAATATTCTTGTTACTATCGGCTATTTGGTGGTGGATGCGCATACCATCACCCTACAAGCAAAAGGAGGGAAAAAAGTCCAAGCGGAAATTATAGGGTACAACCATGAATCAGGCTTGGCATTAATCCATACTCTTTCTGGTCTAGATATCCCCTTCATAAAGCAGGGTACTGCAGATGATTTAGAAGAAAATGAACCAGTAATAATAGCACCTTACGGTGGAGTTGATCATGCTATTAGTGCGTGTGTTGTATCACGTCGAGAATTTGCCGGTTCTTGGGAATATCTTCTCGATCGTGCTATTTTCACATCCCCGATCCATCCCAATTGGAGCGGCGCAGCTTTAATACGACGAGATGGCACATTATGCGGCGTCGGGTCACTATGGATTAATGACGCAGAGGAGGGAAAAAGCGATAGCCCGGGAAATTTGTTTGTTCCAATCGACCTTCTTGAACCTATCTACGATGATATGGTGAGCTCCGGATTGGCTCAAGGACCCTATCGGCCATGGCTCGGGATGTACACCGCAGAAGCGATGAACAGCTTATTTGTTTCCGGCGTAATTCCGGACGCTCCAGCGGATTTAGCCGGTGTTGAGGTTGGCGACGTTATTGCTGGATTGGAAGATGAACCCATCAACTCCTTATCAGGTATGTATCGGAAACTTTGGTCTTTGGGAAATGCTGGCGTCACAGTCATGCTTAATATAAAACGCGACGGTGAGGATATGGATGTATCTGTAAAATCGGATAGCCGCTATAACCTGATGTCAAAACGCAGCAACCATTAAATCTAATATTAAGCTGGATAAGCGTCTAACGAAGTAGTATCGCTTCGCCACAATTGTCTAATAATTTTCACCAGATTAAATTTTGAAATGTCCCCACTTGGCGAGCAGATATCAAAGCGGCGTACCTTCGCAATTATTTCTCATCCCGACGCCGGTAAGACGACACTGACGGAGAAACTTTTACTATTCGGGGGAGCAATCCAGTTGGCGGGTGCAGTAAAAGCACGCGGCAAGGCCCGTCGTGCCCACTCCGATTGGATGAAGGTAGAAAGGGAACGAGGCATCTCTGTTGCCTCCTCCGTGATGACGTATGAATATGATGGATACACATTCAACTTGCTTGATACTCCTGGACACGAAGATTTCAGCGAGGATACGTATCGCACATTAACCGCGGTTGACTCTGCCGTAATGGTAATAGACGCGGCAAAGGGTATCGAAAGCCAAACCTTAAAATTATTCGAAGTCTGTCGATTGCGGGATGTCCCAATTATAACTTTTATCAACAAAATGGATAGAGAGAGCCGTGATCCTTTTGATCTTCTTGATGAGATTGAACAAACCCTAGCCCTCGACGTAACTCCGGCAAGCTGGCCCATAGGTATGGGACGAGAATTTAAGGGTTGTTACGACGTCCTAGGCAGGCGATTGCTTCTGATGCCTAAGGGACATGCCAGTGGTGCTTTGGAACAGAACGATGGTGAAGTCAAAGAGTTCAATGGCTTAAATGATAGCAAACTGGATGTCATGCTCCCCCATGGCTTTAGCGATAAGCTAAGAGAAGAAGTGGAAATGATTAAAGGCCTCTGCCCAGAATTTAGCATTGCCCCATATAGGGAGGGACATTTGAGCCCGGTATTTTTTGGAAGCGCCATAAATAATTTTGGTGTCCTGGAATTACTGGAAGGGCTGGCCAAGTTGGCACCATCGCCAGGAGCCCAATCAGCCGAGACACGGGAGGTTCAGCCAGAAGAGGAAAAAGTCACTGGTTTTGTTTTCAAGATCCAAGCTAATATGGACCCTAGACACCGTGACCGGATTGCTTTTTTTAGACTTTCATCGGGCCATTTCAAGAAAGGCATGAAACTTTATCATGTCCGAAGCGGCAAACCAATCAACCTGCACAATCCCGTGTTGTTTTTAGCCCAAGATAGGGAAACGGCAAATGAAGCGTGGCCCGGGGATATAATAGGGATCCCTAATCATGGCAATCTGCGCATCGGTGATACGTTAACTCAAGGAGAGAGAATCCAATTCGCTGGGATTCCTATTTTTGCACCGGAACTCCTTCAGTCTGTCCGCCCGGAGGATCCGATGCGCGCCAAACACCTTGGCCGAGCGCTGCAACAGATGGCCGAGGAGGGAGCAGCCCGTGTCTTTAAACCAAGATCTGGAGCAGATTGGATTGTTGGAGTTGTAGGCTCTTTGCAGTTTGATGTACTGGCCGATAGAATCCGAACAGAGTATGAAGTCCCGGTTATTTTTGAGGGAACGTCTTTATATACAGCACGATGGGTGGAAGCGGATGACAATTTAACACTAAAAAGGTTCATTGACGACAACAGCACCACAATAGCCGAAGACCATGACCGATCGCCAGTGTTTCTGGCGCGAAATGCCTGGCACCTGGATAAGGCAACGGAAGAATGGCCCGATATCCGGTTTCTTAAAACTAAAGAGCAAACAAATTAGGAAAACTAAACAACCAAATAAAAACATATCAAAAACTGCACCAGCTGGACGAGTTTAGAAACCTGGAGATCAATGTTGCCTTTCATTTTGGACGACCGCCTTGTCAAGGATACAATACACCTTCTGGAATTACCTTTGTGTCGTTTTCTTTTAATGAATGATAGACGTTTTCCATGGTTGATACTCGTTCCGCGGTACAATGACTTGTCAGAAATTCACGATCTGGGTGACAAGGATCAAACTACACTAATTTCCGAGGTCACAGTTGCAACACGGGCCCTTGAAAAACTCTTCCAACCGGAAAAGATTAATGTCGCGGCGCTTGGAAATATGGTTTCGCAACTCCATGTTCATGTCATTGCCAGGTTCGAGGAGGACGAGGCGTGGCCCAATCCAGTTTGGGGTATCGGCAAAAGCGAAAGTTATTCAAGAAACGAAAGAAAACGCTTAGTCAATCAACTAACCACCACGCTATCGGTTTGATTCATTCAAAAATAATTACAGATTGGTTTTCCGAATATAACTTATCAATCAGGTCTGCACGACGAGCTAAGACAGCTCGTTGGTTAAGATACCCTTTATCGGTGATCTCTCCAGCGTCGATACTGGGGGGTTCCTCCATCATGAGAGCTCTGGAAATGCGGGTACTACTAGCGGGATTATCAATGTTGTAGTTCTTTATAGCTGCCTTTAGTGGATTCTGAACATCTCCCATTTGAATTAATTCCGCCAGAGAAACTTCTTGTTTTAAACTGCGACATAACATTCGGCACCCGGCTACATTTGGAAAAATCAAAAGACCTAGTGCCTCTCGATCATGTCCAGTAATGACGGCATCCTGAATAATATTTGGAGCGACTGAGACAACTTCAGTCCTTAAACCACCAACAAACACCCATGTACCGGAAGATAATTTAAAATTCTCGGACACCCGCCCATCAAATATAATACCCTTTTTGGGGTCATTTCGATCTTCAAACCTGGCTGCATCTCCAATACAGTAAAACCCGTCTTCATCAAATGCATCCTCTGTTAGGTCGTCCCTTTTCCAATAACCGGGAGTGACATTTGGGCCGCGAACTCTAATTTCCAGTTTTTCCTCATTGGGAACAAGCTTGAGTTCGGTTCCAGGAATGGGCAGCCCTATAACGCCGGCCTTTTGAATAGGCCAATATACCTGTGTACAATCAGGTGCCGTCTCGGTCGCGCCCCAACCGGCTAACATCATCACGCGCTTGCCAATAACTGATTCTGACTGCTGTTCCAACCTTTCCCAAGCGTTCTGGGTGAGGGCTGCAGCGGCATAAAACAATATATCCATATCACCAAAAAAAGACTGACGAAGTTCCTCATCTTTCTCTAAATAGGGTAGAAGCATGTCATAGCCCCGAGGGACATTGTAATAGATTGTAGGTGATATTTCCTTCAGGTTAGCTACCGTCTGCTCAATCAAACCAGCTGCAGGCTTTCCACTGTCCACGTAGATCGTACCACCATTACACAGCATCATGTTAAGATTATGATTACCTCCGAAGGTGTGGTTCCAGGGAAGCCAATCTACCGTTAACGGAGGTCGTTCTTTCAAGAAGGTCCAGACTTGCGACATTGCAACCTGGTTTGAACACAACATTCTCTGGGTATTAATTACCCCCTTTGGTTGACCGGTGGAACCTGATGTAAAAAGGATCTTGGCGACGGTGTCTGGCCCAACTTTAGAGAATGCCTCATCTACAAGCTCTCCCGGAGAGACTGAAGTTAATGTGTGAAAGGATGTTACTTCAATTCCGTCTGGAGGGTTTGTACTTACCACGATCTCAGCATCACCAAACTCCACTGATGAAAGGGCATGGCCAAACTTGGTACCATCTTGGGCGAATACCAAACCAGGATTCACCGATTTGATAATAAATCTAAGTTTTCCAAAATCCTTCGACATTAATGAATAAGCCGGTGAAATTGGCACTACCGGAATACCCACGTGCATTGCTGCAAAGAGAAGGAGTGCGTTGTCCATTCCGTTGTCGGAAAGTATGGCAACCGGCCGTTCCCCGCAGAGATTTCGATTCAACAATGCCTGTCCGATTGACTGAATCTGATCCAGAAACTTTTTATAGCTCAACTTAATCCATGAACCATCAGAACTTGGACGATCTGCAATAAATACTCTATCTGGCGTTTGATTAGCCCACTTCATAAGCCATTCGCTCTGGCTATCCGGATAACTATCAATACTCCTGGGTGATCGTAAAATTATGCTACCGTTGGCAATAGTCTCAATCTCTACCTCCGGATCCAGCATATTTACTAGCTTTACTGAGGCATCTTTCACGGTCCCTCCTAATCGTATGAATTATTTATAACCCCAGTTCTCAAGTCGCGTAAAATGGACGTAACCTATGGCAACTATTTTTATAGCTGCCTATATAGACGTCAATCACTATCGGCATCATGTCCCGTTAAGACTATGGTGAGCACCCCGGCTACCTCCTCTATCAGAGGTCAACCCAATTAACCATTTTGGCAATTTCATTATTAAACAGGTAAACATAGATGGTGGCGGCCACGATAACTTGAAGACGACTATCCCCACGAGGGATATCAATTAAATTCGTTAAACCTGCAACTAAATGTTAAACCTTAAGGTCGACTTTAACTACGGGTCCAACTTGGATCCTCGCTCTGGTGACTGTAGACTTCCATAAACTGAGAAACCACGCATGAAAATTCGTAACATCGCAATCATCGCTCATGTAGACCACGGCAAAACTACACTGGTTGATTGCCTCCTACACCAATCGGGGCTTTTTCGCGACAACCAGCAAGTAGCAGAGCGTGCTATGGACTCCAACGTTCTCGAACGCGAGCGAGGTATTACCATTCTCGCTAAGTGTACGTCAGTCGATTGGAGCGGAACCCGGATCAACATAGTGGACACCCCGGGTCATGCCGACTTCGGTGGCGAAGTGGAGCGCATATTATCGATGGTCGATGGAGTTATGATATTAGTGGACGCGTCAGAAGGTCCTATGCCCCAAACCAAGTTTGTTTTGACAAAGGCCCTCCGCCTAAATCTTAATCCAATTGTAATTATTAATAAGGTAGACCGCAGCGATCAACGCGCTGACCAGGTGCATGACGAAATATTTGACCTCTTCGTGGCCCTGAACGCTAACGAGGAGCAGCTAGACTTTCCAACTCTGTTTGCGTCCGCCAAAAATGGCTGGGCTACAGCGGACCCAAATACACCGTCTGAAGATATGGGGGCCTTATTTGATCTAATAGTCGAGCATGTTCCCCCTCCCAATGTTAACCCAGGTGGAGAATTTAGCCTTCTAGTAACCACACTTGAAACAGATCCTTATTTGGGGCGGGTTTTAACTGGCCGGATACAATCGGGAGAAGTTAGGCAGAACATGAGTATTAAGGCCTTAAACCGAGACAGCGTCAAAATAGAAACCTCACGAATTACCAAACTCCTGCAATTTCGGGGCCTCGAACGATTGCCGGTTGAAGAAGCATATGCCGGCGATATCGTCGCCATCGCCGGTTTCCAAAATGCCACTGTATCAGACACCCTTTGTGATAATTCCATAACAAAAGCCTTGAAAGCCTTGCCCATAGATCCTCCGACCCTTGCGATGACCTTCTCAATTAATGATTCACCTCTGGCCGGCACGGAAGGCAGTAAAGTCACGTCGAGAGAAATTTGGAACCGTTTAGAACGTGAAGCGGAGGGCAATGTAGCTCTGCTCGTGAGCCGCACGGAAGATATGAATGCGTTTGAGGTTGCCGGTCGGGGCGAATTGCAGTTGGCCGTTCTCATTGAGACAATGCGCCGCGAAGGGTACGAACTATCCATCAGTCGGCCACGCGTGATTTACAGACAAGACGAAAAGACAGGTGAACGTATGGAACCAATTGAAGAATTGTTCATCGATGTTGACGAGGAATTTTCCGGGATTGTGGTTGAGAAAATTTCTGCCCGAAAAGGAGAACTCACAGAAATGCAACCGTCGGGCTCAGACAAACGAAGACTAGGTTTTCTCGTCCCGTCGCGGTCACTTATCGGCTATCACGGTGAATTTATGACAGATACCCGCGGAACGGGGGTAATGAACCGTCTTTTTCATAGCTACGGTAGTTACAAAGGACCGATCAAAGGACGGGGTAAGGGTACTCTTATTTCGATGGCAGAAGGAAAAGCCGCCGCCTATGCGCTCTGGAATTTGGAGGAACGGGGCCCCCTGTTCGTGGGACCTGGTGAAAAGATTTATGTGGGGATGATCATCGGCGAAAACGCCAAAGGCCAAGACCTCGAAGTAAACCCGCTTAAGGCCAAGCAGCTAACTAACATTCGTGCTTCCGGCAAGGACGAAGCCGTAGACCTCACGACGCCCATCCACATGAACCTCGACAAATCTCTTGCCTATATCGGTAACGACGAGTTGGTAGAAGTCACTCCTACCTCAATTCGTCTCCGCAAACGCTTTCTTGATCCGCACGACAGGAAACGGCAATCAAAACAAGTCGAAGCCGCTCATCCATAAGAGGATAAATTACTTTTAATAAGGTAAGCGGTCTTATATTTCCCGACTTTAGCCGATACCATGCTGTAGTTTATTAAACTACAGGACATTGAACTAAATAATGATATATTTGCTAAATCATTTTACTGCGGCGCATATTTTCCTGTTAGTTGCGGCGCATGCGGTGGTTCCAACCCTTTTTCCGTCCTTTTAAGCCGTGTAGTTCTTTCCCAAGTACGTTTAAGATCATCCCTTATGTTGATCTTAAGTCTGCCAAGACCTTCGCATTCCAGCTCCACCACATCCCCATCATGGAACGGATTGAGTCCCCCGTGATTGGTTCCGGTCGCGATAATATCCCCCGGCTCCAGGGCGTGCACGTGGCTTATCCATTCAATACAACGCGTAATGCTATGCGCCATGTCGTCTGTATTGAAATCCTGCATAAGGTTGCCATTTACCCAAAGTTTAATAGGAAGGCTCTGTGGGTCGGTTATCTCTTCCTTGGTGACGAGATAGGGTCCTATAGGAGTAAACGTTTCTCGAGCTTTCATCTGAAAAAACACATTCCCCGCCGGCGGCAACCCTCTTGCAGAGCCATCGATAAAATTGATATAGCCGAACACATAATCCATCGCCTCGGCTTCACTTACCTGATAGCAACGCTTTCCCATAACAACCCCCAGTTCTGCCTCTCCCTCAAAAACGGTCGCCGGAATGTCTTGAAGAACCATCGTATCATCGGGTCCAATAATGCTGTTTGGAGCTTTTGTGAAAGCATTAATGGGCGCCGGTTCAGATCGCGTACCGTCCTCCATGTAATTTACCGCCATGCAATCTATATTAATAGGTCTTGGTAATGGTGGTCGGATGCGGACACCATCCAGGGGAACCCCATCTCCAGAGGCAGCAGCAGCCTCAAAGACAGAACGATAGTTTTCAAAATTCTCGATCAAGCCATTTATCAGGTCGTGGGGCCCCACCATCGGTATATCCGTCACCTTATCGGAAACATCCACAACCTGATCACCACTTAACACTCCAAGTCTGAAATCATCAAAAAAGATAATTTTCACAAGTAATCTCCAATTTTTTTGTTGAGCCTAACAATCTATATTTTTTCTGTAAAAAGAGTTTGTTACAAGCCCCAATTCAGTGTTCTTTCTATTCGCAATTTAATTTAGAAGCCTAAAATAATGGTAGGTGAAAAATGGACCTCGATCTAAAAAATAAATACGCTCTTATTACAGGCGCCTCAAAAGGTATCGGTCTGGCAGTAGCAAAATCTCTCGCTGGGGAAGGTTGCAATATCCTTTTAGCCGCCCGAAACGAAGATAGTCTGGTAACGGCAGCAAATGATATTTCAAATAGCTACGACGTTAAGGTGGATATACACGTTGCCGATCTCAGCGCAGCTAAGGATAGAAGCAAGCTCGCGAATGACTGCAGAAATATTGATATTCTGATAAACAATGCTGGTTCAATTCCCAGCGGGGGACTAGAGGAAATTGATGACGAACGGCTCCGTGACGCCTGGGAGCTTAAATTATTTGGATATATCCACCTGACCAGAGAATTATATGCATTAATGAAGGCGAGAGGCTCCGGCGTAGTTATCAACGTAATCGGTAGTGCCGCGGATAATCCAAATTATAATTATATTGCTGGTAGCATGGCAAATGTCGCGTTGGCAAACTTCACCATTGCGCTTGGTAGGGAAAGTCAGAACTATGGAGTACGGGTTGTTGCAATACACCCGTCAATCACTAAGACAGAACGGATGATAGTGCAGCACGAAAAACTTGCCGAAATGCAATTTGGCGATAAAAGTCGATGGCAAGACGTCTTGCCAGACATGCCATTTGGACGCCCTACGGAGCCATATGAAGTAGCTGACATGGTAACGTTTTTTGCGTCAAGCCGTGCAAGTTATACCTCCGGTGTGGTCGTGAGCGTAACGAATGGTCTGTAGCAGTCTCGCAAGATTCCGTATTATAACCAGAAAAGAAGTTTTATCCTTATCATGGCCTACCTGGTGTTCTAACTAGAACTCTTAGGTGAATATTAGTGAAATTTCCTGCTAAGAAGATATTACCTCGATGGGGGTGACACTATCAGTCATCCAAGTTCCCTCGAATTCGTTGTCCCTCTGTTTTGTGAGTAAAAAACGAAACCCGACGAACCTGCCTGAGGCAACTTTTATAATCACATCAATGCTGGCACTATTCCCTTTTAATTTAATCTTCTCGTAAACAGCGCCGAGATGGTCAACCATTTTACCATAAACCGGCCCGGTAACCATATTGACGAAACGGTCTATTGGTCCGGTAACGTTCTTATTAGCAGGAGAAGTAAAATTATATGTTACTGCAATGCCACGATTTTTGCTTGGTTCATCATTTTTCTGTAATGCGTTCATAACAATTTGGACTACATCTAATGGAGATAGAGAAGGATGGGGAGCAGTTCTTGATAAATCGCGTCCTGCGGCCGTTGATGTTATGCAAACGGCAACCAGAATGAACGTAAATTTTTGTAACATTAAATTATTCCACTACGTGATTGAAAATCCAGCTATGGAGTTAAAATCCGTTTTTAAACTTTCTATAATGCAATTAGAAACAGAAAATAGTCATAAGAATGTATCTGTCATCTAGTTAGGAGGGTTAATAACACTTCACACCAAAGTTCTTGCACTGGTGTGCGGATCAATTTTTAAAGCTATATTTTGCTTCAATTTTCAAAATTAAGCACAATGATTATAAATCCAGTGGGTTTAGTTCAGGCATGAGCGCAGTCCAGACATAAAGGATTGGAGGGAGAAATCTCCAGACGTTTAATTTGGATTTGTTCACCACATCGGTTACAAAAGCCAAATTCCCCCTCTCCTATTCGTTGCAACGCTGCGTTAATTCTTAGTAACTCCAATTCCCGACGGCGTTCCTGCTCCAACGCCATTTCCTGCACCTGGATAGCATCCATCCTGGACAAGCGACCTTGCTGAGTTTGATCCAGCTCAACCGGCTTTCGTCCTTCTTTGGTAAGGGTTTCCAAATATTGGAGTTCATCCCGAGCAGTCTCTAACCGTTTTTTGAACTTTTTGAAATCAATATTGTCTGGTGGCGCCATATCGATATCAGTATAGCATAAAAGTAGATTTTTGGATCAAAATTTCCAACACAGCTTAAAGGGATGAAAACCATACATTCGTGGCAAATATGAATATAATCACGTCCACGGGGAGACTGATTCAGTCATTTAATCGCCCATCCTAGTTGATTTAGGGACAATTCATAGACCTTCTGTAAACTGCGATTAGATTGCATTAATTTGTTTTCAAAGTATACCGCGTACCTTAGGATTGCTCGGGAAACATAGTTCTCTCCAGGAGGCAAACATGATCAAAGCAACTGACCTGGCGTATGGTCGCTTAGGGGCACCTGATTTAGATAGAATGGAAGAATTTCTGGTGGATTTTGGTATGGTACGGGCTGATCGGACCAAAAAAGCCCTTTATATGCGAGGTACTGATGGCGATCATCATCACATCCATGTCACGGAACTTGGTGAACCTACTCACATCGGCTTAGCTTGGTGGGCCAGTTGTGAAGAGGATCTAGAAATAATTTCAAAAGCACCCGGCGCTAGCGAAATTCATGAAATAGATGAACCGGGTGGCGGAAAACGGGTCAATCTCACGGATCCCGATGGGCGTATCATAGAGGTCATCCATGGAATGGAAACTGTTGATGATTTGGACGTCCGCGATGTTTCGATTAACACAGGGAACGATAAATATAAACGAACGAAAATACAGAGACTATCAATGAACCCCGGCCAAGCGTCCCAAGTTAAACGAAGTGCACACGCAGTGGTAAAAACTGCTGACTTGAAAAAATTCAATGAGTGGTATCAATCCACGCTTGGCCTGATAATGACTGATGCGATTATGGATTTTGAGGACGAAACCAAGGATATGATGACATTTAATCATATTGATGCCGGGGAGAATTATGTAGATCATCACGTGTTGTTGGCAATCCAAAGTGATCACGCGGAGTTTAATCATCTTTCTTTTGAGGCCGCCGACTTCGATGATGTTCAAACTGGACATTACTGGCTCAAGTCAAAAGGATATAAGCACGCGTGGGGAATTGGCCGTCACATGCTCGGAAGCCAAGTATTTGATTATTGGCGTGACCCGTGGGGACGAATTCATGAACACTGGACGGACAGTGACTTGGTCAACAATACACACGAGCCGCAAAGATGGGCTCCACCTGAAGGACTAAACAATCAATGGGGCCCGGATTTTCCAGAATCATTTGTAGATGATCCACACGTCCATGCTCTTTGATTGGCCGGGATATTGAACAAAACCTAAATTTGCATGTTGTCTGCGGGTCAATTGGTCCTCGATGAGCGTTATTGATATTCATACCCACATGTTCGGCTACGCCTGGCTTGATATGTTGAATAAGCATGGAGCCCCCAACTACGCCTCCGCATCTATGGAAGATGGCAGAGACTATTTGATGGAGATGGGATCTCCTGCATGTGCATTCGAAGATGAGGCCTTCGACTACGATAAACGCATAAAAATGATGGACAACTCGGGAATTGACCTTGCAATTGTTTCACTGACTTCTCCGAACGTACAATGGGGAGGCGAAAAGATTAGTTGTGAGACTGCAAAACTCGCCAATAATGAAATGGCTGCAGGCCAGACAGCTTACCCGGACCGTATTCGGTGGTTTGCCTCATTGCCCTGGGAGTATCCGGATGCCGCAGTACTGGAACTTGAAAGAGCACTTAGTATTGGCGCTGTCGGTGTTTTTGCAACAGCTCACATTAATGAGAGAGATCTTATCGACCCACTATTCTTACCTGTTTGGCGAGCTATTGATGAAAAGAAACTCCCTGTGCTTTTGCATCCAACGGCCCCTTATGGGTCAAAACAAATTAACTTTTCTAAAGAACGAATTCTGATGCCGGTCGCCGGATTTATGTTTGATACTACACTGGCTCTTTCCCGCATGTTACTGAATGGTTTTTTTGAGCGGTTCACAAGTTTAAAAATCATCGCATCTCACGGTGGAGGCTTCTTACCCTTTATTCACGGTCGAATAGATGTGTTTTTTAATGAAGAAACGCTCGTAAAGATGCCTGTAACGATGAAGCCGAGTGAATACCTCGAAGAACGTATCTTCTATGATGCTATAGTCTACGACAAAGGAGCTCTGGATCTGTTGATTCAAGTTGCCGGTCCCGAAAAAGTAATGTTTGGTACAGACCAGCCCATGCCTAATGACGTGCCTAAGCTCAAAGATATTATAGAATCTCGCCCTGCAAACGAGCATGAACCAATATTGAGCAGCAACGCCCAACGGATGTTCAATTTATAAAAACCGATAATCTCGACCTAATATTCAACCGGTAACGTCTAATCCTAAGATTTAGTGTCGAATATCTGACAACATTGTCAAAATCTTATCCTATGAAAACATCCCAGATTAGTTTCAGTTCAATCGCGGTCAGGATTACCAAAACCATTTTGTTGGATAACGCGGGAGATACACGACTTGAAAATTTCATTCCGGCATACTGGAAAATAAATAACGGGATTAGTGCAACCAGTCCCTGCCAAAAATGTTGCAAAGTAAACATACCGAATATCAGCATGCCAACGACTTGAATTATATTGAAGGAGCCGAATAATAAACCGCTGTAAAGTAAAAAGCTCTCCCTACCTAGGCGAAGAGAATAGAGAAGCGGTGAATAAATTGGATGTGAAGCACCTGCAGAACCCTGAATAAACCCCCCCAAAACACTGACAACAGGTGTAACAATTTTGTTAGTTAAGCCTGAAAGTTTAAATTCTGGCTTCAACCATATAAGTACCAAAAATATTCCCAAAAATCCGGCGAACAAAACACCTATAAAATCTCTATCTGCAGAACTTAAGAACCAAACACCGATAAAAATGGCGACGGCTGAAGGGATCCATAACTCTAGGTGGAGAGGCATTTCTCTAAATTTTGATCTATTTGCATAGATTAGCCATAGATTAGAGACAATATTAGGCACTTGTATTACAATAACCGCATGTTCTACGCCTAAAAATATCGCCATAAACGGTACCGCGACCAGCGGAAGACCAGCACCGGCGATACTCTTCACCACCGCGCCTAACCCTAAAGCAATAAATATAATGGTAAGTGCAAAAGGATCCAACGGCATTTAAAAAATTACAAGACATCTCAATTCCTGGCTAAATTGAGTTTAGTCCATCTATACCGTTCCAAGAGACGCGAGCACCGTTTCAGGGGTCATCGGTTGTTTTGTTACACATGCATCGAAAGGACGTAAAGCATCATTTACCGCATTCATCAGGACAGCCGGAGCCGCTCCGGTTCCAGACTCACCAACGCCCTTTGCTCCCAGTTCCGAGACGCTGGTTGGGGTTTGGATGTGATAAACATTTATATCTGGCATTTCCCCAGCCATTGGCGTGAGATAATCAGCTAGTGTTCCATTTTGAAGTTGTGCCGCTTCGTTATAAACGCACTCTTCATACAACGCACCACCAATCCCCTGAACGCAACCTCCCCGCACCTGCTCATCGGCTAACTGCGGGCTGATCACGCGACCACAATCTTCAACTACCCAGTGATTAAGGAGTTTGATGAAACCGGTATCTATATCAACCTCAACGTATGCACCTTGGATACCGTTTGTGAAGATATAAAGGGCATCATGAAGCCGATACCGGTAGGTTACCGAAAGGGTTGGTTGTATGTTATTTGGCAATTCAGCTACCTGAAAATGCCCAATTCTTCCTATCTCAGAGACCGAAATTCTAATTTGGTTATCTGACTTATTTACGACATTTTCATCAACTATATCGAGTGTAATTGGTTCCGCTTGCAAGAGGGTACCAGCTATCGACAGTATTTCTTTCCGAAGTAGAAGAGAAGCCTGATACGTAGCTTCGCCGCCGATCGCAGTTGCACGAGATGCATAAGTTCCGCCACCATATGGCACGGCATCTGTATCACCTTCAATCACCCGCACGCTTTCAGCGCGCAGGCCTAAAACTGAAGCCGCAATTTGGCACATCACTGTATCTACACCTTGCCCCTGATCCGTAACACCAATCATACAAATCACACCGCCTGATGGCTCTAATTTAATCGTACAAGCATCTTGAGACGCGATGGGAGCGCCACCCGTTCCATAATATCCTGCCGGGCCTGGTGCGGTGCCTTTAATAAATGCCGCAATTCCAATTCCACGTTGAATACCCTTTTTACGAAATTTATCTTGTTCAACACGTAAGTTCTCGTAATCCATATGTTTTGCCAGCGCCTCGAGGCATTGCTGATGAGACATATCCTGCAATTTTATACCTGCAGCGCTTACCCGCGGATATTGATCATCTTCCATTATATTTCGTCGCCGCATTTCTAGCGGATCGATGCCGCAGGCCTCAGCGGCCTGGTCAACCAACGCCTCTCCGACTGAATTTCCGATTGGATGACCTACAGCCCGATATTGAGAGGTTGGCACCTTATTCAGGTACACAACTTCCGTCTTAGCTTTGTAATTTTTGTGCTTATATGGTCCCCCCGTAATGTTTAGTATCTGGTTTGCTTCGAAAACACTGGTTCTCGGAAACTGCGAGTAAGCACCCGCAGCAGAACGCACATCGATCTCTAAAGATTTGATTTCACCCTCTTTTGACACACCAATACGACCCCACACGCGATTTTCACGAGCGTGAATATCTGTTAAAAAACTTTCCAGTCGGTCTGCAATAAATTTGACAGGTCTACCAAGTTTGATCGAAGCGGCTGTTGTCGCTACCTCATCACCATAAGTGTGGATCTTAAGGCCGAAGGAACCCCCAATATCAGGTGCTATAATTCGTACTTTATGTTCGGCCACACCAAGCGTACGTGCAAATACAGCCTGTATCATGTGCGGTACTTGGCTACTTGTATAAATTGTGAGGTGACCATCGGTAGGTTCGTAATCCGCCAGAAGTGCGCGGGTTTCGAGACTGACGGCAGTGTGGCGTCCAAATTGAAAAGTCTCTTCAATTACGATGTCAGCGTCAGCTAAACCCTGTTTTACATCTCCATTATCGATAACCTTACGGAATGCAAGATTATCACCAAGTTCGGGGTGTATTATGGGACATTCAGGATCTAACGCGGTTTCCTTGTCCGCAACAACCGGCAATTGTTCATATTCTATAGTCACAAACTCGGCGGCATCTTCAGCAGCCGCACGAGAAGATGCAACTACCATAACAATAGGTTCTCCTTGCCAACACGCACGCCCAATTGCCATTGGGTACTGCGGTGCCGACTTCATGCCCTCAAATGACGAGAGAGTTCCAATCCATGGTCCGGTACATAATTCTTGAAGTTCAGTACCTGTCATAACTAATGTAACTTCAGGTTGCTGCCTTGCTTCGTCGACATTGACAGCCAGGATCTTTGCATGTGCATAGGGGCTGCGCACGAAAGCGGCGTGCAGCATGCGCGGCAAAGATATGTCATCGGTATAGCGACCCCTACCGGCAACAGCACGTTTAGCGCCTTCACGTGATAAAGACCTTCCGATATAACTATTAGGCCTGTCCAAAATTGTCAGCGGCGTGGTTTTATTGGCCAATTAACTATCTCCAAGCCTATCGCTAATTGTAGTCTCAACAGCATCGACGATTGCGTGATAACCGGTGCAGCGGCAATAATTTCCTGAAATATGCTCCCTAATCTCTTCACGACTACTCAATTCTGATTTGCGTAATAATTCGGCCAACGTCATGAGCATTCCTGGTGTACAAAATCCGCATTGAAGGGCATTACGATCGACAAAATTTTTCTGAAGATCGGCAATCTCGCCCGTTTCGGTTAAACCTTCTATCGTCGTTACATCCCCGCCATCAGCTTGAACAGCTAACATCAGGCATCCCCGAACAACCAATCCATCTACCCAGACTGAGCAAGCACCGCATATGCCATGTTCGCAACCTAAATGGGACCCCGTCAGACCAAGTTCAAGACGAAGAAAATCGACTAAATGCTGGCGCACATTGACTATTTTGGTAATAAGATCACCATTTACAGTGAGTTTTATTTCAGATGTTTCTTCACTCATCTAGACGGTTTCTCTCTCTTTAGAGCCAAATCAATTGCTCGGTTAGTAAGAACTTTTTGCAAATGTAATTTCATTTTCGCACTACCCTGCAAATTGGTCATGGGATCTAAATCTCGCCCTAATGTTTCTGCAATCAATTTACGGGTATTATCGTCCCACCGAGTATTAATAAGAATGGCCATCGTTTTCTTGGCCAAGGTTGGTTTTATTTCGCTGCCAAAGTAAACCAACTTCGCTGTTTTAATGAATTGTTTCTCGGAAGTTCCTATAAACGCGAGTCCCGCTATCGCGTAATCTCCCTTCCGTTGCGAAAGCTCGACAAACGCCCACAACCCTGTGAGATCTTGTACAGGTATTTGAACCTCTATCAGCAACTCATTTGGCTTACGCTCAGTTTCATATAATCCTAAAAAATAATCATCAGCCTTAACTTTTCTTATTCCTTTGACACTTTGGAGCACTACAGTGCCACCAAGCGCCAACACGCATGCCGGTAGCTCTGCCGCCGGGTCTGCCAACGCGACGCTACCCCCAAATGTTCCGCGGTTACGAACGGCTATATGTGCTACATGGGGAATTGCATCAGCAATCAATGGGAGATACATATCAATAATGGGAGAAAGAGCTAACTCTGAGTGGCGGGCAAGTGCACCAATGCGGACTATGTTGTCATCCAATGTAATGCTGTTTAATTCATGAAGATGATTTATATCAATTAATAATTGTGGGTTTGACAGACGCATATTCAATGTCGGCATAAGGCTTTGTCCACCAGCCAAAATTTGCCCATCCTCCCCGTACTCATTCAGCAACATGAGCACCTGATCCAAAGACTCTCCTCTTGTATAGCTGAATTTTGGTGCTTTCACGGTCCCTAAGATTACCTATGCTAATTTAATTGTATTACCTTCATTAGATAGTGGATTTAATGCTCACACCCAAACATTTCCTTTGCAAGCGGTATGACAAAATTGGTTCGTAGCGCCGTTTTAATAAATAGATTAAAGTATTGCATTTATTGATATATTTATTTGGGTTAAGTCCAACCTCATGCCAAATAGTATAAGCGAAGAATTTCAAAGAGCGCTCGAATTTCATAAGGCCGGTCGTCTAGACAAGGCGGAAAACGCCTATCTTACTTTAGTTAGTAAGGAACCTAATAATTCTAGCGCCCTACATAATGTAGGCGTAGTCCTTGCCCAGAAGCACAAACAAAAAGAGGCAATTAAATTTTTTGATCGAGCAATCTGCTTTTTACCTGATTATCCCGAGGCGTTTAATAACAAGGGTAGTGCACTGTTGGCCCTAGGAGAATTTGATCAGGCGGTTGCGAGCTATAAGCAGTCTTTAAAAATAAGGCCCGATTATGCGGAGGCAGAACAAAACTTAGCAAATGCCTTTATGAAATTGAGCGAGCTAAAAAAGGCATTAGATATTTACGTCAAGCTATTAAAGAATAACCCCAACAATTACAGCGCTATGTTGAATGCCGGACTGGCCAATTTAACTTTGGGTAATTTTGAAAAAGCACAAAAGTATTTTGATGAAACGATGACAATCCGCCAATCCGAACAGCATCGGAATTTCGGCAAGAAAGAGAGTTTTTATACTACAAAGGCTAAGCTCTCCCACGATGCCGCGCAGTTCCGTTATTTGTCAAATATTGGATTAGATAAATGCGGTATCGATAGGATAGTTGATAATTATAGGCAATTGATTTCCAGGATTGACTGGAAAAAATCCTCTCAGAATACCGTCCAACTTACTGAAAATGAACTGCTTAGAATTAAAACAACTTACAACCGCCCTTTCCACATATGTAATCTTCCAAAAGTTAATTCAGATGTCATCAATCCACTATTGGAAACCGAAACAATTTCTCGGCAATATGATAAATCTACGCCAACTCTTGCTTACTTCGATGATTTTTTGACTGCGGGCGCGCTTGTTAACCTCCGGCGATTTCTACTGGAATCTACAATCTGGTATGATTTTTCCCACATTGACGGCCAACTTGCCGCCTACTTAGAAAACGGTTTGGCAAATCCGTTGCTCTTGAAAATTGCTTATGAAATAAAAAATCTATTACCCAAAATCTTTGAGGACCTTCCGCTTACACAAGTTTGGGCGTTTAAGGGTTTACATGGAAACCAGGGGATAGATTTACACGCCGATTCTGGTTCGGTTAGTTTAAATTTTTGGGTAACTCCGGATGCAGCAAATCTTGATCCAGAAACCGGTGGAATAATAATTCACGAAATTCCACCACCCCAAAATTGGCGCTTAGACAATTTCCATAAAGATAAAAAATTAATAGAGAAATACCTCCACAAAACCGGAGGTAAGACACTGTCTATTCCATATCGGGAAAATCGTGCCGTAATTTTTAAATCTGAACTATTTCATCAGTCTGATGTGGTGAACTTTAAATCTGGTTATGAAAATCATCGGATCAATATTACCATGGTGTTCGGTTACGGAGATTTAATCTAACCCTGACCTTCTGCATCTATTGGAGACCAGATATTTAGCAGCAAATTTTTGTTTGTTGTTCAGTAGACAACAGGAAAAGGAAATTTAGTGTTTTGGATTAGGATAATTAATCGTAAATATAAAGAGGATAATGCTAGATGTCGTACAAACTAAAATATCATTGATGAATTTACATTCACATGTATCATTCGTTTATCTCATTAAATGTTGTTAGAGAAGTCTTTTAGAGCATGAATATAAACTCGTCCTCAAAAACCTTTGCCACCGCTCCCTTACCGTTTGAGAATCATTCTGACAATAACGAGGATAGCAATTTTCCGGCGGCTGAATGTATTTGTAATGTGGTATCAAACGAACAGGTAAACGATGATTACAAATTAATGATTCTAGAAGCCCCGCCGGTAGCACTAAAGGCAAAGGCTGGCCAGTTTTTTCAATTACTTTGTATTTCTGCTGATGATCACGAGTTGGCTACGCGACGCCCTATGAGTATTTATGAGGTAGACGTTACGCGTGGACAGATAAAATTTCTTTATAAGTGTGTGGGACGCGGAACACAAAGTATGGCACTTTTAATGAATAATCAGACTGTCAATATTGCGGGTCCTTTCGGAGTAGGTTTTTCATTAGAGACGGAATGGAAAAACGTTGCCGTAATTGGTCGAGGTGTGGGGTTAGCGACATTGGCACCTATTTCACAATTGGCTTCAGAGAAAGGGGTAGGGGTAACAGCTTTTATTAGCGCTAGGTCCCCTGATCTCTTAATGTCCCAAGAATTATTTGAAAAGATTGGTGCTGAAATTATTACCGTTACTGACGCTAACGATACTAGTTCGGTAGAAAACTTAGAAAATTTGTTGGAAAACCTAATAGGAATGGGAAAGATAGATGCCTTTTTTACTTGTGGTTCGACTCGTTTGTTAAACTTAGCAAAAAAATTAGGTCTGAAACATGGAATACCGGGACAAGTCGCATTGGAACAAATTATGGCATGTGGCCTAGGGCCCTGTTACATATGTGTTCGGACTTTTGAGGTAAATGGAAAACAGGTTCTACGGCGAATATGTAAAGATGGACCAGTCTTTGATATTCAGGAGGCCGTCGGATGGTAGACCTATCCGTTCAGATTGGAGAAGTTCAATTGTCCAATCCTGTCATGCCTGCCTCAGGAACATTTTCTTATGATTTTGCGGAAATAATTGATCTTAATCGCCTTGGTGCAATGGTTGCCAAGACGGTTTCGCGAGAATTTCGAGTGGGTAATCCGACACCAAGAATGGCCGAGACAGAAGTCGGTATTATTCAGTCAATTGGATTACCAGGAAATGGAATTCAATACTTTCTCGATGAAATGCTGCCGGAATATAAAAAATATAAACCGCCATTGGTGGTTAGTATTTCAGCGGAAACCGAGGACGAATTTGCCGCGATGGCGCGGGATATTAGTGTGCCTGGTGTCGACGTCGTGGAAGTAAATATTTCTTGTCCGACCCGTGACCCCACCGGGGGAAATTTTGCACTTCAGACCAGACACACCGAAAACGTCATTAGGGGCATCCGTGCAGAAACCGAAAAACCCGTCTGGGCAAAATTGTCGCCCAATGCTGGGGATATCGTGTCTGTGGCTTTAGCCGCGGAAGAAGGTGGTGCCGATGCAGTTGTCGTCGCAAATACGTTCTTATCTTTAAAAATTAACACCGATAATTTCAAACCTGCCCTCGGTAACAAATTTGGCGGGCTGGTATCCCCTGCCTTGAAACCTATAATTTTGCGTATGGTTTACCAAATCGCTCAAGAGACATCGATTCCCATTATTGGATTAGGGGGCGTGTGCAAAGCTGAAGATGTAGTTGAGTATATGCTTGCTGGGGCCAGCGCCGTTGGTATCGGATACGCAGCATTTCGGAACCCAACCGCATTACCCGCGATAATAGATGACTTAGAAGTTTGGTGTAGCGAAAGAAAAATTGAACATATTTCTGAATTGATAGGTTCTATAAGGGATCAAGAGTTAGAAACCGACACACTTAAGTCAGCACGCATCGGTGCTTGATAGGTAAGATTAGTTTTGTCCGTTTTCCTTTGGCTCTCTGGCGATAATCTAGATGTTGAAACGAGTGACAAATGAAAATTCGCCAACACGGTAGGTATCAATATTCTCCCATTGGCAATCGCCCAAGTTACGACTGGCCGGATAGAAAAAAACTCGCATTTTATATTGCCTTAAATATTGAGCATTTTAGTTTTGGCGAAGGTCTTGGTCACACACCAACAAATCCAGGACGTCAACCTGATGTGCGCAATTTTGCCTGGCGCGATTATGGGTTAAGGGTCGGAATTTGGCGAATATTCGACCTGCTTGATGAATTAGGTCTTCCAGCCTGCCACCTTATGAATTCCTCAATCTATGATTACGCCCCGGAAATACCCGAGCGTATCCGTCAACGAGGAGATGAATTTGTGGGTCACGGCCGCACCAACTCGGAACAACAAAGTGATTATGGCGAGGATGATGAACGCACGCTAATCGACGAGGTGGTATCTATATTTAAAAAACATGAAGGAAATGGTCCAGATGGATGGATGGGGCCGTGGATTTCGGAATCTGATGTTACACCTGATTTACTCAAGGAGGCCGGATGCAGCTATATCATGGATTGGCCTTGTGATGACCAACCTATCTGGATGAAAACTCGGTCAGGGCCGCTTCTTTCTATTCCTTATCATATAGAAATTAACGACTCACCTGCACAATTAACGCGTCGTCATACTGCCAACGAGTTTTCAGAGATAACAATTGGACATTTTGACGAAATGTTACGCCAGTCAAAATCCCAACCGTTGGTATTCAGCCTTGCCTTACACACATTTGTTGTTGGCCAACCATATCGGTTGGCTGGGCTCCGAAAAATATTAAATCACATCTTAGACCATCCTGACGCGGATAACGTTTGGTTCACACGTCCGGGAAAAATTGCGGATCATATTTCAACGCTTCCGTCAGGCATTGTTCCCGGTGATGAACTTCTAGCAGAGTAAAACCTCTATCCTGACATAATTGATTTTCCATCGTCCTCCATGCAAATTAAGATGCGCTGGGAGAAAAATATGGTTGCGTCTGGTAAGTTAAGTAAACCCATCATAATTGTTGGCGGAGGAATTGGCGGATGCGCTTGTGCGCTAGCGTTATCGCAGAAGGGATATTCAAGCATTATATTGGAACAAGCCAATGAATTTGGTGAAATTGGTGCTGGAATTCAACTTGGGCCAAACGTTCATAAAATGTTTATTAGATTAGGTATCGAAAAAGAAATACAGGATATCGCATTCTATCCGAATAATTTGATTATGAATGACGCTGAAACGGGAGAAGAAATTACCCGAGTTGATCTGGGCATAGATTTCCGTGAACGCTTCAAAGCTCCCTATGGGGTAATACATCGCTCTGACCTGCATGATACCATCATCAATGCCTGCAGAAATTCCAGTTTGATTGAAATGCAAATCTCGGTGAAGGTGACCGACTTTGATGAAACCGAATTTGGTGTCACCGCCATTGGGGAGAATAATGAAGTATACGAGGGAGCCGCGCTAATTGCTGCTGACGGACTTTGGTCAAATATTCGTTCAAAAATTGTTGGAGACGGCGACCCCCGTGTTTCGGGTCATATAGCCTATCGAGCGGTGTTACCTATTGATGAGGTTCCAGAGCCGGTCTTAAACGACGACGTTGTATTGTGGGCTGGCCCCAAGACACATCTAGTTCACTACAAGCTTCGTCGTGGCGAGATTTTCAATATCGTAGCCGTATTCCATTCTGATAAGTACGAAGAAGGTTGGGATGCATTTGGAGACCCCAAAGAACTTGAAGATAAATTCAAGAATGAACGCCCTGAAGTTCACATGTTACTCAACAAGATAGAAAGCTGGCGCATGTGGGTTCTGTGCGACCGTGAACCAATCAAGCACTGGTCTAGAGGAAAGGTGACCCTTTTAGGGGATGCGGCACACCCAATGTTGCAATATCTCGCAGCCGGTGCCGGCATGGCCATAGAAGATTCAGTGGTACTAGCCCAACTGTTGGAGGCAAACGATAGTGACTTTGAGACGACCTTCAAACATTACGAACAAACTCGCTACTTACGTACGGGCCGGGTACAAACCACCGCACGCATCTACGGGGACATATATCATGCCGCAGGTGTGGTAAGTGAACTCCGCACCATGATGCTATCTGGTAGGGACCCAAAGAATTATGATGGTGTTGCCTGGCTATACGATGGTCTAGACTAAACTCCGATAGCTTTAGTTTCTTGGCGCCTGGCGTGTAGGATCGGCTCAGTATATCCTGAAGGCTGTTCACGACCTTTAAAAACGAGGTCACACGCCGCGGAAAAGGCCAAACTGGCGCCAAAATTATCGGCCATATTACGATAGTTGGGGTCATTCGTATTCTGCTCGTCTACCACCCCAGACATCCGCTTCATTGTCTCCATCACCTGTTCTTCGTTGCAAACGCCATGATATAGCCAATTCGCTATGTGCTGACTCGATATTCTTAAAGTTGCACGATCCTCCATAAGACCTACGTTGTTTATATCCGGAACTTTGGAACAACCTATACCTTGGTCTACCCACCGCACTACATATCCCAGTATTCCCTGACAATTATTGTCTAACTCTAACTGGACTTCGTCTTCGGATAAATTTCGTCCACCTAAAAGAGGAATTTCTAAGATTGCATCCATACTAGCCCGTTGACGATTAATCAGCTCTTCCTGGCGACTGGAGACGTCGACATGATGATAGTGTATGGCATGTAAAGTGGCTGCAGTTGGTGAAGGAACCCAAGCCGTATTGGCACCTGCCCTTGGATGACTTACTTTTGAATCCATCATCTGGGCCATTTCATCCGGCATGGCCCACATCCCCTTACCGATTTGAGATTTGCCACGCATTCCTGTTTCAAGGCCAATATCCACATTCCAATTCTCATATGCTTCAATCCACCGGGCCAACTTGATCTCGCTCTTCGGGAGAAAGGGTCCCGCTTCCATCGATGTGTGAATTTCGTCACCAGTTCGGTCCAAAAATCCCGTATTAATGAAAACCACCCGTTCGTTGGCTATACGAACGCATTCCTTGAGGTTGAGCGTGGTTCGTCTCTCTTCGTCCATGATACCCAATTTTAGAGTGTTCTTTGGTAGATCGATAGCGCCTTCAACCCGAGCAAACAATTCGCAGGTAAATTCAACTTCCTGAGGTCCATGCATCTTCGGTTTAACAATATAAATACTACCCGCCTTACTATTTGTTAATTGGGACCGACCACTTAAATCGTGGAGCCCAATTACGCCGGTGAAGAAAGCATCCATAATGCCTTCTGGTACCTCATTACCATTCTGATCCAAAACCGAGGAATTAGTCATCAGGTGACCGACATTTCGGACAAGCATGAGACTACGTCCAGAGAGTATCAGTTTGCCTCCGTTTGGTGACCTAAATTCCCGATCGGAATTTAATCTACGTGTTATCATTGATCCTTGCTTTTCGAAGGTATCCTCCAAATCTCCCCGGTAAAGACCCAACAGATTTTTATAGGCCAGCACCTTATCTTCGGCATCTACCACTGCAACCGAATCCTCCATGTCTTGAATAGTAGTAATAGCTGCCTCCATAACAATATCCTTAACACCAGAACGACTCTCCGAACCAATTGGGTGATCCCTATTGATTTGTATTTCGATATGAAGACCGTTGTGTTTCAATAATATCGCTGAAGGATTATTTGGCTCACCTTGATAACCGACGAATTGAGTTGTATCGACTAGTGTCGTATCCCCTGCCTGTAGGATCCCATCAACAACTGAATAGAAACTGACATCGGCGTGCCTGCCGGTTAAAAGTGGTGTAAAAGTATCCAAAAAATCTGTGGCGTATGCAACTACAGCTGCGCCCCGGACGCTATTATAGTCAGATGAAATTTCTTTACCCTCTTCGCTGTCGATAACATCTGTACCGTAAAGTGCGTCATAAAGGCTTCCCCATCTGGCATTTGCAGCGTTCAACGCGAAGCGGGCATTCGTAACAGGCACAACAAGTTGGGGTCCTGCGATGGTAGCGATTTCTGGATCAACGTTTGTGGTTGTGATTTGGAATGCTCCACCCTCTGGCAGTAAATATCCAATCTCTGAGAGAAAGGACTTGTACGCCGATGAACTAAACTCCTTGCCTTTTTGTTCACGATGCCAATCATCGATTACATTTTGAAGTTCCTCCCGCTTGGATAGAAGAACTTTGTTTTTAGGCGCTAGATCCTGAACAATACTGGCAAACTCAGTCCAAAATTTGTCTAAATTAATACCGGTATCGACTATCAAGTCATGTTCAACAAATTTACCTAGCTCGCTAGCCACAAGCATGCCATTTTTTTTGATCCAATCTGACATGGCTTCCCCCCGTGTTTTAATTTTCAACTTAATTAAAGTCGAAAATGTTGGATGATTGTTGTTTTAAAATGCTTCCTCTAATTTATTATTTTTGGCATCTTTGCAAATCGATCTTGTAATCAAATTATTTGATGTTTCTCAATAATTTACCAAATTTTACAATTCTTTTCTTTATCGAATTTCCGATATTGCTCCCTAAATCAAAGTGATGCATGATCTATAGTTTTCCATGACCCCCATTTGAAGAAATCCAAACAAGATGAACGAAGTTAACAGAAACAAATCTATTGTTTATATGGGATATACGGCGACAGATCTCGCTATTCAACTTGATGTTGCAAAAACAATCAAGGACCTGCCTGCTTACCAGCAGGAAAGTGCCGAGATGAGTCATAAGGTTGTAACAAAGTTAGACTGTTTTAAGGATGTTCAATACGGAAATGACGAACCGCAAAAGCTCGATATTTTTCCAGCAGCTGTAGATCGAGCGCCAATTTTAGTAGACATTCATGGAGGTGGCTGGCGAAGCGGTTCAAGAAATATACGGAGTTTTCCTGCTAGCTCGGTTACGAAGGCCGGAGTTATGTGGGTTCCGATAGATTATGGTTTAGCTCCAAACTATTCTATACATCAAATGGTCGATCACGTACGGTCGGCGATTGTCTGGCTTTATCACAATGTCTCCAAATACGGGGGCGACCCATCAAAATTATATGTTTCCGGTAATTCCGCCGGAGGCCACCTAACCGGCTGTATACTCATGCCAGATTGGCATAAAAACTTTGGAGTACCTTCGGACATTATAAAAGGAGCGTGTGCTATAAGTGGGGTATATGACCTCCAGGCTCTCGTACACGCGGAGTATGGATACAATGATGAGCTTGGTATGGATATTGAGACAGCCCAAAATTTTAGTCCATTGTTTCACTTGCCGCCGACAGGATGTCCTTTAATAGTTTCATATGGCGCGCCGGAACCAAACGAATTCCGCCGACAATCTCGCGTTTATTACGAGGCATGGAAGGATGGTGGCTTTCCGGCAACTGAAATCGTCGTTAATGGGGCCCATCACTTCGCAATGTCGAGACAAATGTCTGATCAAAATAGCGCATTATTTCAAGCTGTAACAAAGATGATTTATCAATGACTACATCATCAAATTAAATCATTAGTTTTGGTTACTAAAATCTGTAAAACGAAGCAGGCGTATCCACCAATATTTTAGTACGCAGCCTCTCATCGGTTACCCAATCTCCAAACGCATTAACCAAATCACCGTCGTTTGGGTTGACTTCATACTTGTTGGGATGAGGCCAGTCTGTACCCCACATTATCCTGTCCTGCGCCACCTCAATTAAGGCATGAGCCATGGGTTTGACATCATCGTAGGGAGGCAAATCAGTCTCACTCACCCGATTTGCACCCGAAATTTTCATCCATGTATTTCCCTGACGCATGAGCTCCAGTAAAGATTGAAAACCTGGTGCTTCTACTCCAGCTGTAGCCGGCTGGTAGGCAAAATGGCCGATAGACATTGGAACCTTGAGAGAAGTAAAGATGGGCATTAGGTCGAGAATATCCTGACCTGGAAAAAGAAACTCTAGGTGCCAATTAAGGTCATTTATTCTTTCAGCAATTTGGGCAATTTGATCAAGTCCAATTGGCATACCACCTTTATTATCCGTATTGAGGCGTATACCGCGAATTCCCTGAGCATCGAAATCTGCAAGTTCCTCGTCAGTAACATCCAGAGAAACAGCAACTACGCCGCGGGCCCGATTAGATGTTGCTTCGTTTAAATTGTTTATTCCATCAAGTATTGCTGAATTATCCGTTCCATATATTGACGGCTGTGTAAATACGACACGGTCCAGTCCAAGTGTGTCGTGAAGATGAATCAAATCAGCCAGGGTCGAATCAGGCGGCGTATAGCCACGAGCCGGAGATAGCGTATATTTGCTGTCAAAAACGTGTACATGGGTATCGATAGACCCGGGAGGTAAAGTAATGTTGGGCTTACGGGGATGGCGGTCGGGTGGCAGACAATTTTTTATATCGTTATTCATTGTTCAAGCATACTCTCTGGTTTATGGTAAAATTCACGAAGTTATATTAACGAAACATTTCATAATATGAAATCGTGCAAAGTAAGCATTCTCAAACATACAAACAATTTTCAGAACCTATGAAATATAAAAAGACTGAAGCAAAAGAATTTGCCCGACAGAATATGCGTGGTATATGGGCGGCAGCCCTTACGCCATTTACACCGTCTTTAAAATTGGATGAAACCGGGTTTCGCCAGAATATTCGTCATTGGATTGATGATCTGGAGATTGATGGATTATTCATTGCAGGGAAACAAGGCGAATTCTTTTCGATGAGTATATCAGAGCGTAAGCAATGTATGAAGATTGCGGTAGAAGAAGTAAATAACAAACCAAATTCTCGAAACGCCAGTACTATCCTTTCCTGTTCTGATCAGAACATGGATGTAGTCATTGAATTAGCCAGATATGCGCAAAATCTTGGCGCAGATTACATCGTCGTTCATGCACCTATTCTCCATTTTACGACTAACCAGGATGAGTTGCTTTATGAATATTACAAGCATATTTCAGAGAATGTAGAGATTGGCATTGCGATGTGGAGCCATCCAGACAGCGGATATCTTATGAGTCCGGAACTGTGTAACCGCATTGCAAATCTTCCTAATATAGTTGCAATCAAATACAGTGTACCCCGCGAGATGTATACAGAATTAACTAGAATGGCAGGAGACAGATTGATCGTCAGTACCGCGTCTGAGGAAGAGTGGTTCGATAATATTGTTGATTTGGGTTGGAGGTTGTATCTGTGTTCCTCACCCCCCTATTTGTTGCAAACTTCAGTTGATAAAAGAATGCGCGAATATACGGACCTTGCATTTGCCGGGGATATAAAAAAAGCAAAAAGAGTGAGAGATAGCCTCAATCCAGTGCGCGAAGCAATTCGCAAAACCAAACCAGGAGACAAACCACCGGCACACGGTAAATATTGGCAAGATCTTTTGGGTCAGGCTGGTGGTCCAGTCAGGCGGCCTATGTTAAATCTCACGGACGAAGAGAAAGCGTTAATTAAGATAGCTTTTGATGGTTGCGGCCTCCGGTTAACGGACCTAGCAGCGTAGACATAAAAGAAATTATATCCATAGTCTGAGGCCAAGTTTTTTCGAGGGAATATTCTACCAACGGATAACTCTTTATTTGATCCTCGTAATTAAAAAATTATGGGAACGCTAATATGCCAGAAATTCAGAGATCTCTGCAAAATATAGGATGGATAGGTCTTGGCAAAATGGGCCACCCGATGGCTATCAATTTGATCAAAGCTGGCAAGAAAGTATCTGTCTTTAATCGTACAGCCAAAAAGACAATGAACCACGAGAGTTTGGGTGGAACAGCCATTAACTCTGTACAAGAATTGGCATCTTCGTCTGACGTGATATTCACAATGATCTCCGATGATAAAGCCATTGAAGAAATTGCACTTGCTGACGACGGGATCATTGCAAATAGCAAAGAAAATGTGACCCTGATCGATATGAGCACCATATCACCTGCCATGTCAGCTAAAGTTGCTGAGGCGGCATTAAAAAGAAATATCGATTATCTAAGGGCGCCTGTTAACGGTACCGTCATGCAGGCGGAGG
>JAOMCN010000020.1 GCA_028345065.1 Rhodospirillales bacterium
ACATCAATTTGGTCACTTCGTTCCGCAGTTGGGTGATGGCCGTGCCATATTAATTGGAGAAGTAAAAGATGTTGGAGGAAACCTCCGGGATATCCAACTCAAAGGTTCAGGACAAACGCCGTTTTCAAGGCAAGGTGACGGCAGGGCAGCGCTAGGTCCGGTTCTTCGAGAGTATCTTATCAGCGAAGCAATGCACGCCCTTGGCGTCCCAACGACGCGAGCTCTAGCAGCGGTAACAACGGGAGAACCTGTTTACAGAGAAACCGTTTTGCCTGGTGCCGTCCTAACCCGTGTTGCCTCAAGTCATGTGCGTGTTGGCACGTTCCAGTACTTCGCAGTAAGAGGTGATCACGAAGCGGTCAAGCAACTCGCTGATTATATCATAGACCGACATTATCCGAGTTTAAAAATTTTGGAAAACCCCTATTCATCACTTCTCCAGGCAGTAACTAATAGGCAGGCAAAATTAGTCGCCCAATGGATGCGTATTGGTTTTATTCATGGCGTTATGAACACTGATAATATGTCCATCTCAGGTGAAACAATAGATTTTGGACCTTGTGCTTTTATGGATAAATATGACCCAGATACGGTTTTCAGCTCAATTGATAATTTTGGACGTTACGCTTATTCCAATCAACCCCAAATTGCTCAGTGGAACATTATGCAATTCGCTCAAACTCTTCTGCCAGTCATCGACCCCACAATGGAAAGAGCAGCAAAAATAGCTCGCGATATTATAGAGGAGTTTCCAGAACGTTATAAAGATTATTGGCTTACATATATGCGCCGCAAAATTGGTCTGCTGTCATCTGAAGAAAAAGATCTAAAACTGATACAAAAATTGCTTGATTTGATGCATCAGGATGCCGTTGATTTTACTCTAACATTTCGTGCCTTATGTGATGAGCCACTGAGTGGAGTGGGTGCCAGAAATGTCCGTGGCTTGTTTAGAAACTTAAACCTTTTTGATAATTGGGCCCAGGATTGGCATTCTCGATTAGGTCGTGAAAATGTGCCTCTCGAAATTTGCTCAGATTTGATGCGTCGAAACAACCCAAATGTCATACCCAGGAATCATCTTGTAGAAAATACACTGACTGCGGCTATTGAAGAAGATAACTTCGAACCGTTTGAAGAACTTTTCAACGTTCTCATGACCCCCTACTCCGGGGATAATGGGCTGTCCGAATTCACAAAACCACCAGAACCTAGTAACGAAATCTATCAGACATTTTGTGGAACTTAAGCGATATCAATCCGTAAAAAGGCTCTCGTCAAATTGACCGATCCCTATCCTCGACGTAGGACGACAAAACAAAATACACTCCGAAAAACTCTTATGAAATATCGAAGGAACCTGCTGCAAACCTGATTTTTAAGTCAACCCCACCCTCATTAATTTTCCAGGGCCATATTTTATAAGCCCGCAGTCCACTTCGATGAAAAGGATCTTGGTTCGCTATTTCTTTGGCTTCGTCCAGGGTCCCCGCTTTGACAATGATCAAGCCAATACCAGCCATCTCGCCATCCTCTCGCAGGAGTGGCCCGGCAGCAAATAGTTTTCCGTCCTCTTCTAACTGGACTTGGTATGCTAGATGTTCTTCGAGCACGGCAGCACGATTGCCTGTCTTACCCGTAAATTCAGACATTATGGCATAGTGCAATAAACCCAGCGCTGCATGTCTGTCGATAATGTGGCTTTGTTTAGAAGTCACCATATCAATACCTCGTTAATGAATAAAATTTTAATCTCTTTAAATTACAAAAACATAGCAATCACCGTTCCATCCGGCAATTTGCAAAACCGCTAGCTTCAATCACTATTACTTGCAGAGCTGCTTTTAATCTGGTCATTTGACGCCCGTAACACCTTTAAAGAGCAAATAACGAAGGTTTAGGGAGCCAGTGAAAAAACATAATCTTAAAGTTTATCCATCTTCTAAAACGTTACCTAAAGAAAATCAGTTGGCCTGGAAAATTGCCGCCGTGTCTGCGGACCCTGTGGCGGTGGAAGATAAAGTCAACGAAATGATCGTTAATCGAATTATTGACAACGCCTCCGTCGCTATCGCATCAATAAATCGTCACCCGGTCGCAAGTGCCCGAGCACAGGCATTAGCCCATCCAAGAGACGACGGTGCGGCAATATTTGGTATTCCCAACGACCAAAAAATCCACGCTGAATGGGCTGCCTGGGCAAACGGGACTGCTGTCAGAGAACTTGATTTTCATGATACTTTCCTTGCCGCAGACTATTCCCACCCGGCAGATAATATTCCCCCGATTTTGGCTGTTGCCCAGCAGATGAACAAAAGTGGTAGGGATCTTATCCGTGGTTTAGCTACTGGTTATGAAATTCAAATTGATCTGGTGAAGGGTATTTGTCTCCACGAACATAAAATTGATCATATTGCCCATTTAGGACCGTCTGTTGCAGCTGGTATTGGCTCGTTATTAGAATTAGATACCGAGACCATTTATCAGTCAATTCAACAGGCCCTTCACGTAACCGTTTCTACTCGTCAATCTCGAAAAGGTGAAATCTCAAGCTGGAAGGCCTACGCACCCGCCCATGCTGGAAAACTTGCCGTCGAAGCCGTAGACCGTTGCATGAGAGGTGAAGGGTCACCGTCTCCAATATATGAGGGTGAAGATAGCGTAATCGCCTGGATCCTGGGTGGCCCGGAGGCGCTTTATCAAGTACCACTCCCTGACATTGGTGAACCCAAACGGGCGATCCTTGAATCCTACACGAAAGAGCATTCTGCCGAATATCAGAGCCAAGCTATTATCGACCTTGCCTTCAGCATTCGGAAAAAGATTGAAGACTGGGAAAGTGTTGAGAAGGTTACCCTCTATACTAGCCATCACACACATTACGTAATTGGTACCGGGGCAAAAGATCCTCAAAAAATGGATCCAACGTCTAGCCGGGAGACACTTGACCATTCGATCACATATATTCTAGCTGTGGCACTCCAAGATGGGGAATGGCATCACGTGCGCTCCTACACCCCAGAACGCGCAAATCGTGCTGATACTGTTAAATTATGGCAAAAGATATCGACTGTTGAAGATCCGGCATGGACACAACGGTATCATGACCCTAATCCAGGAAAGAGGGCTTTTGGAGGACGCCTAGAAGTGGAATTATCCTCTGGGAAAATGATTGTAGATGAATTAGCTGTTGCAAATGCCCATCCGGCTGGAAAAAAACCCTTTGTAAGACAAGATTATATACGTAAATTCAAAATTTTAACCGAGGGTCTCGTCACCGATATAGAAAGCACACGCTTCCTAGATTTAGTTCAGCATCTCCCAGAACTTAATCCAAACCATATTCGGGAAATCAATGTTCAACTCAGTTCTGATAGTTTGGCTCCTCACACGCGAAATAGTGAGGGGATATTCTAATGCTATTCGCGAATAAAACCGCCGCTGAAAAACGGGCTGAATTTAGAGACGCGATTTCTAAAGGAAAACTCCTGATGATGCCGGGCGCCCACTCGCCCATCATCGCCCGAATTATTGAAGAACTGGGTTTCGATGGCATCTATATCTCAGGCGCAGCATTATCTGCAGAACTAGCTTTACCCGACATCGGTTTGACCTCTCTCTCTGAGGTAGCGCAGCGAGGCCGTCAGATAGCGCGGGTAACTGATTTACCTGCGATCATTGACGCCGACACCGGTTTTGGTGAAGCTCTTAATGTCGCCAGGACGGTCCAAGAATTTGAAGAACTTGGTTTGGCCGGTTGCCACATCGAGGACCAAATTACAAATAAGAGATGCGGTCATCTAGACAATAAAATTCTGGTCGATTCAAAGGTCATGGTGCAGAAAATTAAAGCTGCAGCGGAAGTAAAAAAAGATCAGAATTTTATGATCATGGCTCGCACAGATGCTAAAGGTGTTGAAGGCTTGACGGCATCCATCGATAGAGCAAAAGCATACGTTGATGCTGGTGCCGATGCAATTTTTCCTGAAGCGCTTGCAGAGCCAAAAGAATATGAAAAATTCCGATCAGAAATTAAGGTTCCATTACTCGCAAATATGACCGAATTCGGGAAAACACCGTTATATAGCAAAAAACAATTGCAAGAATTCGGTTACAATATCGCGATTTTTCCTGTTACGTCACTGCGCCTTGCTAACAAAGCCGTTGAGGATGGACTCAAGCAACTAAAGGAAGATGGAACCAACTCCCAAATAGTTGACTTAATGCAAACGCGAAAAAGCCTTTATCAGCTTCTTCATTATGAAGATTACAATAGATTTGATCAAAATCTTTATAATTTTAAATTGTAGAGGTTATACCGGAAGGAAGAAATATGGCTAAGAAAGTGGCAATTAAGAAAGCTAAAGTGAGTAGTAGCAACATTTCCAGGACAAAAACAGCCCCCACAATTTACAAAGGGCTAGCTGGCGTCGTTACTGATACGACAGCTGTGTCCAAGGTGATGCCAGAAACCAACTCCCTGACTTATCGTGGATATGCTGTTCAAGATCTAGCTGCCAACTGCACGTTTGAGGAAGTGGCATACCTAATTCTCATTGGAGAACTTCCTAACCGCAGACAATTAAACACTTTTAAAAAGAAGGAACGCTCTCTGCGCGAGCTAACCAAAGCCCATAAAGATGTGATTGGAAAATTTCCACGCCGGGCACACCCGATGGATACCATTCGTACGGCTGTAAGTTACCTTGGAACGACAGAAATCGCTTGGGGTGGAGAGCCTCTAGAAAGCGATCTTGAACGCGCCATTAATCTACTCGCCAAAATTCCGACGATGATTGCAACCGATTTTCGGTTCCGACAGGGTAAAAAACGTATTCCACCCCGCACCAACCTATCAATGGCCGAGAATTTTTTCCATATGTGTTTCGGAAAAATACCACCCAAGAAAGTAATCCGAGCTTTCGATATCTCCCTAATACTCTATGCGGAACATAGTTTTAATGCATCTACTTTTGCTGGCAGAGTGGTCACTTCTACAAGATCAGACATCTATAGTGCCATCTGCGGTGCTATTGGAGCGCTCAAAGGTCCGTTGCATGGTGGAGCTAATGAAGCTGTCATGGAAATGATGAAGAGAGTTGGAAAATCAACAAATGCAGAGACTTGGCTTCGAAATGCGTTCGCCAATAAAGACCTTGTTATGGGGTTTGGCCACCGGGTATACAAATTCGGAGATTCGAGGGTCCCAACCATGAAAAGTTGTCTAAAAGACCTTACGGAATGGGCAGGCGACACGAAATGGCTAGAGATTTATGAAATAATGGAAAACATTATGGTTTCGGAAAAGAAGATACATCCGAACTTAGATTTTCCTTCCGGGCCAGCCTATTATCTTATGGGTTTCCCAATTAATCTTTACACTCCAATTTTTGTTATGGCACGAATTACCGGTTGGTCGGCACATTATTTTGAACAAAATGCTGACAATAGCCTGATACGACCTCTTAGCTCCTACATTGGAAAAGCACAACGGAAAGTCAAACCGTTAGTGAAGCGAAAATAATAAAGGCACCTAACTGATCGAACACTTAATTAGACGCCTCTCCAATTCGTCCCAATCAGGTTTTAGATCTTCTGAGACGATAACCTCCAAGCGACTATCATTGCGATAGGCTATCTCCGACAAAGTAAATTCACCATTTACACGATTAACCAACACCCATCCCTTTTCTACTCGAAACACGCCTTTTAGGCGCTCTATAATCGCACCCTTTGGTAGCCCCAACAGGCCAGGAGGTCCCAATAAGTCAACCACCATTTCTGAGTCAAAAACCTCTTCGGCAGAGAATATCCAACCACATCCTCGATACCCCAACCCCTGATTTAAAGCCCGGTGAGGGTTTCCTTGCTCTATAACAATCACTTCCTGTTTTGCCGCGCGTTCCCTATGAACGTGACCGTGAGCATGCGGAAAAAGCGGTGCTTTTGCATTTTCAATATCTAAATCAAGAAGCAGTAATTCAAGATCGCCATGACGTGCTTCGATAATCCTTAGTTTTGGCGGAAAAAGCTGTTCAGCCCATTCATAAAAGAATTTCAGTTCATCCGCATTTGCGATATCAGCCTTACTTGCTACCAGAATATCTGCAAGGTGAATTTGGTCATTAAAAACATTCACAGACTGGATACGAGAATCTAAGGCATGCCTTGGATCCACAAGGCAGATGACCGCCTTAACATTTAAGGAAGTTGACAACTGGGGACCACGGAGTTCATCTAAAATGCCAGCTGGATGACCTATCCCTGTTGGTTCTATTAACAATCTATCGGGTTTAACCCGGCGGAGAATTTCCAAAATCCCAACTTCCATGGGTACATTCGTCATACAACACATGCATCCACCAGGAATTTCCTGGATAATTACGTTATCAGAAATTGACTCCTTCTCGACCGCTGCCTGATCTACAGACACTTCTCCAAATTCATTAATCAGTACTGCCCATATTTCGTGTGGCGGCTTTCTAGTCAGCATCGACTTTATCGCCGTCGTTTTGCCAACACCAAAAAACCCTGTAAGTATCGTGGTAGGAACCTTTCGGATAGAGTCCATTAATTAATTCCCCAATTTAATATCTGAGAACCAAATAAAATTTTGACCATAAACTAATTGAGAATACAGAAAAAAATTTATGCCCTGCCAACCTGAGGGTAAGACATATAATACATCTGGATTCAAATCGTATCCTATCGCACATTCTCGTCCTTATACATAAAATGAAAGGTTATACATATGAAACGAATACAAGATCGGGTGGCAATAATTACTGGAGCTGCACAAGGCATCGGAGCTTCATACGCCAGAGCCATGGCTAGGGAGGGAGCGACAGTAGTCATTGCTGATTTAGATGACGGTGAGTCAGTAACAAGTCAAATAAGAGCGGGCGGCGGAGAAGCTATAAACATAACCACCGATGTCTCTGACGAAACATCTGTCGAAAATCTGGTATCTAATACCGTTGATCGTTTTGGCAGGATCGACATTCTGGTTGCCAACGCTGCGATTTTTGGAAAGCTTGAGGCCAAACCTTTCACTGAAATCTCTGTCGAAGATTGGGATAATTTGATGGCGGTGAACGTTAGAGGTGTTTTCATTTGTGCAAAAGCCGTCATTGGCCAAATGCGTAAACAGAAATATGGAAAGATCATAAATATTGCCTCAGGCACATTGTTTAAAGGGACACCCCTTCTTTTGCATTACGTGACCTCAAAAGGCGCAGTCATGACGATGACACGTTGCCTGGCACGTGAGGTAGGTGATGATAACATCTGCGTTAACAGCTTGGCACCTGGTCTCGTAATGAGCGAAAATGTTTTGGCACAAGAGAATTTTGATGACGCTGCAGTAGACGCCAATACAGCAACACGGGCATTAAAAAGACGTCAGGTTCCGGAAGACCTTATCGGTGCACTACTCTTTCTTGCATCGCCGGATAGCGACTTTATGACTGGCCAATGCGTGGTTATCGATGGAGGTTCAGTGAACCATTAAACAGGAAAAAATACTGTAAACCCGAGCCTTCTTCAGGTTAAATCCAAAATGTTTAAATATAATTTTGGCTAAGACACAGGGAAATAAGTTGTTGCCCCTACCTTGTTCTATATCGCCTCAATTACATTGTCTGACGCTTGACCCTAGAGACCAGATATACGCCAAGAATTATGAAGGCAAAGGCTGGAAAATGGTATGGTTGAAGAACCTCCCCCAGAATTATCATTGCCAATATCGTTATAAATAACAATCTAACATAAACAAATGCACTGGCTTTATTCGCTCCAACAGCCTGATTTCCAAAATTCCATAAACCCATCGCCGCAACGGCAACGATTATACCCGCCCACAAGACGGATATAACGGTAGTGTAATTTACCTCCATGGGCATTACATAAGCAGTTTCCCAAAGGTAAAAGGGCAATAATACTAAGACGCCTAAAATTTGTAAGATATTTAATAGAACAAGTGGTGGAATTCCCTTTGGCGACTGCCTCAGGAAAACTGCATAGTAAGCAAAGCCGCACACAGACGCTAACATCCAAAAATCACCTATATTAATTGTGACATTTGCCAAGGCTTGAATATCGCCCCTAAGGATGATCACTAAAACACCAACTGCCGCAATTAATGCGCCAAGTATTTGACTTCTGGTTACCGTTTCCCTGAAAAATAGCCACGTAAGAAAAATTGTCACCGCTGGCTGCGTCATCGAAACGACACCAGCATTAATCGCCGTCGTATAATGAAGTGCTATATAAATAGTTGTATTTCCCAGAATGACTAGCGCAAAGGTGAGCTTTAAAAGGAGCTTGATGTTGACCAATATTAAATCAATATGCTCCAGCAACCTGCGCCAGGTGAAAGGTAATATTAATAACCCTGCTAAAACCCATCGCCAGAAAGAAAGCCCAATGGGTGGCACCTCGCCAGGTATAATCCGCCCCAAGATCTGGTTGCTGGCAAAGAATAACATCGATAAAGTCAGGGCGGCGTAAGGCCATGCGGCGTGACGGTTTAGATAATTGTTGATCCTAACCAATTTAGAATTTGGAGTCGTATCCATTCCCCGTAAAATTTAGCCAATTTATTCCACCAATTTCCAAACCGGCCAACATGGTTTAGTTTATGAATATTAATCTACGTAAATACTTAGGTAAGTCCAGATAATGACAGAATATACTGAAGATTACTTTACGGATATTCGGGAAGGTGTCCGTAATATATGTGAACAATTTCCGAATACATATTGGCAGAAATTGGACTCAAAACGTGCTTACCCTTCCGAATTCGTTAAAGCATTAACAGATAGTGGTTACCTTGCCGTCCTGATACCAGAGGAATTTGGAGGGAGTGGATTAGGACTTGCAGCTGCTACAGCTATTTTGGAAGAAATCCACAAAAGTGGGGGTAATGCCGCCGCCTGTCATGCGCAGATGTATACAATGGGAACAATCCTTCGGCACGGTAGTACCAAACAAAAGTCTAAGTATTTACCAAAAATAGCTTCTGGTGAATTGCGGTTGCAAGCCTTTGGAGTGACCGAACCTACCAGCGGCAGTGATACGACACGTATTCTCACGAAAGCTATCAGAGAGGGTGATAACTACATAATAAACGGCCAGAAAATCTGGACTTCACGGTCAGAATATTCCGATCTTATGTTATTATTAGCAAGAACTTCGCCACGAGAGGAGGTCACAAAACGCCATAACGGCATATCCGTATTTTTGATCGATTTACGCGATGCTATAGAGGGCGGTCTGACTATCCAACCCATCCCAACGATGATTAACCATGCAACTACTGAGGTTTTTTTTGATGATTTACGCGTTCCGGCTGAAAATCTAGTTGGAACAGAAGGGGAAGGCTTCCGTTATATTCTCGATGGAATGAATGCTGAACGCATATTAATAGCAGCGGAATGTGTCGGGGACGCCAGATGGTTTATTGAAAAAGCGTCTTCCTACGCCCGTGACCGCGTAGTATTTGGCCGCCCAATCGGCCAAAATCAGGGAATCCAGTTCCCAATTGCGCGAGCTTATGCTGCGACTGAGGCTGCAGATTTATTGGTTGCAAAAGCAGCGGCGTTGTTTGATTCAAATAAACCCTGCGGTGCCGAAGCAAATATGGCTAAGATGTTAGCGTCCGAAGCCTCTGGGCAGGCAGCCGATATGTGTATGCAAACACACGGTGGGTTTGGTTTTGCGGAGGAGTTTGATATAGAACGTAAGTTTAGGGAAACACGTTTATATCAAGTAGCCCCAATCTCCACAAATTTAATTTTATCCTACATTGCCGAACATATTTTGGATTTACCCCGATCGTATTAGCCAACAAATAGAACAACGCTGGTCAATTCAGTTGCCACTGATATAATTTAAATAACCTTCACAGTTTGGAGCAATGACATGAACGCGAAAGTCGGCACAATCGAAATTTGCGAAGTTGGTCCACGTGATGGTCTACAAAGCGAACCCCGCCTCTGGAGCGTAGAGGAACGCATTGAATTGATCGACAAGCTATCTGCTACCGGCGTATCTCGGATTGAAGCTGTGAGTTTTGTAAATCCGAAAAGAGTTCCGCAAATGGGAGATGCAGAAGCAGTAATGGCTGGCATCACTCGCAATAACGCCGTTATTTATGCTGGACTTGCCCTAAACGCTCGTGGTGCAGACCGAGCCGTCGATGCGGGTGTCGATGAATTGCGCTACGTGGTAGTTGCCAGCGAAACCTTCAACCAGAAAAATCAGGGCACGACCATTGAAAAAACCTTGGCAGATTATAGAAGTATAGCCAGCCGTGTTCGGGAAGCTGGAATTAAATTATCTTGTACTGTTGGGGCTTCATTTGGCTGTCCTTTTGAGGGGGAGGTGGCGACGGAGGATGTCATAAATATAGCCAACCAACTAGTTGACGGTGGGGCCTTGGAAATCGGTTTGGCAGATACCATAGGCGCCGCCGTGCCAACGCAAATTTCCAACTTGATCACAAAAGTACGGATGGCAGTGGGCAATGGCATCGGATTAGGCTGCCATCTTCACAACACAAGAAACACAGGCTTTGCTAACGCTGCCGCTGCCGCAACCTCCGGAATAGATTTTCTGGATGCCTCTATCGGTGGTATTGGCGGCTGTCCCTTTGCACCTCAAGCTACCGGCAACATCGCCACCGAAGATTTGTGCTTCATGCTCCGCAACATGGGCTTCGCAACCGGGGTCGATATAGAAAAACTAATAGCAGTTTCTCATTGGGCCGAGCAATTCTTCGATAGTCCCTTACCAGGCCAAGTTATGAAAGCTGGCCTCTTTCCAGAAGTCGTAAATTTAAAGGCCTGATTACCACTTAATGGACCACCGATTGCGACCAGACTTCGAACGTTCTCCCAATCTTCAAGATATTTTAGACGCTTATGGATCTGCTAAAGAGGCTTTAGCTGCTGGCAACCACTATATCGCTTTATTAAAGGCACGTGCTGAGAATGTACCGGAAATTGAGAATGCCGCCCTCATCATGTGTGGTGCTATAAAAAAGAACTCAGATGGTTTGAAGCCTGGCACCTTAATTCAAGAAGCATATGGTCAATGGTGCCTCGGAAACAACGTTGTTGCAGGCGAGATTCTTAAAAACTTCCAGGGTTCTTCAAACCTTGTGTCTCTTCTTAAAAAACCAGCTATCAACGTGCTCATTCTCTACGGCCCTCACTCTAAGCACCATGCCCCAGCAGAGGAATTAGAGGGATTCGAAATCATCAAAGCCATGGTAAAGAGAGACGAAACCGCACCGCCACTTTCTGATATTATACCCCGAGGATTTGAACCAGACGCCATAATTGTCCTCGACATATATGGTCAACGGCTTCCCAATGATCTGTATGATTTTAATGGACCAGTGATATTTCTAAATTATGATTTCGATTTCCAGCTGGCCTACCAGCATCAGGACTTGCAGCGTGCCGATCTTATTGTCGGCAATGGAGCGTATGAGCATTATTACCTGAACCGCATTTACAACTGTCCTGTCTCTGTCTTTCCTGCAATCATTCTCCCTTTTGAGAAACCCAATATCTTGCAAACGCCCTGCAAAAAAGACATCGACCTCCTACACACTGGCCTCTCTTTCACACCAACCATGCGGGAAAAAGCACAGTTTCTCTTCCGAATTGCAACTATCGATAATCCGGATTTGAACATTCGCATCCACCACGGATTTATGGATAATGAAAAGTACCTGGCTCACGTCCGACGCTCCAAGTTCATGCCAATATTCAATGGCCGGATGTACGGAGGTATTCAGTCCCGAACAATTGATGCACTCTTGAATGGATCTTTTGCACTTCATGGTGGTCAGGATGTAGCCATCGACTTGCTTGAAGCTAACCGACTTACCATCCGCTGCTCATCTTCGTCTAACTTGGAAGAAGACGTCGCCCAAAACCTCCGGACCTACCCAGAAGATTGGCAATCTTTCAACCAGAACCAAACACTTATCTCTACAGAACTCGAACAGTTGTTTTTAAAACCATGGGATCGAGACAAACGATTTATAAAGTACTGCCTTTTTGAAGTGGCAAGATTTAATTACCGACGCAAGAAAATTAATGCCCTCAGAACCACCTCTGTAGTTGATCTTGACCGATGTCTATTCCTCGCGAAGAGTGATAAAAAAAACCGTCACAGCCTGTACTCCCTCGCACTCTACAGAGCCATTGAAAACGTCGTCAATCGACCTTTAGATGAAAAGAGGCGAGATATAGTAAAATCAATCTTCGCTGAAGCTTCTTCTCTCTTTCCGGGTTCACTTGCCTTACTCTTTAACTACGCACGCTACCAGTGGCTGATTGGGGAGAAAAATGATGCTTTTGCGACCTTTCAAATTCTAATTGATGGTCTGCACTCGCATTATTTTGAACCGACTAGAGACTTAGTGTGGTTAAGGGTCTTTGAGAACACGTCAGAGTTAATGCCCCCGCAGGACTATTTTATGTCCTTGGCCGATGATGTCGCAACCGGGAACCAAGAATCGAAAAACGGGCGGGCAGTTATTGGTGCAACCGCCATGAGTTATATGGCAATCCATCATCTTCAGAAAGAAAACCTGCAAATTGGACTAACGTATTTGGATCGCGCCCTTAAACTATTCCCAAATCATTTTCCCGCTGCCCGATTAAGGTTCAAGGCCCTACATGCCCTTGGGGAAGATTGTGAAACTACATCTGAAGCTTTTAACCGCGCGATAAATTTGTACCCACCATTTTTAACAGATTTATTACATTTGGGTGTCTCCAACGAGCTCGCGCAAAATAAAGAATTGGAAGCCCTATCATTGGTAAAGACCTGGGTTTATTTTATTACCCGGTGCACTTGGGAGAGGGAAGATAATCACCCAATACCCGAGTTAACATGGAAAACTGTCCGAACTTTCTTTAACCAACTGCCTAAGCACCTTCAGAACAAGTTGAAAGAAGAATTTCCGCGGGAAATGGGGTAATACAGTGTATGCCGTTAAGTAATTATTTTCTGTTATCAATATGCACAAGAAAATAAACCCAGGAGCGTCAAAGTGGTCGGAACCTTTATTATAACATCTGCCGCGTACGCAGACCCTGATTTTGTATCCACCTTTGGGCTTCTCCCCCCAGCTTTTCTGCCAGTTGGTAATAAGCGTCTTTACGAAGTCCAGGCAAACCTGATCACAGATTTAAAGTGTAGAAAAATACTCTCCATCCCATCAAACTTCGACATTCCCGAAAACGAACTAGGAAACATTTCTGACCTTGGTTTTGAACTAATCAAAGTGCCGTTGGAATTAAGTCTGGGAGCGTCAGTGGCTAACGTACTTAAGCAAGCCGAATCGATTGAAGGTGAGCTCCGTATTCTTCATGGAGACACGCTTGTTGGGAATTTCCCTTTTGAAAAATTAGACGTCGTTTCTGAAGGCATGACGACCGAATATTTTTCGTGGGCCGAATATAGAAAAAACTCCGTCGGGAAAATAAATTTTTTTGATGGATTGATGGAGGGATCTGCAATCAATTCCTCCCTTGGAGAAAGGAATGTTCTCTCAGGTTATTTCAGTTTTGCTGATGCCGAGCTTTATCAAATTTGCCTCGAACACGCCCAGTATAATTTCATCTTTTCCCTTAACGAATATTCCAGGGAAAGAACCCTAACTCCGATCAAAGAAGGCAATTGGCTCGATTTTGGGCATTTGGATAAGTATTACCAATCCAAAGCGCAGTTGACGACCGAACGGGCATTCAATCAAATAAGTATTTCCCGCCGTACTGTCAAAAAGTCCAGCGAAGACAAAGATAAAATACATGCTGAGGCTTCCTGGTTTACGAACCTACCAGAACCCTTAAAAGTTTTCCTTCCGCAATTTCTAGGTGAATTTACCCAAGGCAAGAGCAGTGGATATGAAACCGAGTATCTCTATCTTTCCACATTGAGCGACCTTGATGTGTTTGGCCGGTTGCCAACTTATGTATGGCAACGCATATTTCAGTCCTGCGATGATTTCCTCACAGCGGGCAAAAACTTTAGACCCATTAAACCTCAACCTAGTTATGACCGGTTGTACAGGGATAAAACCATGGAACGCCTAGAATTGTATGCCACTCAATCGAGTGTCGATTTAAACCGGAACTGGCGTTACAAAAACAAACTCCTGCCGAGCCTTGAAGCAATAGTTGAACTAACTGCTAACGCCATCCCTTCAGTAATTCCTGAATATCTTCAAATCACCCACGGAGACTTTTGTTTCAGTAATATCTTCTATGATTTCAGAGCAAATATTATTCGCCTGGTTGACCCCAGGGGTATGGGACCAGACGAAACAGCAACCATTTATGGCGACGTTCGCTACGATATCGCAAAGCTCTTTCACTCAGTAGTAGGTGGTTATGATCTAATCATTTGCGACCGATATAACTTGGAGGATGACGGCAAATACGAATTAACCCTTACACTGCCAGAAGACCAAAACGCCAAAGAACGACAAACCATTTTTAGGAACCGCTCCTTTGCGGGTCATTCTATTGCCGGCGCATCAGCACAACCAATCTCGATCCTTCTGTTTCTATCCATGCTACCATTGCACCATGACCACCCCGCCCGGCAACGTGCATTCCTCGCCAATGCATTACGGCTTTTTGACGATTTGGACGAATAAGGCATATGATCATTGTCATTCCAATGGCAGGCGTTGGCCAGCGATTTCTCGATGCGGGTTATAACAAACCCAAGTACAAATTGTCCCTTGCTGGTAGCTCCGTCTTCAGCTACGCGGTACAGAGTTTCGAAGCGTATTTCAAAAAGAATTCTTTCCTCTTCATCCACCGGGCCGAAGAGGGCATAGAAAAATTCATCGTTTCAGAGTGTGAGACCCTTGGTGTTGAATCCCCGATTTTGGTGGAACTTTCCGAAGTCACGCGCGGACAGGCAGAGACGGTTGCAAAGGGCCTGAAAGCGGCGAAAATAGGTGACAAGGTATCGATTGCGATTTTTAACATCGATACTTTCCGACCGAGATTCAATTTTCCCCACCAGTTGGATCTGGACAAGATCGATGGATACCTGGAAGTGTTCAGGGGTGAGGGAACCAATTGGTCCTATGTACGATCTATAGCCCCAGATACCTGTCGTGTTGCCGAAACCGCAGAGAAGGTGCAGATTTCTGATTTGTGCTGTACTGGCCTCTACTATTTCCGAGAGGCTGGTAAATTTAAGAAAGCGTTCGAAAAGCATTTTGATGACAATCCTTCGGGAGAACTCTATGTGGCACCCCTCTATAACCACTTAATCAAAACTGGAGCCGACATTTTCTATCACGAAATCCAACTAAATGAGGTTACTTTTTGCGGCATCCCAGAGGAATATGAGTTACTCAAACAACATTGGAAAAGCAGAAATGAATGACGATCGAAAGGTCTCAGTGATCGTCACGGGTTTGTTAAGAGACCCTGAGTTGTTTTCCCGATCCCTGGACCAATTTACCTCAATGAGACAAATAGAGGAAATCATTCTCTCAACCTGGGAAAAAGAGGCGTCAGATCAATCTTTGCTCCTTTCGGAGTATGCACACCGTCATGGCCTGATCGTAACTGCGGTACCAGAACCGGCTGAGTGGAGTGGTAATTTACTAAGCCAAATGGTATCGCTATACGTTGGTCTGGGTCGGATCAAAAAAGAGAACTACGTGCTAAAGACCAGAACCGACGTCCTTATTGAGCCAGATGCGCTCGCAAATGCCTTTACCAAAGATCTCACGTTAAATTTGCCTGAAAACTTTCAAAAGGTAAGATCACCCTTTGATGAAAAAATATGCGTGTGGGGAGTTGAACTGACCTCTCCATTCTATATTCATGATCTTTTCTATTTTGGACGCCACGCCGATATTTCCAGGCTCGTAAATATGGATATCCGATATGATATTCTTTACGAAATGTCTAAGGAGAAAATTCATATCCGTCGCTTCCTCCATCCCTTCATTAACGAATTTCCTATCTTTGAAAAGTTCCTGCACGTAGAGCATGTTTTGGGTAATACGCAAGAATTTCCAAATGACTACCGTTACTATGTTTTAGAAAACCTTCTGGAGGATGAGGTTTATATTCTAATTCTGGCCCTGTATTACAGAGTAGTAGGCCACTACTATACAAATGAATGGGGTCCAGAGAACGTTTTTACGTGGCGAGACGTCCCCGATCAGGTTGAATTTTCCCCGGGGAAAACGTTTAGTGAGTTGTTGCTAGGAGATCGTGAGAAAAAAGCTCTGATGATACGCGGTGACAGCCTGTTTGATGCAATCAATGAACGCTCCTACGGCCCATGTCCTATTGGAGACCGCTTCGATGCAGCATTCGATTACATCGACAGGCTTGATGACATTCGCAAGGCTGGTCTGGAATATGATTTTGACGCGTTCATAGAAAGGGCTCTCAATATTGGAAGTTCTGCGTTAGATAAATTGAAGCAGGATTTTACCTGAACTCGTTTATCTCAACGCTTGTCAAACTCTTTTACTTTTCGTAGCATCTCCGTCTTCCGTGGTTTCCCATAAAGGAGAGTATCCGGGAAATAATAGGGAACGTAGTAGGGCTGGAGAAATTTTTAGGTCCGATCTACGGCTGTACCCGCAACTGTGAGCGGTAAGGCAACTACCACTAAACACCACTCGGGACCACCCGGGGAAGGTTGGTAGAAGCCTGGGACCCGCGAGCCAGGAGACCTGCCAGGGAATGCGTCGCCTAGTCTTCGGCCGGGATTTGCTGGGGGCGCGGTAAGAGCCGTTTGTGGTGACGCCTTGTTGGTGCTGATTAATTGTCAGTATTAGAACGGGGTGTTTTTTCACTTAGGCCAAACATCCTCCAATTATACTGACAGTTAGTAGATGCACTATGGGTGTGTCCGGCGGTAAATAGGTGCCAAACTAGAAAATTGGTTCTTAGATCCTGGTCGGGTTATTGAGTGTCGGAGAACCAAGTGAAGATAGAATTAAAATTCAAGTTATGGGTACTGAAAACCCACAGGATATTGTCGCTGCTTTGTTCATGGCTGGTTTATTCGACAACAGAACTTTATGGAAGAACGCTGAAAAAGAATAATCTTCCGATATACACTGTCTTAAGTATTTTCTTAGTTTTCTGCGCCTCCTTGGATAATCAAGCCACTTCTGGCGGTCTCTATGATATGTCGAGGTTGATAAACGAACCCCATCCATTTGAGAATATCAAATATGAGCCCAGCTTGAGATTAAAGAAGGACATTGCCCAACCCATCGTACTAAAAAAAATGATCGTTGGGTCTCCAAAAAAGCTCAGTAAAAAGGCATCTCCAACTCCAACATCAAAACCGACAGCTATCATTGGGTCTTCAAAAATACCCAAGACTTACGCATCTTCATCTCCAATTTTAAAACCGACATTTCCACGGGTTCTCCCTGAGATTTTAGTAACAGCAACACGTATTGACGTCGGTTTACCAGGCACATCTGTAACGATTATAGATAAAGAAAATATCAAAAACTCTGCGCCTGATGATCTATCTGTGATACTGGGTCAAGAGGCCGGTATCCAGACAAGAGATTTCTTTGGCGGTCTGAATGGCACACGGGGAACGATTGATATTCGGGGATTTGGCTCCGTGGGAACCCAAAACTCTCTTATCTTAATTGATGGCAGGAGGTTGAACGATATTGATCTTGCCAACGTTGATCTCGGAAAAATTCCTATCGAAAATATAGAACGAATTGAAATTATACGCGGTAATGCGGGCTCTGTCTTATATGGCGATGGTGCTGTCGGTGGCGTGATTAATTTTGTAACCAAAGCAGAAACAGAAAATCCGACAGAGGCAAATTTGGAGATCTCTTATGGTTCCGAAAGGCGTAAAGAAATCAAATTTTCGACGTCTAAACGGATTGGTGGTTATTCCTCTCGGGTGTTCCTTAACAGTATTTATTCAGACGGTTTTAGGGACAACAATAACTATATTCAACGAAATTTCTTTGGTGAGGTAAAGAAATCGGGGAACCAAGGTAATATATTTATTAAACTCGGCCTAGATGACAGTTCATTGGGGTTACCTGGCGCTCGTGAAGTAAACAGACCCGCGGGCATTGATTTATTATCAACCGATCCCACTGGTACAATTACACCATTTGATATCGCTCTTCAAAACGGCATTGATTTGACAATTGGCGGCACATACCAACTAGATGACAACACGGAGCTAATACTTGACGCCGGAATGAAGAGGAAGGATCAGGATTCAACCAATAACGGAACCTCCCGTGTCGATACCGATTTAACAACTTATTCATTTACTCCACGCGCCAATACTAAATACTCGATAGGACCGTTAGCTGCGACGACCAAATTTGGACTAGATTACTATTACGCGAACTATAATTCGGACCGAAAAGACGGTTCATCCGCGGTAGTACCAGACGATCGGTATAACGCGTTTCAACAAAGTATTGCCCCGTATGCCCAGAACACATTGACCCTAACACCCAAGACGGACTTGAGTTTGGGGCTCAGATTACAACACGTTAATACGGTAGCCGGACATACAAAGCGTGCTGCTGGTACTTTTCCACCACAGCAGGAATCGCTAAACGATCAGGAAATACAATGGGCAGCTAATCTTGGCTTAAATCATAAAATTACAAATTTTTGGAACGTGTTTTACCGTCTGGGCCGAAGTATGAGAATTCCGACCATAGATGAACGTATTGGCAGTGGTGTAGAGCCAAACAATTTCAAGTTAAATACCCAAACGTCGAACGATGCAGAAATTGGGTTTGAATACACCAGAAAAAATTTATCGCTGCATTCCAGCGCCTGGTCTATGTATATCAAGAATGAAATAGCCTTTAATTCGCAAGCCGTCGCCTTCGGGACGAACGTAAATTATGATCCCACAAGAAGATACGGCTTTGAAAATAATGCCGTCTATAAAGTGTCAGACAAACTAAAGATCAACGGTAATTTAAATTTTATCCACGCAGAATTTAGGGAAGGACCTTTCGAAGGCAACGACATTCCACTGGTATCCCCTTGGACTGCCAGTAGTGGATTATTATGGAACGTGTTTGGTGAAAAGTTAACGTTATCAGCAACTTTAAGCTGGTGGGATCGCAAATATCTGGAGAACGATGAACGAAATATTTTTGAGAAGATACCGTCAGCAACTGTTGCCGACCTGAAGGTAGGGGGTCAACTGAATTCTAAAAATTATGGTCACGCTATTTGGTCTGCCAAAGTTAATAATGTATTCGATGAAAGTTATTACAACTATGGTGTTGCGAGCGCTACACGGGCAAATGTTTTCAGCACCTTTCCATTGCCGGGGAGAACTTTTCTTCTTACCGCCGGTTGGAAGTATTGACAAATAAATCGACGGTCAAATATGGAGAGGAAAGAAAAAAATATATGCATTTCATAATCATTACTTTTGTCTCTTTCTTCTTTTTTCTGTCTTCATTGGCAGCAAATGAACGCCCAGAACGTGTCGCATCCCTAAATCTCTGCACCGATCAACTGGTTCTCGAATTATTGGATCGAGACCGCATAGTATCTGTCACCTACCTAGCGACCGACCCTGTAATTTCTTATCTAGCAGATCGTGCTAAAGGTCTCCCAAAAAATCACGGTCTAGCAGAGGAAATCCTACCATTAAAACCTGATCTGATATTGGCGGGAGCTTTCACCAGTCGCCCCACCACATCACTGCTAAAGAGATTGGGGTATCGTGTCGTTGTCTTTGATATGGCTCTAAGTTTTGATACGTTGCGACTGAACATAATTAAGGCTGGAGTTGTCTTAAGGGAGGAAAAAAAGGCTGCGCAGTTAGTTAACACATTTAACCAGCATGTTGAAAGAATCCACCCAATATCCGGAATTCCACTATCGGTTATCGTACTGCAACCACGCGCCGCCGGTGTGGGCCAGTTATCCTTGCTAGGTGATATTCTTCGGACGGTAGGCTTTACCAGCTTTTCTGTTACTGACGAAACGATGGGAGTTGGTTGGGTTACTCTAGATCGGATTATTGAAGCTCAACCAGAACTAATTATTTCCGAGCCAGACCCACCCTGGCCCTCCCTCGGACACCTCGCCATGCGCCATCCTGCCTATGAAGCAGTGCGCGACAAACAAGGTCGGGTGCCTACCCGTATTAACCTACCTGCAAATCTTTGGAATTGCGGGGGACCACAGGTAGCTAAAGCCGTATCCATTTTGGCAAAAGCCAGGGCTACTGCCCTAGACCAAAGAGAAATCAAGTGAAACCTCCGCTCAACGCAGGACAGACAGGGAAAATTTCTTTCCCGTTACTGCTTGGTTCGTTATGCATCTTGGTTGTTATATTATTTTTATTCTCGGTGTTAATTGGCAAGGTAATGATCCCGGTCGGGGTCATACATGAGGCCTTTGCCGAGGTGGATACTGCCTATGGTGTGATCATCCGCGAATTACGCCTTCCTCGGGCCATACTTGCTTTAGCAATAGGGGCAGCACTTGGCGTAGCAGGTGCCGCACTCCAAGGACTTCTCAGGAACCCACTCGCCGAACCCGGGTTGATCGGCGTCTCGGGAACAGCGGCATTAGGGGCAGTTATTGCCTTTTACAGTGGGCTTTCAGTTACATTTTCCTTTGCCCTTCCTGCGGGTGGCATGATCGGAGCGCTCATATCTGTGGTACTCCTCTATATATTAGCAGGTCGTGACCCTAGCGTGTTAACTCTTATTTTAGCAGGGGTCGCAATAAGCGCCCTTGCAGGAGCCTTGACAACCTTAGCATTAAATCTATCGCCCAACCCATACGCGGCATTTGAGATCTTTTTTTGGTTAATGGGTTCCCTGGCGGATAGAAGCTTAAATCACGTAGCTCTGGCAGTCCCCTTTATCACTGTAGGTGTAGTATTGCTGATGACAACCGGACCTAGTTTGGATGCTCTGACACTTGGGGAAGACGTTGCTCAAAGCCTCGGTGTACGACTTTCTGGTCTTCAGGCCCGGGTAATAATAGGCACTGCTTTAGCAGTTGGAGCCTCGGTTTCTGTGGCTGGTGTCATCGGTTTTGTTGGGTTAGTGGTACCACACCTTTTAAGACGAGCTGTTGGACAAAGCCCCTCCCGTCTCTTAATTGTTAGTGCCCCAGGTGGGGCGGCGTTAACATTAGCTGCTGATACTGCGGTTCGTTTTCTAACCAATGGGCCGGAACTCCACCTGGGAGTTCTGACTGCTCTCATTGGAGCACCCTTTTTTCTCGGATTGGTCTTAAAGATCAGGAGAGAGGGATAATGGCCAGACTGACTTCAAAAAATCTCTCCGTACAAGGCAATAATGTTGTCATTCTGAATGAAGTTTCAGTGACTTTTGGCCCCGAAGAACTAGTGGGTGTAATTGGGCCAAATGGTGCGGGTAAGACAACACTATTGAAAAGCCTTCTTGGCCTTTTAAAACCGTCGAGTGGTGACATTACCCTGGATGGAAAAACTCTTAGATCATGGAGCAGAATAGATATCGCTAAACGTATCGGGTATCTCGCTCAGGGTGCACCATGTCACTGGCCAATGACTGTTGAGAGAATTGTCGAGATTGGTTGTTCACCTCATTCACGACCACTATGGGGGGTTGATGCTGAGGATCGGAAAATAGTCGAGAATGCCCTGCGATTAACTGGGATATCTCACCTTCGCGATCGAATTGTTACCTCCTTATCCGGCGGTGAGAGAACACTAGTTATGATTGCTCGATGCCTCGCTGGTCGGGCTGAGATATTACTAGCAGATGAACCCGTGACAGGTCTCGATCCACGTCACCAGATTAAGGTCATTCAAACCTTACTTAGTAGTGTTACCAAAAACACAGGGGTTGTGATGGTACTACACGATCTAAGTCTTGCGGCGCGTTACTGTACACGGCTCATTCTCATACATGAAGGTCGCGTTACTGCAGAGGGGGATCCTACGTCAGTCCTTACACCGCAAAATCTCTCGGATGTTTATGGTATTGATGCCAGTTTAAGGGAAATCGATGGGCAGGCGTTGGTTGTGTGCAAAGACATTAGGATTTAAACCTTGGAGCTATCAAACACACCTAAGTTCTCCAAAAAAAATCTGTCACTGGAGGCGCCCGTCACAGAAGATGCCTGGTTCAGGCGCTGGTACCGATGGATATCTGGCGCATCGACACTCTCCATAATAACATCTATTACATGCCACGCTGCTATTCTTGCAATCCTGTTATTTGACACACCCATCCCCAAAGATATGGACAACCCAATCTCTGTTGAACTTGTTTCGTCAGATTTGATCCAATCCAACAGCACGAAAACCCATCAAAAAGTTGATAAGCCGGAAAACAATTTAGAGGTGGTGAACAAACCCAAGACTAATCCGAAGCCCCCCATCGAGGTCAAACAGAAACCCGATCAAACTATAACGCCAGAAAATCTTACCAAGCGCTCAAATTTAATCCCTTTAAAAACAGAACATATTAATATCCCGAATGAAAAACAGCCTTCTTCTGGGCTGCAGTATTCAACGACGGTTCCTACTCCAAGTCGACTGAATTGGGTGCCTACAAAAAAACCTAAAGCTCCGATAATGGGTGACAAAACTGCAGAAATTTCTGACTCTTTTTCATTCAAATCTTTGAAGTCAGTTGACTTCACTGTCAGCCAGGACCAGCCTGCAATCGCTGGTGTTTCGGTCCCGCCACAAACAAAAGAGATTCTTCTGAATGGGAGAAATACTCCGCTTTCTCTCACACGTGATTCCAATCAAATACCTGATCCTCCACCTCAGGTAGCTTCTATTTCAGAAGGTTTTAATCAAACTTTTGACACAAACCATTCTATCAAAATCGACAAAATAAATGACATTACTTTCAGCAAGGAGGAACCCAAAAAGATTAGCAATATAGAAACCAGTAGTTTTAGGAGACAGATTGCAGCAATAGTATCTCCAAGATCTAAAAATAGTAAACTTGACGAAGGAATAACAAAATCAATAGGCTCGGAGATAGAAAACGCCGACGCCTCTCCGATAGCGGGCAATCCAAAACCTCTTTATCCTGTGCGAGCAGTACGTAAGGGGTTGCAGGGGCGGGTTGTCTTGAACGTAGAAGTTTTACCCTCTGGAGATGCGGGAATTTTAAAGACCGCTACAAGCAGTGGTCATTTGGTTTTGGATCAGGCTGCCATTAAAGCAGTCCGCCAGTGGCAATTCACTCCCGCAAAACTGGCTGGTATATCAGTACTTTCTTACGTTCAGGTACCGATTCAGTTTAAATTACGTTAATAGGCTGCATTGGCAATCTCGAATTTTTCTCTACGAAATCTGTAATAGCTCCCTCAAACTCCAATATTTTGACTGTGGTCTATACGACATTAAGCACTGATGGTTATTGTTGGAGAGTGTATGAAATGTGATATATGTAAACCATCTACAACGAAGTAATACGATTTCAAATAAATGGCGAAGAAAACATCAAAAAGGAAAGTGGCTGAAGTAGTCGAGGAGCAGCCGACTTTAGAGGTAAAACAAGATTGGATGGATGACCTCCAAATTTGTCTTACCTTTCTTACCCGTATTCCCATACCTGGCGGCCTCGTTATCAGCAATCCATCTGTCGCCCAAGCTAGTCGCTTCTTTCCAATTATAGGTTCTCTAATTGGGCTCGTCGGTGTCATAGTGGCCACAATAGCGGATATTTTAGGACTACCCTTTGAGGTTTGCATTCTAATTGCTCTACTATCTATGATATTAATTACAGGAGCACTACATGAAGATGGCTTCGCACGCACAACCGACGCCATCTCTAGACGTGTTGAAAATAAAGAACAGCGCCTAGAAATCTTTCGGGATAGTCACGTTGGTGTTGTTGGGATACTAGCCCTCATATTTGCCGTTGCCGTCAAATGGGCTGCTCTTGCGACGTTTTCCCAAGGATGGGCGTTGGTTGGCCTGTTTTTAATGGCTGTCATCTCAAGGGGCGGGCTTCCGATTTTAATGCGCTATTTGGCTCCATCAGAGAAAGATGACCACTCCAAATGGTTAGAACAACCCGAGTTCGACAGGTCCACCGTTTCAGCCATTCTGGCTCTGCTGGTATCTTTCTTCGCCGTCGGGTTCTGGATTACGATCGCTATTATCATTGTGCTTACCATCGTTACTGGCTTGGCCTCTTGGTTAGCGACAAGCCTTTTTGGTGGCAAAACAATTCATGCGCTTGGAGCACTTCAGCAGCTTTCTGAAATCTGTATTATTCTTACCATTGCCGTATTGGGTGGCGATTGAGCACAATTACACGCTGGTGGTGGATTCGGCATGCACCGAGTATGGGCGATCAAGGTATTATTCATGGCCAAGACAACGTTAGTGCTAACCTCTCAGATACGGGCGCCATCAGACGGTTGGGTAAAAGGCTTCCAAAAGAGGGGCACTGGTTTTCCAGCAATATTCGACGCACCATAGAGACTGCCAAAGAGATTTCCGGGGGGGTTACACCGACTGAAATACCGGAATTTGCGGAGCAGCATTTTGGCCAATGGAATGGCCAAAAATGGAAAGAGCTTCCAAAAAAGGAAATGAATAATTTCTGGACAAACTATAGTGACCAAAAAGCACCGGATGGAGAAAGTTTCCGCGAGCTCGTAAACCGGGCAACCGCAAAAATTAAGTGTATGACCGCCGAAAATATTGGACGGGATTTGATCGTAGTCGCTCACGCAGGTACGATCCGAGCCGCCTTAACCCTCGCTCTCAATTTACCCCTGAATTCTGCGCTTTATATGAGTGTCTCAAACCTGTCGTTAACAAAGATAGAGGCATTTGATGAAAATAATCCATTTCCCTGGCGAGTGGAGTTCGCAAATCTGCCGGCGACCTTAGAAAATAAGAAGATATGAAGTTATAAAACCAGAATTGCTCGAAAATCGTTCACGTTAGTATATGTGGGTCCCGTTATGACTAAATCACCTAATCCCTCAAAAAACGTGTAGACATCATTATTTTCGAGATACGTTTTAGCATCAAATCCAGATTCGTGCGCCCGGTGGAGCGTATCAGGCTTTACAATAGCTCCAGCGTTATCTCCGCTGCCATCAATTCCGTCGGTATCACAGGCTAATGCATATACATTTTTGGCGCCGTCCAGTTCTAGTGCAAGACCAAGCAGAAACTCCGTATTTGGCCCGCCTCTACCCCGTCCATTAACTGTTACAGTCGTTTCACCCCCCGAAAGATAAACGTGTTTTTGTTTATTTTCTCGCAATACCAGCTGGGCTACGTTTTGGCCAACAACCCTGGATTCACCTTCTATAGAGTCGCCCAAAACAGTAACGTCGATACCATGGTTTCTTGCATGAGATTTGGCCGCCTCTAGAGAGGTTTTTGAAGATCCAATAATGGAATGCGTACCCAAAAATGATACACCTTCTTTTTCCTCCATTTTTCCTTTTAGATGTTCCAACACGGATGAGGGAATGCTTAAACCGTACTTCTCGAGGATTACTAAGGCGTCTGAGACCTTTGATGTGTCGGGGATCGTCGGCCCAGAAGCCACGAGGGACGGATCATCTCCCGGTACATCGGAAATAATTAATGTATGGAGGCGAGCGGGCATACAAGATTGACCGAGACGACCACCCTTTACCGCGGATAGATGCTTCCGTACCGTATTTATTTCAGAAATTGGAGCACCGCATTTAACCAGCATTTCATTTACCTTCTGCTTGTCTTTAAACGCGATGTTATCCGCGGGTAAAGTCAGAAGTGCTGATCCACCACCTGAAATTAAACACAACACCAAATCTTCTTTGGTTAAACCTTCAAGGTATCCCAGCATTCTGCCAGCTGCCGTTAAACCCGCTTCATCAGGAATAGGATGAGATGCTTGAACAATTTCTATGTAATTACATGGTCTATGAAAACCGTAACGGGTTATGACTAAACCCTCCATTGGTTTAGTCCAGTGGCGTTCAACTACTTCTGCCATTGCAGCTGAGGCCTTCCCTGCTCCGATTACAATGGAACGACCCTCTGACGGCTTAGGCAAATAAGAAGGAAGACACTCCTGCGGTAGTGCCGCCTTTACGGCAACATCAAATAGGGAATTTAAAAATTTGACCGGATCATCCATAAGTCCGTTTTATCTCGTTAATTCGCAGTTGGACAGGGTGCCGCTAATACCTCTGTTCATTAGACTTGTTCGAAAGAGGTTCCTATACTAACCAATACAGGATACGAGGGAGAAAATCGGTCATGGAAAGATCATTCGCCAAGGAAATTGAGCTATTAAGTCTTGGCAAAGGTGAGACCTTCCACGGGGAAGGTATTCTTGCCGTTACAAAGGCTCTTTTACAGTCAGGAGTATCTTATGTCGGCGGTTATCAGGGAGCACCTGTATCCCACCTGCTAGACGTTCTGGTTCAGGCAAAAGATCTGATGGGTGAGCTCGGTATCAACGTAGAAGCCAACTCTAGTGAAGCTTCAGCTGCCGCTATGTTGGCTGCATCTATTAACTACCCAGTTCGTGGAGCGGTTACCTGGAAGTCCGTAGTTGGAACAAATGTGGCTGCTGACGCGCTTTCCAATCTCTCCTCAGCCGGCGTGAAAGGCGGGGCGCTGATTATTTCCGGTGAAGATTATGGTGAAGGTGCCAGCATCATACAAGAACGCACCCACGCCTTCGCTCTGAAATCTACAATCTGGATGGTAGACCCAAGACCAAACCTCGAAACCATCGCCCATATGGTAGAAAAAAGTTTTGAATTATCAGAAGTAAGTAATTCCCCGGTTATGATGGAGCTGCGTATTCGGGCATGCCATGTTCAGGGATCATTCAAAGCTAAGGATAATGTAGTTGCCAAGGTTAGCTCAATTAACAAACAAGCAGAGCCGGCTTCCTTTCTTTATGCACGACTTAGCCACCCGCCAGTGACCTTCATCCAAGAAAAACAGAAATTGGAGAACCGACTTCCCGCTGCACAGAAATTTATTCTCGAAAACCAATTGAATGAGGTTTTTTCGGGGGATATTTCTTCCCACGGGATCATCGTGCAAGGAGGTCTTTTTAATACGCTGATGCGCCGTCTAAGTAACCTGCATTTGGCAGATGCCTTCGGTAACAGCCGAGTTCCCATTCTCGTCCTAAACGTGACACATCCTCTCGTACCTGAACAAATACAGGAATTCTGTTTAACAAAAGAGTCGGTACTGGTTATTGAGGAAGGTAATCCAGAGTTCATAGAGCAACAAATAGGACAAATTCTCCGGCGCGCTGACATTCAGACACGCCTTCACGGAAAAGACATTCTTCCCCAGGCGGGCGAGTATTCGGCAGAGGTTGTCACGAAAGGCCTTGTAGAGTTTCTTAGCCAGAACGAACCTGACGGCGTAAATGTCGAAAAGCTGAGAGATGAAGCCGCAAATTTAACGAATATAAAAATATCCGCACAAGACTCCCTTGATGAGAGCCTGCCGGCGCGTCCGCCCGGTTTCTGCACAGGTTGTCCAGAACGTCCGGTATTCTCCGCCATCAAACTCCTCAAAGAAGAGATTGGAGACATCCATATTGCAGCGGATATTGGTTGTCATGCATTTGGCACATTTGAGCCGTTTAGCATGGGTAATTCTATCCTGGGCTACGGAATGAGCCTAGCAAGTGCTGCCGGCGTCCGACAGATTCAGAAAAAACGTACAATCAGTATTATGGGGGATGGCGGATTTTGGCATAATGGTCTGCAAACTGGTGTCCTATCGACGCTCTTTAACGAGGGGGATGCCATACTGATCATCATGCAGAATGGATATGCCTCTGCGACTGGGCAACAATACATACCCTCAAGCGTAAAACTTGATAACCAAAAACCCATATCCAGTGACATTGAAAAGACGCTTAATGCTTTAGGTGTTAAATGGCTTAAGACTATCCGCACCTACAGTGTCGATGTAATGGTTAATACTCTTCGGGAAGCGATGACCACAAGTTTTGATGGCCTTAAAGTCATTATAGCTGATGGTGAATGCATGTTAGCCCGTCAACGGCGTCTGAAAACGGATAATAGACGGAAAATCGAGACCGGCTTAAAAGTAGTAACGCCACGCTTCGGCGTAGATGATGAAATCTGTACCGGCGATCATTCCTGTATCCGACTTTCAGGCTGCCCATCGTTGACCATAAAACCTAACCCCGATCCATTGCGAACGGACCCAGTCGCACACGTCATCAATAGTTGTGTAGGATGCGGGCTTTGTGGTGAAATTGCCCATGCTGCCGTACTATGTCCCTCATTTTACAAAGCCGAGCGCATCCAAAATCCCGGACAATTAGAAAAAGTCATCCACAGGATCAGGCAATCCATCATTGGTCTCATGACAAATGAAAAATCTATAGTATGACGAACAAGGAAATGACTTCTTCACTTAATATCCTCATCGCCGCCATGGGTGGTGAGGGCGGTGGTGTTTTAATGGACTGGATTGTAAAGACTGCGATAGCAGCTGGCCTTCCGGTCCAGGCTACATCGATACCGGGCGTTGCCCAGAGAACAGGGGCTACAACATATTATATCGAGATATGGCCGGAAAGATTAGATGGCGACGTGGGCAAACGACCTATTTTCTCTTTAAGCCCGGCTATTGGAGAGATAGATATTATGATTGCCACTGAACTCGCTGAAGGTGCGCGGGCGCTTGGTAACGGGTTTATTACTCCGAACCGCACAACCTTGATCTCATCAACTCATCGGGTTTTTTTGACTCTAGAGAAGATGGCAATGGGGGACGGTCGATTAGACGATAAAAAACTATATGCGGCACTTAAACGAAGCGCCAAAAAGTCGGTTATGTTCGATGCCTCCGAGGTTGCAGTCCAGCACAATACCATCATAAATGCCGTGTTATTAGGAGCTTTGGCTGGAACGGGAACTCTCCCCTTCGAGCCCGATGCATATACAGCTTCAATTAAAGCCGAAGGAAAATCTATTGAACCGAACCTCGCCGGGTTCAGGGCAGGGCTAGAAAATTCTCAGGCCGGAAGTAAACGTTCGGGACAAAACATTATTAATTCAGAAACAGGCGGCAAAGTTGCACCAACTCTGGAAACTAGGGTTAATCAGAATTTTCCTGCGGAAACGAGAGATATTATTATTCACGGCGTCAACCGTTTGACAGACTATCAGAACACCACCTACGCAGAGAGATATCTCGATCGTTTGACCTCATTTGCGGAAATCGATAGCGACCTTTGCCGTGAAGTAGGGCGACACCTGGCAGTTCGCATGTCATTTGAAGATATTATAAGAGTTGCTCAAGCCAAAGTTCGTGAAAACCGTTTTAATCGTATCAGACGCGAACTTGACGCTATGGAGACAGAACCTTACCACATTACGGATTTCTTCAAACCCGGAATACGGGAAATTTGTGATTTGCTCCCGCCAACACTCGCCAAAATAGTTTTGTCGTGGGCGGAACGGTATGGTTACCTCGATACGTTTTACTGGGGAATGCAGGTTCGGACTACAAACATTCTGGGCTTCCTGAAGATCTGGTTTCTCTCAAAACTCCGCTGGTGGCGCCCCAGGAGTTATCGATGGTCGGAAGAACAGAAACAAATCGACGATTGGCTTAACCTTGTTCAAAATACGGCTAAAAATGATATCAAACTAGCGACAGAAGTGGTAGAACTTGCACGCTTAATAAAGGGTTACGGCAGCACACATCGACGGGGTCTTTCCAACTTCGGGCTTATCGTTGACACATATGTCACACCGCTTCTAAACGATCCTGGTCTCTTGGATGGCGCATCCTCCAGCATCAAGGAGGCAAGGGAGGCGGCTCTCGCCGACCCCGAGGGAGAGGCACTTAAGTTGGTTTTAGCAGATAAGGGTCAAAGGGTAGATGCCTTAGCTGCAGAGTAGCTATACTAAACGATGATAATAGCTTTAGTTGATTTAAGTTTGGTATCGCGAAGGAATTAACTTACGGCAATGTTAATCTCTTCAATTTTTGACTGAAAACCGAATTAACCATAAATCAAGAGGTAAATTATGATTGGTGTTATTGGAGGAACCGGGATCACAGGCAGTCAACTCGTCGCCGCGTTAAAGGTAAGAGCAGCGGAATTTCGGTGTATTGTTCGTGACCCAGATGCTGCGAAGGCTAAGCTGGGAGATGATGTTCAACTTGTTCGGGGAGATTTATCAGATACATCTAGTCTACAGTCTGCAATGAGTGGGATTGATACACTTTACATTTTGTGCGGACACAGCCCCATGTTACAGCAATTAGAGATCAATGCGTTGGAAGCGGCAAAAAAAGCTGGTGTCTCTTACATCGTCTACGCGTCAGGTTCTGAGAAAGGCATTCGACCCGACAGCCCCTCCAAAGTCATGCAAATGCATTATCATGTTGAAGAAGCCATTAAATCAAGTGGTATCGATTGGGCAGTAAGTCGCCCAAACTATTTTATGAGCACTCTAATGAGCATGGCCGAACCGGTTGCAAAGATGGGAAAATTAATTACTTCCCTACCCAAGGAAAAAGGCATTTCAATGATCCACCCTACTGATATTGGTGAAGCAGCCGCCGAAATAATCTTGAACAGGGATCGTGCCGGTCAGACTTATTTCCTGACCGGTCCTGTAATAACCATGGGACAGGTTCTCGAGGAAATATCCAAGGCCGTCGGCAAATCTATTGAATACGTTCAAGTCCCTCCCGAAGCTGCTGAAAAAGCCATGAAAGATAAAGGCATGCCCGACTGGCTGATAGCGCATGTGAGCGGAATGATGGGAATTGTAGCAAAGGGTGATATGGACGGTGTAACGGACTGGGTAGAACAATTGACCGGACACCCCCCCCGCACTCTGGACCAATGGCTAGATGGCGCTAAGGGCGCGTTTGGCGGCTAGAAACAAACCAAGGAAATTGGCGTAATTAGACATTTAACCAAATGTTAAATGCCGCTCATTTCCTCTGGGAAGCGCGATTAGCAAAAGGCAGTAACGAGCTCCTTAGTAATACCATTTAGCCAACCTGCAAACTTAAGCACGAACAAGATCTATATAGAATTAAAATCCTGAGACTGGCCACGCTCAGTGTTAGTCTCTACCATCGGGTCATGACCAAACTCGATACGGATGTTATTATCGTCGGTGGTGGGCCTGCCGGTCTTCTCCTTGCCATCGAACTTGGGAGGAGGCAGATACGAACCATCCTTTTCGATCAAGACTACTCCACTACTATAAATCCCCAGGCCAATGCTACCCAAGCGAGAACGATGGAGCACTACAGACGGCTGGGCTTTGCCAACGAAGTGCGAACGCAAGGCCTTCCACCGAATTACCCCACCGATATAGCTTACTTCACGACTTTTTCCGGTTACGAGCTTGCACGCTTCCAACTGCCTTCCGCAGATGAGGCCAAAGATTTGATCAAAAACATGGGTGGATCCTGGAGCGCTGCAGAGTTACCTCACCGTGTATCACAAATGTATGTAGAACAGGTACTACACCGGCAAGCAACTCGACTGAAATCTGTCGTTTTACGCTACCAACACGAAGTTACCAAAGTAATAGATAACATCGACCATGTGACGGCCACCGTCGTCACTGACAAAAATACGTTTGTTGTTTCAGCCCAATATATAATTGGTTGTGATGGACCACGCAGTACTGTTCGCAAACACTTGGGGATTACAATGGAGGGAGAAGCCAACAAGAAACGGGACTTCGTTGGAGGTTATATGCATGCCGTCTATCTTAAGGGAAAACACCTCTATGATGCAATTAACGGGGATCCAGCCTGGATGCATGTTAATGTTAATCACCGACGCCGATGTTTTTTAGTGGCGATCGACGGTAAATCTGAATTTGTATTTCACACCCAGTTAAAATCGGGCGAAGACAAAGACAAAATTTCTGAAACCCAAACCCGAAATATGTTTGCAGAATGTATGGGAAGATCTGTTAATTTTGACATTATCAGCCGCTCATCCTGGACCGCTGGATTTACATTAGTTGCCGAAAAACTATCAGTGGACCGCATTTTTCTTGCGGGAGATGCAGCACATTTATTCACACCTACCGGTGGTCTTGGTTACAATACCGCAATTGAAGACGCCGTTAATCTTGGCTGGAAACTAGCGGCGGTCATAAAAAAATGGGGAGGGTCTCGTCTGTTAGACTCATACCAAATGGAACGTCATCCCAGTGCGGTCCGTAATACTAATTACGCTCGGGGCTTCGCAGAATCTCTTGGTAGTTTCAAGCCGAAGCCGGAGTTAGAGGCGCATACCTCTGAAGGCTCTAAACTTCGTGCAGAAGCGAGTGACTACTTCAACCGCCATGGGCGAGAGGAGTTCAATATTCCGGGCATCACCTTTGGTAACCGATATGACGGTTCTCCCATAATTGTCTCTGACGGAAGCGAACCTCCACCTGATCGGGCCAATATGTATCAACCGACTGCCTGTCCCGGTGGACGTGCACCTCATCTCTGGTTACAAAACACCACTGGTAAGACGGCATCTCTTTATGATCAATTTGGTTTCGAGTTTACGCTATTATGTTTCGATGGAGGGGATAAAAATATTATTGGGCCCCTTACTTCAACTGCTAAATCGGCAGGGCTTTTGCTATCAGTTGTCGACGTCGCCGGGGAAGAAGCCCGTGAACTTTATAAATCCAATTTTGCTCTCATAAGGCCCGATCAAATTGTTGCGTGGCGAGGAGATCAATTACCAGAAGAACCGGAAAAAATCATCAAGGTATTGACTGGTAAATAGAAATTAAGAATCAAAATTATGAATGGAAGACGTGCTGTTATCGTAGGTGGATCTATAGGCGGCTTGTTTGCCGGCAACATGTTGGTCCAGCAAGGTTGGAAAGTAGATATTCTCGAACGTGCGAAAGATGATCTCGCGTCTCGGGGTACCGGTATCGCCCGCCACTTAGAACTGGAACAATTATTAAAACGCCTTGGCATAGTGGTGGACAATACTGTCGGCATTGACGTTAGCGGTAGGACAGCCTTCGACCGTAATGGTGAAATTATTGTCGAATATAATTTGCCACAACGTTTAGGCGCCTGGAACAGGGTATTTGAGCCCTTATTCGAGAAATTTCCTAGAGAGCATTACCATAACGGATCTGAATTTACTGGAATGGAAACCACTGACGTTGTTACCAAGGTTCAAACAGCAAATGGTCAGGATTTTGAAGCTGATGTCGTTATCGGGGCAGACGGCTTCAGTTCAACTGTCCGGGAACTTGTTGCACCCGGCGTGAAGCCGACCTACGGCGGTTATGTCGCCTGGCGCGGCGTTAGCGGTGAGGAAAACTTGACCGTGGAATTTTTGACCAGCATTTTTTCTCATTATGCATTCCTTTTTTTACCAAAAAGCCTTTTAATCGGTTACCCCATGGCAGGTTCTAATGGGTCAGTTACCATTGGTAAGCGTCGTTACAATTATCTTTGGTATTACCCAACAACAGAAGAAAACCTCAAAAAACTTTTGACTGATAACGAGGGGCACTTACATGAAAATGGAATTCCGCCACCTCTTATACAAAGGACCCACATTGACGAACTAAAAATGAATGCTCAAAGACTTATGCCAGAAAATTTTCTGGAGGCAGTATTCAAAGCTGACACAACGATGTTTCAGCCAATCTACGATGTTAATTCTGATCGCATCGTTTTTAATAATGTAGCATTGATCGGCGATGCTGCCTTCGTCGCGCGACCGCATGTAGGGGTGGGTGTCCTCAAAGCCGCACAGGATGCTATTTCACTGGCCACCTCTTTGTCAGAATGCCACACAATTTCTGAAGCTCTTACGCGATACGAATATGAACGTCTCCAAGCAGGAAAACGTGCAGTTACGCACGGCAGGAATTTAGGCGCTTTTATTGAGCGTGGATTGGATAAACCCGAGGACGACCCAACCCTTAATCTACCGCCGGAACGCATAATACGAGTGAGTGGCCGACCCTATGAGCATGTTCTTGAACAAAATCTCTAACCAGAAATTGAGCGAGCCTCAAACACCTTTTAAGAATAACAGCATCAACGTTAATTTTGTAATGAAACAATTCCCTAAGGTGTTTAGCTATCCGTTGTTGGTTCTGGACCGGCAAGCTTGCGTGTCAAATCCAGACTAAACACATGTTTCATAGCAATATCCATACTAGGATTACGATTTAACAAACTCTTTAAATTCTCCTTTGGCCAGTGGACGTATCGGCATGCTCGCGTGGACGAGACGGTCGCCGTTGCCGCTCCACCCTGAATAAAAGACATTTCACCAATCATTGAACCGTCACGTCCATGGCCCAGTTCTTTGTCATCTCGTTTAATAATTACCTCACCGTTGAAAAGAAGATTCAAACCGTCAATGACTTTTCCCTGTTCTGCAAATTGGTGTCCACTTTCAACCGAACGCCATTCTGAAATACGCATTAACTTCATAAATTCAAGAGACGTGAAGTTCTGAAAAACCGTTTCATGTAATTCCATTTCTTCTTCGTTAAAACTGATAGATCGACGCTCAAGGATAATTCCAATTATGCGGTAGCCATTTATGCATATGAAGACTGAGAGCCAAAATATAACTAGCCAAAGTGGGGGCTCAAAGTTAAAGAAGTTATAGATAATACCCACAATACAGCTGACGATTGCCAAGGACCGCAGGAATATCATGTCACGCACATAGAACGACAGTGCCGTGAGAATAAAAGACGTGTGTCCCACTAAATCTAAGGGAGCCTTAAAAATTAAATCAATCAAATCTGCAAAAAACTCCGTAATCATGGTTTTCTTCTCCACTTTATCCAATGTGCATCGTTATAAATAATATAATAAAGAGGGTGGACTATTTCACCATCTCTATCTCCAAAAGCCCACAAAGACTACCACCTGAAACTAGAGGCAAACATTGCTTAGCGCTCTGTTAAGGCATTATCAACAGAGCTTAAGAACGGATCCAACAAGTACTGCATTACTGTTCGTTGCCCCGTATGGATCGATGCTATGACCTGCATACCAGGAAACAGTTGGTAACGGTCTCCCCCGCGCTTAAAGTAATCGCGCTCGGTTTCAATTCTGACGCGGTAAAAAGGCTGACCGTCTGTCGAGGTTAATGTATCGGGACTAACCGTGATTACTTTACCCTCCAAATTGTCGAACCTCACAACGTCCGGGGACGCCAATTTGATCAGTACGCTTTGTCCTGCCTGAACAAAACCAACGTCCTGGGTTGGAAGACGCGCCTCTATTACAAGTTGATCTTTTCCTGGAACGATATCTACGACAGCTTCTCCCGGACCCACTACCCCGCCAATGGTCGCGATATAAACCGTCTTTATGACACCACTGACCGGTGATCTAAGAACGGTTCGTTGCAAACTATCTTGGTATTTTGTCAAACGCGGCAATAACTCGTCGAGTTGACGTCGCGCCCCCTCAAGGGTCATTCTGGTTTCTTCGTCGTATTTATCTTGAATGCGCTTGAGATTAATCCGAGCCTGCTTTAACGCCATCTTCGATCGCTCGATGGCGGCTTCACCCTCCTCCACAGTACCATTAAGAGCAGAGGCCTCCTTGAGCAAATTTAGGTGGGTGTAACGATTGCTGAGGTCTTCTTTAAGGAGTTGCTCGGAAATTGAAATTTGCTCGTTTAGTAGCTTTAGTGACTGGCGGGCATTGCGTACCCGCGCCAATATTTCGCGGTTTTCTTCTTTGCGCTGGGAGATAAATATAATCTGACTGGTGCGTTCATTTTTCAGTCTTTCACGCCGACTATAAAACAGGCCTTCCTCTTCCCGCGCAAATTCTGGATTTGCCTGGACTAGGGATTTATCAAATTTCAAGGTAGCAGCTCCCGCAGCCTCCGCCGTCAGCCGGGCTATTTCTATTTTGAGCCCATTTATCCGGGCCACAAGTTCGGTGACATCAGCTCCACTTGTTGTGGATTCCAGAACCACGAGTGACTGGCCCTCGATAACTTGGTCACCTTCCTTCACAACTATCTCTCTTACGATACCCCCTTCAAGGTGTTGGACCGTCTTGACCTGACTTGCCGGGACTACTTCACCTGGAGAAATACTGACTACGGCGAGAATTCCCACGGAAGCCCATATGATAAATGCCGTTACCCCGGCAATACAAAGGTAAAGGAGGCGACGTGCAGACTGGGTCTTTTGTTTTGCCTCGGATCCGGCATTCATGATGCTGCCTCCGAGGTGGTTGTTGGTCCATTCGGGGAGGTGGTTTTCTCCGGCCGTGACTTCTGCACAATCTCTGGAATGGGCTTGCTATTGAGGTCTACAAGTATATCGGCACCCTTAAATGCGACGCGATCATGGGAGAACGCAATAATGGTGCAACCTTTTTGATGAAGTTCACTAACGACGGCGCCCATGATTTCTCTTCCATCCTTGTCGAAGCTTTCCGTCGGTTCATCAAGAATAACCAGCGAACCATTCGTCGCCAAGGCACGTGCAAGAGCTATCCGGCGGCGTATTCCGACCGCGAGTGACCGGCCGTTGTCTTGAACCATCGTCCTGATACCATCGGCACTCTCATCAACAAATCCACGCAAACCGACGCGATCAATAAGGGACTGAACGGCTCTTTCATCGAGAGAGTGACTGTTCACCCCAATATTTTCTTCGATACTGGCTGTCAACAGAACGGGTTCCTGTGGAAGGAATACAATCTGTCTCCGCCACCATTCTGGTGCAATCTGGAGAAGGTTTATGCCATCAGCAAGGATTTCGCCGCGACCAGGTTCAATGAGCCCCACAATCAGTCGGGCAAGTGTTGATTTACCCGTTCCATTTGCACCAATTACCAGCATCGTTCGACCTGGCTCAATTGCAAGCGAGAATCTCTCAAAGAGCGGAACCTTTGATCCGGGGTAGGCAAAAGCAACATCTTTAAATTCAAGGCTTCCCATGTAGTTCCTTTTTGCGGAACCCTCGGTGCCTTCTCGAGGAAGTCGCGTGATTTGGCCGAGGGTCTCGACAGCCTGCTGGGCAGTCACAAAGCTCTCCACCAGCTGGGTAAATCGGAAAACGGGCTGAAGCGCTCGGGCGGCTAAAATATTAGCACCGATCAATGCCCCAACGTCCAATTCCCCACGGACAACTAATGCACCCCCAACAGCAATTATAGATACACCCGTAACTCCCGCTGATGCCTGAACAAAGGATTGGATTAACCCCTGGCGGTTTACAATCACTTGCCTGAGGCCATTAAACTTACTCTGGTGCAGAGACCATGCATTTCCCAGGAATGATGCGGCATTAAAGGCACGAACCATATCCAGTTCACGGCTGGCTGTTCCAATGAGCGGGGCAATTTTACCGGCTGCATCCGCCGATTGCCGAGTTGGACGACGCATTGAGGTCAGGGTGACAGTCCCTGAAATGAAAGCTAACACCACAAAAACCGTCGCGATTATTCCAAGGAGTGGACTAAGCAAATACAAGACGAGCAAAAACAATATCGAAAAGGGCACATCAAGGAGTGAACTAATATTGACTGCATTGTAAGCAGCATAGATGCTGTTAATCCCAGCTATTGCCTGTTGGCGTTTGCCCAAATGAACAGTCTCCAGGGCGGCTGGTTTAGAGTAAAGAAGCGACTTAAATCCGGCGCCGGAGAGATCGAGATCAGCATTTTCGCTAAGTCCGCCGGCCAACCTGAGTCTGATTTGTCGGAATGCAAATTCAAAGACGACTGCTATTAGTGCGCCGAAAGTCAAGGTGGCCAGTGTGACGTCTACCCCATGGGCAACGTATCTATTGAGAACTTGTATAACGAAGATTGGCATGGCCAAAGCGAGTACGCTTGCGAAGAAGGATGCCATCAAAAGCTCGACCGTTAGACGCGGATTGGCACTGAACCTCCGTATCAGCTCGTTCATTTCTGATAGGCCGTTGGTGATGCGTACCCTTTATACTGGGTACCAAATGATAGCGATTTCATGTATTAGTTCACGTCCTTAAAATTGAACGACATTTGGTATAATAATCAAAATCTAATTCTTAACCCCTTTGATTTGACAATTCTTAATCGGGTTTAATGTTCTATTTCTACATAAGAACTGCAATAGGCTGACAAACAGAAAACATGATAACAATTAAGCTATAACGTCAAGTCATGCACCGCCAAACCTGAATGTCAAAGATCAGAGAAGAGCACCGATTTACAATACCTACCGATTAAATAGGATCCCGGAAGGTTCCACCATGCTAGGATGATGCCGGTGTAAATAGAAAATCGGAGTCAGTTAGCGTTACACTTCCGGTCAATGCAATTTTCATATTTGCAGAACCGTTATCACTAGTGTCGATTTCCAGGTCTCCTGAGCCGTCCTGACGTGCCTCTACTTTATTGTTACTTGAACCTGTAAAGGCTGTGGTTCCAATGAAGTCGAATGTTTTTCCGTTCGTACCGCTTATTTCAAACAAACTGATTTTATCAAGACCGGGCTGGAAGTCCGTGATGGTATCAAAGCCAGTAGTTGGCGAATCACTTGCACTGGTAAAATTAAAAATATCCGCGCCACCGTTGCCGGTAAAAGTATCTGCCTCCGCTCCGGCGTTAAAAATGTCACTATTAGAACCGCCGGTAAAGTTATCTTTCCCTGACGTTGAATTAAATATAGAACCAGTCACGTTGTTACCGCTCTGGTCCACTGGAGGGGGTAAGTTGTCTTCTGGCCCAACGACGGCTGCCTGCGCCGCAGCTCCCCCCGCTACTTCTGCAGCAGCCTCCAAGGCCGCTGCTGCCCCAGTGCCGAAGTCGTCTCCACCGCCACCAAGATCCAAGACACCACCTTCAGCAAGATTTCCGCCTCCACCAATATCTATGCCACCGCCGCCAAAACCTCCTCCGGGCTCACCACCCAGACCGCCTCCGGGCTCACCACCTAAGCCACCTCCGGGCTCTCCACCCAGACCGCCTCCGCCAGGACCTTCTCCGGGCTCACCACCTAAGCCACCTCCGGGCTCTCCACCCAGGCCGCCTCCGCCAGGCACCTCTCCGGGCTCATCATCAAGGTTTCCCCCTCCCGGACCTTCTCCAGGTCCATCACCGAAACCCTCTCCGGGTTCACCCCCAAATCCACCAAAATCCCCTCCGGGCTCATCACCGAAACCTTCTCCGGGCGCACCGGCAAAATCTCCACCAAACCCACCAAAAACCCCTCCGGGCTCATCACCGAAACCCTCTCCGGGTGCACCGGCAAACTCTCCACCAAACCCACCAAAAACCCCTCCGGGCTCATCACCGAAACCCTCTCCGGGCGCTCCGGCAAAGTCTCCACCAAACCCACCAAAAACCCCTCCGGGCTCCGGTCCAAATCCACCTGGTCCCTCTCCGGGTTCCGGTCCAAATCCACCTGGTCCCTCTCCGGGCTCCGGTCCAAATCCACCAGGTCCCTCTCCGGGTTCACCGCCTGGGCCCTCAGGTCCCTCTCCGGGTTCAGCGCCAAATCCTCCTGGTCCCTCTCCGGGTTCAGCGCCTTGGCCCTCAGGTCCTTCTCCGGGTTCACCGCCTGGGCCATCAGGTCCCTCTCCGGGTTCACCGCCTGGGCCCTCAGGACCACCTTCTCCTTGTGCCAATTGTTCACCTTCCTCACCT
>JAOMCN010000021.1 GCA_028345065.1 Rhodospirillales bacterium
CTTTGTCCGGGACTATAATTTTGTTATCGTGCCCAGGAAATATGCGCATGTTATATTTTTCTTGAAGACGTCGGCATTTCATTGCTGATTGAGCCCAGGCGGATGGGTCTTGGTTGAGGATGTTACCAACGAAGGGATCACCCCATGTAGCGGCAACATAAATATGATCAGATGCCAAAAGTACCCAACCCGTGTGGGGCAAGTTAATTGCGACACCCAAAGAACCCCAGGTATGGCCTGGTAAGCTCACCGTCCAAATACCGCGATAAATTTCCATGTCGCCATAAAGTGTGGTAGCACGGTCCGGGATCAGGCAGGCCCAGTCTTTACGAGTAAATCCCTGAGGGCTTGTGACACCCCAGAGAGTTGTTAAGTCTTCACGCAACATTCCACCTTTCACGTTCACTACACCACGGAGTTCCTCTTCGTGGAGTAAAATGCGGGCGTCGGTAGTAGCGAATTTGGGTAAGTTGCCAGCATGGTCCGTGTGGAGATGGGTAATAATGACGTCGTCAAAATCTTTAGGCTTTAGACCATGTTGCTCTAGGCGTTGGGAGAAAAGGCCGTTGTCCCCAGGTTCGTAGTCCATCGCATCAGCGTAGTAGTTATTCTTCCAGTCACGCCTAGCGGTATCGCTAAACCCAGTATCAACGAGGATCCTCCCACCAGGATGTTCTATGATATAGGCGTAAACAGGGTGGGCAATCTGCCCCTCCCTAAGTCTCGGATGACCGCAACTCAGATGTTTGGATACGTTTTTGTTAGGGTGTCCTACGGCGACCATTTCAAAGTCCATAGCCGTAACCCCGCACTCTAAAACCTGCAAAGATATGTTTGATACCATGGGCAGTCTCAGGGTTTCTGGCCGGGGTGCAGTTCAATTAAACCGAGCAGAAAGCCACCGGTGAACTTTGGATGGACAAATACATGGCGTCCACGTGAATCATCGAAAACTGGCTCCACTAGTTCTCCGCCAGCACCTTTGATTTGCTGCATTGCGTCTTCCAAGTCTTCTACCTGCATACAGATGTGGTGGATACCGGGTCCACGTTTTTCTAAAAACTTGCGCAGAGGTGCGTCTTCACTAACGGGTCGGATGATCTCAAAGCGCACGCGGGTATTTTCGTTGTCCTCGTGTTCGTAGTATGTAGTGGTAACGCCATGCGGGTGAATATCTTCGCCATATAGGGGTTTAATTCCAAAGAGGCCAAGCACGCCAGCCGAGGGCTCGGTGTCCTCAGCACCGATAGAAATATGCTCGAATCCCTTGATCTTAATCATCTATTTCTCCTAGTTTTATACGCTTCAGACACCTGATTCTGGCGAATTTGATGTAATGATAAACGTTGTTTGAAGCAACATTCGTTGACATCTTAAACATAGTATTACAAGCTTTTGCGGGCAAGAAAGAAAAAAAATAGTACCTGGCCGCAGCATAATCGGTAATTATCCCCATAACGGGACTTTATTTACCAATCAATCCACTGTGACGGACTTGGAGGGCGATTTTGACGGATTATAAAAATAGAAAACGGTTATATTTATATTCGAGATGTTTCTAATTTTTATCTCTTAGAAGATCTGCGGCTTGTTTCATGACCCGATAGGCTTTTACAGGAAAATACTCGCAGCTCAACATTCCCGCCTTGGAAAGTGGTAACTCCGCCATTTTGGCTCGAGCAGACGTCTCACTTTCTGCCTCTGCAACAATGATCACGCCTCTGCCGTCCCTAAGGCTATAAATATCTCTAATAAAATCTTCTTCCATATAGTCAAAAGCCCGGGCGGCTTCAGAATCTAAGTATGGTGCGAAATCCGATGGGCTGTGGTTCGTACTGCGAAGGGCAATAATTAAAATTTTCATCAAATTTGCTCCGTTAAAATAAAATATGGACTAATGGAATTAATTTATTTTCCCAAATCTTAACAGCGGCTGGAAAATTCCTCGAACTTCCTTTAATTCTGGTTTCCATTTCAATCAGACAAAAGAAAAATCACTTCAGGCAGTAAGTTTGACGTAAATTCGATTTGTATCAGACACGGAGGCGGGACTTTTAAGGTGTCCCGCATTACAAACCTTTTTTATGCAGAAAACGAAGGACGACAGACCGATCGTTAATAATATACATACTACTGATAATCGTAAAACCCAATTCATCAGTAGATTCCACGTTAGGGATAAGTAGATCGAAGTCTAATACTTGTTATCCTTATTTGGTGATCGTGGCTTGACTGATATGATTACAAAGGGCTTTCTGGAAGGGATTAAGCTCCCCAAGTTGGCGCATTAGAAAATAATGTTTAAAACGTCTGACAAGATTAACCATCAATATCATCCCCAAGTATTTGTTTTTATGGAATTAGTATTAATCACACCACGTGTGAGTTTCTCCTGCACATTTGGGTGTGGTCGTGCACGTTCACAGTTTTTTTGAAATTGTGTTTCTAACTCGCGATTCAGAAATAAACGTTTAATACGAGCTTGAAGTTCACTAGGAGCGTTGGCCATTGTGAAGTCTCTTTCAGTTTCTACTGTAATTACTCTGCTTCTGCAGTTGCCCAACATCGGTAAATCAAATTAAAAAATCGTTAAGTAATTTAAATGGTTTTAAACTCCGTTATCCGCGAGCACGGACACAAGATGATATCAAAGCAATTTAAATTAGCTCAATACAAGAGTGTATACGGCGTATAAACAAGCCAGTCCCATTAAAGAGAAATTTAAAAGCCCTAGTTTATTTTTTGATCTCCAACTTCGAAAAGCTTGAGTAAAAAACCAACAGGCGGAAATTGCAAACAAGATGGGGCCAATAATCATACCCCACTCATAGGTTGTGTGAACAAGGCACGTACTGCTCATTTTATTTGATTTGCACAATCTCGATTAAAATATGGTAAATCAAATTAAGCAAAATTTGATTTCAATTATAATGTAGCAGATGACCAACGATCTGACTTAAATTGGTTTACTGATTTACCAGAATAAAATCACTACCAGCCAGCCAAGCGGACAGACAGAAAATATTAATTTAAGTGTTGAGTGTTTGGTGTGGATTGTAGTCAAGACCTTTTCCGAAAAAAAACAGAAATCCTCTTGCCCATTTTGTAGGACAAAGCGTTAAATGTTTTTTATGCCTCGGAGTTCAAAGTGCTACAGAATAGATGAAGGTTTTTGGGTAATTGATCCCGAGTTCACATGTTCTGAATTATTGGAATTTAGCGTTGGGACTGGTAACGAATTCCTAACTAATCAGAGGTAGCACAATATAAGGTGTTTGATACCGGAACGTTTATGGATTGAAAATTTATGGAGAAATCAAATGAGAAATTTATTTTTTATAGCTCTGAGCGTATTCATGGTTTTAACCAGTATATTGGTTACCCCACGTCTTGGTCATGCTGAAGAAAATGTTGCCATCTCTACAGTTAAAGAAAATCCCGGAAAATCAGCCGGTGTTGCAGGGTGTGGTGTGGCTATCGCCTTCTTTCCGCCCGCGGCACTAATTTGCGGTGCAGTAATTGTGGCAGGGGTTGCGGTTGACGAGTTAGAATAGATACAAAATTAAGAGGAAATGTTTTTAGATTTGGAGCTAAGGGCGAGCCCGATCAGCTTTCTCTTAGCTTCAAAACGGTAATTAAATACATTCAAACTTTATTTTGATGATTGTGCAGTAAAAATTTTGGATTGGGCGGGTACTGAAACCAATCATACATTTTCAGCATAAAAAATTAAGCTAACCACTCCGTCTCCCTATTCGCAATTTGACGGCCACTCCCGGAATGGAGGTAATATCTTTAGTTATCCTTTTTGATTATATAATTTTAAGGGCACCTTCAGGATCCCCCTATAAGCCCCATCAAGTATTTGATCGTAAACGAAAGTGCCAAACCAACTGCCAACCCAATAAGCATTAAAAAGCCAGGCTCATTTGATTTTTCCGCCTTAGTGTGTCGTTTGCGAGCTAATACCTTAGTAGCATATACCTCTGTAACAAGTTTGTTGGGGTCACCAACCATATCAAAGCCCATTATTAAAATCCGACCAGTAGACTAAGTTAGAAAATATGTAAGAAAATATATAGCCGCTTTAGTAAAAAAGCTATAAACTAGGGTGAGCAACGTTTTCTGACTTTTTATTGATCTAATCGGCAAGAGAAAAAAGTTAGCGTTCTTCAATTAAGAGCCGAATCGGATTTTGCCTGTTAAGTTGTTTTTTTTGCTTTCCTGCTAAATCCGAGCGTTATAGAAAGAAAATTTTGGGTAGTCTAAAACTGAATCGCCTCGAAAAAAAATTTAGTTTCGATATCGATTAGCGTCGGTAAAAATCTTCAGAACGGTTAGTATGTGTTAAACCCAACGTTATCTATTTCCCGTTTTTCTTTAATAGACAAGTAACAAAGAAAAGAGTTAACGATTGTAAGATTAACAGTAGTATTTTCCAAATATAATACTAGTCATGTTTGGAAAATACTCCAATCTACCCCGGGTCTCGGATACTTATGGGGGATCACGATATTTGGTTCTATCTGCCCAATAGGTCCATTGAAATGCGATAGTGCACCGTGGCTTAAGAATTTTTGACAAACATTAGCGGGAATAAAGTGGCGACGCTCAGCACGAGAATATTTGGTCATTTGTAGGTCTCTTTCAGTTTCTACCGGAAACATGTTGCTTCTGCAACGCACCTAACTTCCATACTTCAAATGAAGAAATAGTTAATAAATGTAATTAGCTTGCTAATTTTCGCATTTAAATTCGTGGACCAATGGAAGGAGTGTTGAGAAAATTGCAATGGCTTATGGAGTTTTACAGCCTAACTGCTTTCTACCAGATCCTTAAGTAATTCTAGGTTTGCTAGACCGGGTTCGAGGGTGCCACGTTTAATTCGCGCAGAAATCTCAACGATTGCCGCATTTACGGGAGGAGTCGTGCCCTGTTTTTCTTGTTGTTCCACCACCCACCCGTTGATGTTCTCAACCTCACTTTTGCGATTCTTCATTTGGTCCTGGAGGACGGTTGTAATTGTTTCTGGAGTTATAAATGAACTGGTGACCTTATCCAGCAGCAATTCTACCAAGCGGTTGGTATTAAGAACGTCGTCTTCACTAAGTCCAAAAATTGGCTCGATGCGGTAGCCCAAATTCTGTCCTACGGTCAATGCTTCTGAACCGGAGCGAAGCATTAATTCTCGCGTATCTGGATTACTAGCAGCTTCTGCCATCGGAATTCCAAATATTGCCGACGTTGCCAGCGTGGTACAGTTACTGATTAGCTTCATCCATTTGGCCGAGCGAATTTCCGATGTAGTTACCGCAGTTCCTACATGTGACAAAATTTCTTTGACTTCGGCTTCTCTAGCGGTTGTTAAATCATTGATAGCGCCGACGGCAAACCAAGAACGGTCGGGCGGAGATTGCCGTTGAACTATTCCTGGGTTGAACAATTGTGAAGTAATTTCAATAACACAGCCCATGGTCCGATGTGAACCAACTACTTCTGCAATTGCGTCAATAGTCATACCGTTTTGAACACCAACCAATAAACCGTCGTCTTTTAAATATGGCTTTATAAGGTGGGACGCCCAGGATGTGTCGTAAGCTTTTATAACAAGTAGGACAACGTCAAATTTTTCGTCAAAGGTTGAGATATCACAGAGATGATAGGCGCGAACGGGAACTTCCAGTGTATTCTCCGGCATTTCAATGCGAATACCATTGTTGCGCATGGCGTCAACATGTTCCGGCCATTGATCAATAAGTACTACGTCGAGGTTAGCCTGTGTAAGGTCGGCAGCTATAGAAGCACCATTTGCGCCCGTACCCAAAACAGCAATCCTTTTGTCCATTTATCGTTCTCTCCGTTTTGGATGTAAGCAATAATTAACCAGAATTTCTTTGACTTCGACTTATATCAGAAACCTAAAAAGCCCGATACGGTTATGCATCCAATGTTAATTAATGTTGTTGAAGTTATCGCTAAGAAAACACAGATATCCCTCATTTAACCATCCTAGATCAACTATAATAATCCTTCTTCTTGAAGTACTTTTCTGGCTGAACGGAAGCACTCGAGGCTTTGTGGAACTCCGCAATAAATAGCAACCACATGGATGATGGCGCGAATTTCTTCCATGGTGACACCATTGTTGATTGCCCCACGGCAATGCAGTTCCCATTCATGCATCTTCCCTAATGCTCCAATCATTGCGAGGTTCATCATTGAACGAGTCTTGGCGTCAATAGCCTCATCTCCCCAACCAAACCCCCAACACCATTCTGTCATCGCTTCCTGAAACGGACGTGTGAACTCGTCCGCTGCCGCTAGATTTTTTTCAACATACTCTGCCCCGACCGTAGATTTTCGATTGGCAAGTCCTTTTTCGAATAGCTCTCTATCCATTCTAATATCTCCCAAAAACGGTTGAATTTAAAAACTATAAAAAATTTAACTTTATAAACCCGGAACTATCTTACACTTAAAAACTTACACTTATAAATGAGCCTCTGATAATATTTTCTAGTTCTTTTACAGTTCTTCGAACCGTAAGTAGCATCGTCGGTCTTCCCCGTCGGGACCCATTTGAAAACTCGTTTACCCTAATCACACATTTTGAAGACTTTCATGTTTCAGTAAGCTTTGCGCGCCATGATGGTTTTATGTTTGGGTTCTTAGATAAAAGACGCTTGGAAAAAATTCGTTGATAACTAGATAGAGCCCTTACAACCAATGTGTAAATGCGTCAAAACTGACGTAAGGAGATATTTGTGATGATTTGCCCAGATTGTGTTAAGGGGATGGTTGTAGAGTTGCGCACCAAGGGTCAAGTGCATCCGTATAGGGAGACGTCTATCCTAACCTATCCTGAAAAATATATTAAGAAGGTTCCATGCCAAAGTTGCAATGGCTCTGGCGTTAGGTATCATAGTGGGGATACCAACTGTAAAGCCGATAAACATTTTGGTGGTCGACTCGCTGCAGAGCAAGAAAATCTTGTCCACTCTTAATTTGTTATCAAAAGTTTCTATATGCGAGGAAAATTTATTTTTTTGGTGTTAACATTTATAAGTCTGTCCTGAGATCTACAAAGACTTGCATAAAGTTTATAAATAAATACGTCTAACCACGGTCTTGGAGAATTGAAGGTTGAAACGGGGTATGTATAGCCTTTAATTAGTTCTCACTTCTTGCGCCTAGTTTGTAGATTTGTCTAAATTATTGATCATTGATTTAGCGATCTCGAAGGTTGAGGGGCTAGGCGATAATTCTCCCAACTGGATGCGATGGGTAACTTCGACAATCACAGAGTTGCAGCGCGTTACTGCGCCAACTTCTTTTCCTTTTTTAACAATTAAACCGTTAATGTCTTCCACTTCACTCTTTCTACCTTTCAGATGATCCTGCAGGGTGCAATCCCGGGCGGCGGGTCCGATGTCTGCCAAAAGTTTTTCGAATAGTGTTTCCAGAAGTCTATTTGTGTCTTTTACCTCATCTTGAGTCAGGCCAAATATGGGTTGTATCTTATAGCCCAAGGCTTGCCCTACATTTAGAGCCTCGGTACCTATTTTAAATATCATTTCACGCATGCCCGGCAGTTTAGGTCCCTCAGCGGCAGAGAGACCTGTGAGCGCTATTGGAGCAAGACACATGGTATTGATGATTAACTTCATCCACTTGGCTGAGATAATATCTTCAGAGATAGAAACCTTGCCGACGTGGCTCAGGAGTTCGGTAATTTCTTTTTCTCTACCTACAGTCTTTGCATTAATATTTCCAACACCAAACCATGTTTTACTATGCGGTGTATTTCTCTTCACTAGGCCGGGGGTAAAAATTTCAGACGATAGTTCAATGACACAGCCGAGGGTTCGTTCTTCGCCCACGATTTCGACGATATCATCCACGGTCATTGCATTCTGAACGCCCACTAGGAGGCCCTCTCGATGTAAATACGGTTTAATAAGTTCGCACGCCCATCGAGTATCGTATGATTTTGTAAACAAGAAGACGACATCATATTTGCAGGTCATAGAGGCCAAGTCACAAAGGTGGTAGGCCTCAACCTGGACACACAATTCTTCATCTGGCATGGAGATTTTAACGCCATCTCTGCGCATTACCTCTACATGCTCTGGCCATTGATCAATTAAATGCACATCATACCCAGCCTTTGTGAGGTCAGCGGCTGTGCAACTGCCATTAGCGCCAGTTCCGAGTACTGCTATTTTTTGTTCCAAGAATTTCCCTTAATTTATTTTTGTTCTTAATAAAAATTAGAGCACATTTTTACAAATTATGTATGATTATAAGAAAAATGACTTTGATAGCTTTAGACTATGAAATGATACTGTCCTCGTCATGAGAGCTAATATTTTTCTTGAAAAGAAGTCCGGCATGCTGTTTTCTTTTGGTGCTAATATACCGGCAGTTCGTGGCTACATCCTATTGGTGGAGATTGATCCTAGATATGAAGTACTATCTGAAATTATTCTTGTACACCTAAATATATTCTCGACAGCTTATAAGATTTGGTGTTCAACACCAGTGGTCAGGGTAACAGCTTAAAGTTAGGGAGCCAACGGGCGCTATTAAAGTATTAGTACAATGGCTCAGAAAACCTCAAAACAAGGTCGCCGCTATGGCGGGATATCAATTAACAAGCCTAATCAAATAAAGAATCTTCAAAATCAATTAGGACCGAAACTTGAGCGCAATAAAAAGCGTTATCATCAAAAGCGTTCAAGTCTCGTAAAATTAGTTGCGGAGCATCCTGAAGAGTCAATAGCTACCATTCGTCAATGGATGCTCGAAATAGATTAAGTGGGGCACATTCCATAAAGTCTAGTGAATCGGATAGTCGGTTTTGAGCCTTTGAACCATTCTTATATGTTAAAGCTGGAGCTAAGATGGAAAAAGAAAAACCGCCTGCGGGGGAGGCAACAGCAGGCGGTCAGTTTTTAGCTATATAAATTTATGCCTCTTTTTCGGGGGAGGCTGTTATTTGGCTCTGTTTCAGAGCTGGTGTGGCCTTTCTCCTAGTAAGAGCCTGGCTCCAGAAGAAAAAACCAATAATTTAAGAATATAAGTATCAAATAATGAGTTTAATATTTAGTGAATCAGAACTGAAAGAATTTCGACACAGCAATAAGGTTGGAAACACAGTCCGGTCCGGGATATTGTTGATCCTGCATCATCGACAATTGATGTGAAATTCAACGGGATGAAATTTTTAAAGATACAATCTAGGAAGGAAAATAATTGGAAACAGTAGAATTTTATCCGTTTGATACTGAGGATAATCATAATGCCAAAAATTTTTAGACGCGTCGTTACAGGACACCAAATTGAAGACGGAAAATCATTTATTTGGAAGGATGGTGCGCCCCCACAGTCCCTTGAACCGATGCCGGAACTTATATTGCACGAAATCTGGGAAACGGGTTCGAAGGCTAGTAATACGGCCGACCGAGATGCGGCGATCCGCGAAAATAGTATTGAACCTCACGATCCCGCAGGGACGATTTTTAGGATTGTTGAATTTCCACCTGATGAAATTTGGTTGGCTGGCGACGTAGGGAAGGGGTTCAAAGAAATGGGTAGTGGCAGCGCTCATGATGATGCATCCGATACACCTGGTATGCATGAAACCCAGACCACGGATTACGCAATTGTAATGGAGGGTGAAATTTGGGCGGTGATGGAGGCCGGTGAAACTAAGTTGAGGGCTGGTGATGTCTTAGTGCAACGAGGGACAAATCATGCCTGGTCTAATCGCAGTAATAAATTATCAATTGTTGCATTCGTATTGGTAGGGGCCGAACCCCGCGTATAAATAAGTTGATTGGTTTATTTTAAAATGCCGATGACTATCTAATTTGCTTGCAAGGGGCTAGAGGTTGTTAAAGAAGTCTCCTCTGGCACAGGCGCCTGCAAGTATGAAGGTCAGATCCGTACCCCCTAGGAAGAAACAAATACCTAGCTTTGCGAAACTTGGCAGAATGGTCTCGTCGTAGACGCCCCCCAACCCCGGCCACTTCGACACCGACAAAGTGGCCTCGGCGACACTGCTGACTGCTTCAACAAATTTAGGATTTTGGAATTGCCCGGGGATACCCATCGTAGCCGATAAGTCGGAACCACCCACGAGTAAAATATCAACACCATCGACGCCTGCGATACTGGTAGCGTTCTCGACGGCTTCCGGTGTTTCAATCATCATGACGATCAAGGTTTCTTGGTTGAGGCCTTCCATAACTTCTGTCGCCGGTAGGGTTTCATATTCAAGCTGTGGACCGCCATAAGTTAGTGATCTGCTACCTTTGGGCGGGAAACGGCAAGCGTCTACATACTTACGGGCTTCGTCTGCATTCTGTACATGAGGAAAGATTACTCCCTGCGCCCCAGCATCAAGGATGCGCGCGGCCCTATTGACATCACCTGAAGGCACGCGAACTAGTGCACTAATACCAGTGGGCAAAGCTGCAGCACAAATCTGGCCAGCCGTATCCAGGTCCATAGTCGAGTGTTCTAGGTCGATGAAGATCCAGTGAAACCCACATGCCTTGGCAATTTGTGGAATCTCGGGTGTGCGAAGTCGGCTAATATTAAAACTGGCAGCAATTTTACCCATTTTTAGTCGTTTTTTGACGTTGTTTAATACAATGGCCATGATTGGGGTGCTCCTTGTATATCGGATGGGGTGGTTCAGTCGTGGTGATATTGCTTACAATTGGGTAACTAATAAAACCGGGTTTTGCGGACAGAGGTAGCCGTTCGAGCCAGACACATAACATGTCGTTACTAACTTATAGTTTGTTGAGAATTAAGTCTCCTACTAATATAAATTCTCTAAGCCTTCTTTCCTCGGCCATCTTACGTTAGCGCCTCGATGATCTTAACGCTTTACATAACTACGGTTCTAATCTGGGGTTCCTCTTGGATTATGTTTGATTTCCAAACGGGGATAGTTTCACCAGAAGTTTCCGGTGCCTATCGTTTTGGAATAGCAGCGTTATTTATGTTCATTTGGGCAAAATTGAATCGAGAAACGTTACGCTTTGCCATGGGAGAACACGGTTTCCTCGCGCTTCAGGGTGCTTTCATGTTTGCGTTAAATATCGTTTTTCTTTATCTCGCAGCCTGGTATTTGCCCAGTGGTCTTAATGCTGTTGTGTTCTCTATGGCATCTATCATCAGCATGGGCGCAGGCACATTTTATTACCGAAAAGCACCTTCAATGACCCTTTTCATAGGAGGTTTAACCGGTGTGCTCGGGGTCGTTGTAGTTTTTTGGCCAGAGATTAAGAGTTTGGAATTACATCAAGGTGTTGGTCTTGGACTTCTTTTAAGTTTAGCGGGCACGACAAGCTTTGCCATAAGCTTACTTATCGGTGAACGAAACCAAAAGGCGGGTCTTGGTGGCCATGGTGGACTAGCCTGGGCAATGACTTACGGTACATTGGTGATGTGTGTAATCGCCGTCTTTCGAGACAGCCCATTTACGTTTGACAGTAGATTTTCCTATGTGGGTTCTCTTATCTTCCTTATCGTTTTTAATTCAGTGATTGCTTTCTCTGTCTATTTTGCACTTTTAAAACGTATTGGTGCTGAGAGATCTGCATACGTTACAGTTTTGTTTCCTGTTGTTGCTTTGGTAATTTCAACAATTTTTGAAAACTACCAATGGACGTTATCGGCGTTCATTGGTGTTGCGCTGACCCTTATTGGAAATGTTCTTATTTTGAAGAATAGCTCTAGAGCTAAAGTCGTACCAATCAAGCCCAAACTTGAGAACTGAAGTTTATTAATTAGAATTTTAATAACCTTGTCGCGTAAAGGGCGTTTCAGATCATTTTATAGGCCAACTAAAAATAGCATTGCTAAACCAAGCCAAAAGCCAAAAATCATTGAACCTACGGTGAGTAAAATAATAGGGGACGAATTTGTGGGTAACTTGCGACGCTTTCTATTGCGTAACGAGAGAGCCATGTGCTCCATTATTTCCTCCTTAGATGAACCTAATTATTATTAGTTAAGGGACTTCAATTCTAAGAATCGGTATGAAGACAAACATGATAAGACCGACTGTTTTAGAACGTTAGGAGATCAATCAGGCATACCGCAATGATCACCATCACAGTTCTGTAACTGTCTGTTTTATAATTAAAATCAGAAAATATTTTTAAGTATCGATATCTGATAAGAAAGGGTCTAACGCAACTTGCAACCTTCGCGTATTTGATCGCGTTGGCTGTCGTAGGAAATCCAGCAGATTTTCGTAATACCGTCTTTTTGAAAAACGAAGTGGATCACCTGGATAACCCGCGTCAGGTTATCGTATGGGCTGTCGCCAGGATAATTCTTGATTTCTTCACGCCTTTCAATTTCAGTCCAACCCTCTGAACGTAGATCGGCAATTCGTGTTTTTTGGGCTGACCCGAGAGTGAAAGGTAGCAACCAGATTATTAGTGTTAAGCAAAAGATTTTTAACATTCTGGTAGATGCTCTTATTCCCACTCTATCAATTTGGGTACCTGAAAGTATAAAGAGATAATTTCAACCAACTGTTATCAAGATTCGAGTACATTGTCATAGTGAACCTGATTATTTACACGTGTATCAGGAAAATCTGCTAACACATTAACGTCACTCACGAGACTTTTCGCCTAATGCCTGTGCGATTGTTAGCTCCTCACCTTCTTCATACTGAAGAAGGTCGCCAGCAATAATTTGGGCCGAACCCTTTAGACACTCCAATAAAGATGGGTGAGGAAAAACTGACTCTAATATGTAAGTATACGGTAGATTTCGTTCAATCATTATCGCAGCCGCACCAACAATAGTATCTGCATGTGGGCCTATCGCTCGAACACCCAAAATTCTATCGTCACCAGATGGACCTACGATTAGTTTTACAAATCCAATCGGCGGTTGAATAGCGTGGGCCCTGTGATTCCTAGCATAGGGATACTTGCCAACACGTACGGCTCCATGTTTTTTTCTAACATATTCTTCAGTGACGCCGGCTCCCGCCAACATTGGGTGTGTAAAAACGATATAAGGGATATGGTCCAGACCTTGGGGATATTCTATATCCAATATTTTAGCTGCAGCACAACGACCTTCTGCTTCGGCGACGTGAACAAGTGACAAGTCGCTTGGGACATTGCGGTTTCCTATATCACCAACGGCAAAAATATGTGGCACATTGGTGCAGGTGTTTTCGTCAATCTCGATATAGTTACGATCGTCAACTTTGACGCCGGTGGCTTCTAGATTTAAATATTTCGAGCTTGGTGTTCGACCCACCGCAAGCATTACCATTTCGGTCATAATTTCACCAGTGGACAAAATTGTTCGGATGCCATCGTCGCATGGGTTGTGCGTTTGGTACCGACTGGACGGGATGACATTGATACCCATGGCGTCGAAGGCGTTTTTTAAAAACTCCCTGACGTCTGGGTCTTCATTAGACATAATATGATCTTTGGTGTCGACGAGATGAACTTCTGTACCAACGGCGTTAAAAATACTGGCGAATTCACACCCTATAACCCCGGCGCCAAGTATCAGTATACTTTTTGGGGAATTTGTTAGGTTAATAGCTTCATCGCTGGTAATTATTGTTTTCCCATCGATCATCATGTTAGGAAGGATTCTCGGTCGGGTTCCCGTCGCAATTATTATGTGTTCCCCTGAAAATTCTTTTTTTCCTACGATGACGTTGTGTGGGTCCTTAAAAGTAGCTTGCCCCCTTATCAATTTCACTTTGAGACGCTGTAGACGGTTTTCTAGCATTGAGGTCAAGCTAGCTGCCGATTGTTCAATACCATTTTTTAGTCTTGAAAAATTTAAAGCCGGTAGGGGACCAAAAACATCCTCACGATGTTTAACATGTAAATACTCGCGGGTAAGCTCATAACCAGCCTTGGATTTAAACGCACCCTCGATGCCATATCCCATTAAGGGTCCATCATTGATGATAAGCACGTTTTTCCGCTGAAGCGCTAGTTTGCCAGCAGCACTAATCCCTCCTGGGCCGCCACCAATAATCAAAACGTCGTAATGCTGAGGTTTCACTCGTTATGTACTCAATGTAATTTGAAACTTTTTTGAATTCATATATCACGCGAATTTTTTCTGGAGAATCTCGGGTATTGATACCATTTTAGTTTGATCGTTGGATTATTGAAGATTAGTAAAACTGTTTAAATATGGCACAGGATGCGACGTTAACCACTCTAAGGGCTGAGGGGGGTATTTGATTTCTTGATCGACTTCTTGATTCCTCAGAATAGACCGAGAGCAAGTTTTGCGTCTTCCGACATGTTTTCCATATCCCAAATTGGCTCCCAAACTAGATATACTTCTACTTCACCAATACTGTCGACGGAGGCCGCAGCATCCGCGACTTGTTGGGGTAGTATACCAGCCACCGGACAACCTGGCGCGGTCAAAGTCATTTCAATTCGAACATTGCCACTATCGGCGATTTCAAGTTTGTAGATCAGACCTAGATCGTAAATATTTACTGGAATTTCGGGGTCATAAACAGTTTGTAATGCAGTGATGACCATCTTTTCGGATGCTACACCCTTGTCGTCTTCTAATAATTTGCCGGCACGACCAACAAGGCCGCCGTCGCGAAGGATTTCAGGGGATAATTCCGCGTCACCCGGAGCCCCGAATCCAGGGGAACCCGTGGGTCCATGTAACCCAATACCGGGAGTATACTTCGCGTGTGTTGTCTTATTAACCATATTGATCGTTTGGTTCTCTTTGCGATGCTCATACTCAATATAACAGTTAATTATATTGCAGGGATAGATGTTTGGGGGTCTTATTTACATTTATAGCTGGCGTTCATCACGGCTCGGCTATTGGGAATATTGATTTCAGTAAGTCAAAATTAAACTAGTTAGGCTTGGATGATTTTAAATCTTCATTTTCGTTCAATAAGGGGTGCTCCAAACTATTAAAACATTTCAGTAGAAATGACCGTGCCTGGCCCAATATTAAAGCAACCGTAAATGTAATAAAAACTATACAACCCTGACTACTCTAAAAGTTTGAAGGCCACCGCCGACAGGAACCCGGCTAAAGTACCAAGCCCAGTTATATTACTTCCACCCAAGTGAACTGCCTCAGGTATCATGGCTGCTGCGATCATAGTTAGCATGGCGCCAGCGGCTAGTCCTTCTATTAAAACAACGACGCCATGACCCACGCTTCCACCAAGCCAATAGCCAAAACCAGCGCCTATGGAGGTCATGACCATTAAGCTAAACCACATAAAGAATACCCGGGAACGATTCCACCCCTGTTTTTGCATCCCTATAGAACTGCTCATCGCCTCTGGAAAGTTAGCGAGGAATAGGCCCGCAATTAGGGTATAAGGGACCATTGTTGCGAATGTAACGCTATCTGCTCCAGATTGGGCAATAGCCGCGGTAATTGAAACCACTAATGCAGAACCAATGACGAAACTTTCAGGAATTCCATCCAAAAGAATACCTAGCCAAATTGCCATTGGAGCTCCGCCATGCTCTTCACTTGCCTCATGCAATTGAGTGTCACTAGGTACTACGGTTTCTTCTGATAACCTAGCAATGGCTTGGTTTGCCCATTGTTCGGCATCCGCCTCGACATCATCTCGGTCAACCAATTCCTGGAGTCTACTTGCAGCTAAAGCCTGCGCAGCACTTTCGAATTCGGGAGATTCTTTTCTTAGATGATCAAAGTCGTCCTTGGGGAGAGCAAGGAGCAACGTATCCTCTTTGGCAGTGGCAGTGGCAGTTCGCTGGGCGCCAGTAACCATAGCAATTTCACCCAATACATCACCAGATTCCAAATCGGCTACATGTTCAGATCCACTAGACACAGATACAACACCAGCCTCTATAAAATAAACGACATCTCCTGCATTCCCCTCTGAAAATAATAGTTCTCCTGCAGCAAAATTGCGCTCGTTGACTTTGTTTACCACATCTTCGACCAAGTCGAGTGGAAGGTGGCGTATCAACTCGCTACTTCCCAGGTGCTCAATGATTTGTTTTCGACGGGCAGCTTTTTTATTTGTGAAATAGGAAATTGTTGATGAGGTTTTCCTTAAAAATCCGCCCTTGGAATTGATAATACTATCCAAGGAAGCAAAGAGTAGACCGCCAATAACTGCACCGATCAGCATGTTAACTAAATGGTGGGAGGCTTCACTACGTGCCGCAGCACCTTCAGCGTGCATCAGATGCATGGCCGTGGGCGCGACTAATTCGACCGCTAACGCAGCTATTAATGCTCCACCGCCAAATGCGGTGAGTGCTCCGATTGTCTTGTTGCTCGGGTGCCAGTTTAAACCTAAGAGCGAACCTAGAGGTAAAGAGGCAGCAGATAGTCCTCCTAGAATAATTGCCCATAATAGATATTCATTTTCCATAGTAACCTGCCCCCCGACCCCTTTGTAGCACGCAAATAAATGAAAACGCTCGGCCAAAGTATAGCGCTTTCAATTTGTATTAAGCTAGACAAGAATATGAATACCTGAATTTAGATTATTTCACTCTTTGCTATGCTGTGTTGAAATTTACCGATGAAGTTATTTTGAGAATGCGTTAACCCGTCGCGTGAGTAATCTCTGACCAGGGTAACTCTCGGGAACCAGATCAATAATAATACGGTAACCAAATTTTTCATTTGGTTTAAGTAAGGTTGGTCTATTGATGCTAACAGGTCCGTCGGTCAGTATATTAAACTCGCCGCCGTTGGAACCAGGAGAATACCGAAATTCAAGGACTTTGCCGGTTGAATGACGAGGTTCAAAGGGAGAGGCAATCCACTTAATATTGGGAAACTGTAAAAATACGGCTGTTCCGTTTGCAGATATATCGTACCGTACATTAGTTGGGCGACTCACGTGTATGGCAACTCGTGTCTTATTACCAAGCTTTTCCACCCGCACATCGGTGACTGTTGGTTTTTTTACAAAATTTACTACAGATCCCCATGTAGGGTGAAGGGCAGAAATTTCGAGTCCGATGGCTCCCAAGCCTTGCGGAATACATGTCAAAATTGAAGAAATTACGAAAATTTGAACGGCGGAAAGCCGCCATTTTTTAAGTCCCATCACCTGGCTCCTTTATTATTATGCGACTTTTGAGTCGTCTAGTTAGTAAGAGCCTAAGTCTGAACTAATCATTTTAAAATTTGGTGAATCAATTGGTAAAACATTCATTGCAATGGAGATGCATCAATCCGATAGGATTTTCGTTGGTTTAAAATTCCAATGTTTTATTGAAGTATTAGTTGTATGTGGAGGATATAATATTATTTATAATTTTTTTACTTTTCAAAGACGTTTCTCTCTGAAATTTTAACTGGATGTTTGTTTTATATAACATTTGAGAAGTGCTTACGAAAATTGCGGTTGCGCTTTAGGTGCCATTCTCTACTCATCGCCTCACTCCGGGTTTTATATCTCTCGGCGTAGAGCAGTTGCCACTTGCGTCCTCTAGTAAAGCGGGCACCTTGCCCCGTGTTATGCTTGGCTAAACGCCGATCGAGGTTGTTAGTCCATCCAATATACGTATGAAAATTTGTGCTCATCTCGCTACCTAAAACATAGACGAAAAAGTTTTTTGACATTCTTAAGATCCAAAATTCAGGACATGTAATGTGACCATAAACTTATACTAATTCTGGTGACGCTATTTAATCACGTTACGACGGCTAATTTTGGGATGGGAGATAATGATCTTCCCATTTCAGAATGATATTAAAGCTAATGGATACGCGGGTTTCGTTGCTGAGATTGGGGTGAACGAAATGCATCAAACCCGCTGGCCATAACATAAGCAGGCCTGGTTTTGGCATGACAGTATGTTCTGGATCGATATAAGGATCTCCACTGATTGACTGCATATTAAATCCAGTGCGTGGGTCATAAAAAGTGATATGATTAGGGCGCACGTCGCGTCTGTTTAGACTACTTTTAACAGGCAGTGGAACTTTGACGTAGTAGGTTCCACTTAGGTAGCAGTGTGGGTGATTATGTGGATCATGATAATCACCGGATCGATTGACGTTGATCCAACCGTGGATCTGCCAGTCTACTGGAAAATCAATTCCGATCGCTCGCAGGTATTCAATCATGACCTGGTTAACATTTTCACGGAGCCAGTTAGTGGCTGGTTCATCTATTTCAAAAGGATTATTGTGTTTGTAATCAGTGGTTAGATCTTTCTTTGTTTTATCCCAATTACGTGCCAGTTTGAGTAATTCTCGGTTTGGATCATTGGAATCAGGAAGCATTTTTTTAACCAATTTGGTCGGCCAGAGATCGAGTATATTGGCGGTAGAACCGGTCATAGAATATAGCTCCGTTTCATCCGTTTATTGATCGGTAAAGGGTACCATAGATAGCTTAGGATCCGTGGCAGGAACATAGACCTCTTCAAGTCCAAGCTCCCGCCGGACGATGTTGGCACCTCTTACCAGGGAAACCATCTTATAGAACGCATGCATTCGGCTCATCGATTGGCGGCCGAAGCCACAGTCGCTTGAGAGTATAAGACGTTCCGGTTCAATGTATTCAAGGCAGCGGCGAATTAAGGAGGCCACCTCTTCAGGTCGCTCGATTTGCATCGTACGATGGCTGATAACGCCGACAGCAATCTTTTTATCCTTCGAAATTAAGGATCCAAAATGAGGGATATCCTGGCCACCGTTAGTCGCACCTTCAAGGGTTAAAACATCTACATCTAATTGGTCAAAGTAAGGAAGTGCTTTTTCGTAAGAGGTTGTAGCAGGGAACATCTTTTGTGCGCCAGGACTTCCCCAACAAGTATGACACCACACCTCGCACTTGTCTTTTAAGCCTGAGACTTCGCGGTTGAATGCAGTTACGTATTGTTCAGGTGTAATTTCCTGAATTTTACCCTGCATTGACTGATGTATGGCGGGTTCCTCAATTTGGACGATAGGCGCGCCGGCATCAGCTAAATTATGGTACTCTTGATTTAGTGCGTCCGATAAAGCCATCAATAGCTCTAGGCGGTTAGGGTAAAAATTGTCGACACACATGTGAGCTATAACCTGAGCCGATATCGATCCAATTTTGACCGGTTTTGCGGTCATGGGTGCAATGGCTTTCCACGCGCGGTCCAGTTGTAGGGACGTATTCCCTATCTTTTCAGTTATACGAGGGGTAAGGCGGGTTTCAATAACCTCCCAAATGAAGTCGCCGGGGCCACAATCGTCCATTGCTGCATATGGTTGAACGGCGACATCTGGTTCGCTGATGCCTTTGATGCGTTCGTAGGCATAACTTACCCAACTACGGCCAGCTACGTCGTCATCAAGTCGAGTGTCGCCGTCGACCACAATGTCTATGCCAGCTTTGTGTTGTGCTGTTAATTGGCAGGCGAGGCAATCAAAATGTTGTTCCCTGTAAGCCCGTTGTGCAAAGCCCCTTGATAACTCAATTCCTCTTAAGTTTTCGGTATACCAACTTGGTCGTGGTAACGCGCCAGTAGTGGTGGTTAGTAATTTCTTGCCTTTAGTTGCGGTGAACATAGAATTCGTTTCCGTTGATTTTATTTAAGGTATGATGGTTTAAATATTTCGGGCTTTAAATTAAGTGGAAGTTTTCAACGGGTGAATGTCAGTTGGCATCGGCAACACCTAACTTTTTCTACACTGCCTCCACCACCAAAGCCAAAATTCTTATCAATTACCTGGAGATCATGAAATCCGAGCAGGCAAAACAAACGACCAAAAACTCTGCGAATATCTTCTAAGTTCATGAACTTGGCAGTTTAGGCCAATCTGGGTGTTAACCGCAATAGTCTGCGTTCGTCTTGTTATCAATTGAGAAAATGGGTGTTCTAATTGTCGTGATTTCTAGATTGTCATTTACTTATTATATTACTTTTATTGGATACTCTGGTGTTTCATTTTCCATATGGTGAAAATCCTATGTCTATTGATCATTCCACACGAAAACAATTAATTGACTCACTTGAGAAATTCGTCCGAGAGCGTCTGATACCTCTTGAGGCAATAGTCGAAAAAGAAGACCGTATACCAAGTGACGTTATTGAAGAGATGAAGACTATGGGCTTATTCGGTCTGTCCATTCCTGAGGAATACGGTGGGCTTGGTTTCAATATGCTGGATGATGTTACTGTCAACATAATCTTTGGTCATACTACGCCACCATTTTCTACCATCTTTGGAACTAATATTGGTATTGGAGCTCAGGGGATCGTCATTGATGGTACGGAAGATCAGAAAAAAAAATATTTGCCGCAGATGGCATCTGGGCAAATAATCAGTGCTTTCGCATTGACTGAACCTGGATCCGGTTCCGATGCGGCTTCACTAAAAACTACTGCTATAAAAGATGGCAGTCACTACGTACTCAATGGTACAAAGCGATATATTACGAATGCGCCTGAGGCTGGGATCTTCACTGTTATGGCTCGAAGTGACCCCAAAACGCCAGGTTCGGCAGGGATCTCAGCGTTTATTGTTGAACGAGATTCGCCCGGTCTTAGTATTGGTGAGTGCGATGTTAAGATGGGCCAACAGGGAACCCACACCGCGGATGTAATTTTCGACGATTGTCGTGTACCTATCGAAAACAGGCTAGGGAATGAAGGGCAAGGTTTTAAAACGGCGATGAAGGTCCTTGATCGCGGGCGTTTACGCATCGCGGGCATGTCGGTGGGCGCTGCAGAGAGACTCATTGAGGAATGTGTTGTTTACGCTAAAGAACGGATTCAATTCAGCAAACCTCTAGCCGAATTCCAATTAATTCAGGCAATGCTTGCCGACAGTCAGGCAGAAACGTATGCCGCTCGATGTATGCTCATTGATGCGGCAACGCGTCGTGACAATGGCCAGGTTATTACGATGGAAGCCGCAAGCACCAAGATGTTTGCCAGTGAGATGGTCGGGCGAGTTGCTGATCGTGCCGTTCAGTTATTTGGTGGTGCCGGCTATATGTCTGACTATCCTATTGAGCGTTTTTATAGGGGAGTGCGTTTGTTTCGCATCTACGAAGGTACAACACAAATTCAGCAGATTATTATTGCACGTGAGATGCTTAAGAATTAGGTGCCCTACCTATTCAATAAAGTTCAACTGGGGAAAAATTAGTAGTGGAAAAAAAATTACTTTTGTTCGCGGCACGCGCGAAGTTTAGTAAATTTTTCAGCCAAAGGGTAAAGCGTATCCTTTTACCAATTTTGCATGATAAGCAAGGTTTCCCTCATCATCTTTAAAAGACAAAACGTTTCCATTGAATATCGGCTTTAAACATGACGAGCCGTTCCGACGAGAATTGTCAATGCGATCCAACAAACAAATTTGTCCGTTCTTTGCTAACCACCAATTACCATCTGTAAATTCGCAGGGGAAATATTCGTCATAATTACCAAGTTTACCTAAATAAATGGCGTGTGATTGGCCGGTTGCTCTATCAATATAAATAAATGTGTGGTTTGCGAACCTGTTTTGGAGAATTTCTGCACTATTTGCGCGAACTTCGAAATTGCACCAGTAGGATATAACCAACACCGTAAAGAATGCGCAGAAACTTGCTTTTGGTAATTTTCTAAACCAATCTGTTTTCATAAGAATTAATCTCATGGTTAACTCATCTCAAAGCCGAAGTATCCATTTGCCACTACGTTTTCACACTTTTCTACGTAAATAGGAACACCTCCGATATAAGGCATAAATATTCTCGGCTTACCAGGTACATTGGATCCTAAATACCATGATAAGCAGGTTGAGCGAAGCGACTTCTCTGCCAAATCGTTGGCGTGTTCCATCCAGCCGTTTTCCGCAGAAGAGCTGGCTACAATTTTCTTAAGACCTCTAGACATCATAAACCTAACACATTCGGATACCCACTCAACATGCTGCTCCACAGACGGGATCATGTTTGTCAGTACCGACGGGCTTCCCGGTCCAGTAATTGTGAAAAAATTGGGAAAGCCAGTCGTTGTAAGACCAAGATACGTGCGTGGCCCGTCTTGCCATTTCTCTTTCAGTTTTATGTTGCCAATCCCTGTTATATCAATTTTTTTAAGTGCGCCAGTCATAGCATCGAAGCCGGTGGCAAGTACGATGGTATCAACTTTAAATTCTTTACTATCAACCGATACGCCGTTCGGAGTTATGCAATCTATGGACTTTTCACTTACGTCTATCAAATTTACATTTTTCCGGTTGAAAGTTTCATAGTAACCCGATGCAACACAGAGACGTTTACAACCAAATAGGTTTTTCGGCGAGAGTAACTCTGCGACGTTTATGTCATTGACTGCTTCTTTGATCTTGTTCCGGATAAATTTTGCAGCTGTCTCGTTTGCTTCAGGGCTAACTTGCAGGTCTTCATATGCGGCCATAAAACATAAGCCACCCATTTGCCATCGTTCTTCATACTCCCGCGACCGCTCTTCATTAGATACCGCAAGCGCGGATGGTCCTCCAGTTTCAAATATATTTCCCGAATAAGTCTGCTTGGCCTTTGCCCGGATTTTTGAATAATTTGCCTTTATATAGCTAACCTCTTTTGAATTTAAGGGCCGATTATGCGCCGGGACGACGTAATTGGCTGTTCTTTGGAAAACGTAAAGACGTTTGGCGTCTTTTGCAATTTCTGGAATTACTTGAATCCCTGAAGATCCTGTTCCCAAAATTGCTACACTTTTATTTGCAAAATTGACATGTTGATCTGGCCAGAGCCCGGTATGAAAAATGTCTCCTTCGAATTCGTTCAATCCACTAATATCTGGAATGTTGGGCGAAGAAAGGCAACCGGTTGCCATAATACAAAACTGGGCGGAAATATGGTTAGGCGTACTCGTTTTAATATACCAAATCTGTTTTTTTTCATGCCATTTTGCAGATATTACCCGAGTCCCGAAAATTATGTCTCGACGAAGGTCAAAACGGTCAGCGACGTGATTTGCATATTTGAGAATTTCGGGTTGCCGGGGGTAGCGTTCGGTCCATTCCCATTCTTGTTGGAGGTCATTCGAAAATTGGTACGAATAGAACATGCTTTCCGTATCGCAACGGGCTCCAGGATATCGATTCCAATACCATGTGCCCCCTACGCCATCTCCTGCTTCGAGAATTTGAACAGTCAATCCCAGGTTACGCAATCGATAGAGCATATACATTCCAGCAAAACCCGCACCAACGATAACAGTATCAACATCGTTAATTGAATTGGGTGGTGTTGAAATTTGCGAAACCATTTTAGAAGTACCCAGAGTTCTGCGAATATCGTTAGACACTACTTGTCCTCGGACATTTATCTCTAATCATGGGGTAAAAACAATCAGCAATTATTTCTTATTTTCAAATTTGTTGATTTATAACTTACAGGTAAAAATAATAAAAATTGGATATCAAAACTGGACAAATTGAAGCGCCTAGATGGTGCTTGGTCACTAGCTGATTTTAAGGAATAGATATTAATTTAACCTATTAGCCGATGTTATTAAAAAGGCTAAACAATTAATAAGGATGTGTTTCATATGTAGTTGTTGATGTTAATTGAACTGGAAATATTTAAGCAGAACCAATCGTAAAAAATTAATTTGCTACGTTTAATCCAACCAAAAATTTATTTAAGAGTTTTTAAGTAGGCTATAACGTTGTCGCGATCGCGTTTCTTTTTTAGCTTTAACATCATTGCAGATTTACGTTTGTTTCGGCTTTTCACAAAAAGTTTCGGATTTGTGAGGTATTCGTCTAGGGTTGCTTCATCCCAGGTCCAGTCAGCACCTTTCAGACCTTTGTACCTTTTAAAGCCTTTAACCGTACCGGCTTTTCGACCGATGACGCCAGCCAATGATGGTCCAATTTTGTGCTTTCCCGCTTTAATTGAATGGCAGGCCTTACATTTATTAAAAACCTTTTTGCCCCGAACTTTATCTCCACCTGCAATTGCAGGTGTTGCACCCAGAACCTGTATCGCGCCGAAGAGCAGAAGTAAAACTTTTATGATTTTCATTTTTAATCGGCCTTTCTCACCAGTTACGGATGAATACGTGTGTATAAAGATGATGGATCGCGAAGTATTATCCTAACTTTTTATTATATCAGTGATTGAACATGGGTGTTAGTTTATTCGATACACCTCACAAATTTTGAATTGTTATAAATTTCCTGTTTGCGCATGGGCATTGAGTCTATCAAACCGAATAAATAGCAGGGATCTACGGGGATGAGGCGGTTATATTTGATGGTACCGTCTTTCCCTATTAATAAGGATCGGAACTGGTCCTTCTTTACACTAAATTCAGATCTCAAAATTGAGGCATTATGATTTACTGCTGACTCTCCCGATCTCAACAGGACATTATTATCGACGATTTCGAAAACCAATAAATGCCTATCATCAAAACCAGGCCGATTTTTAGAAATCCATGAACGTTGGTTGAGCAAATGAGGGTTTGTTTGAGTGGGGGAAAATACAAGAAGAATACGGTTTTTCCAAAGATAGTTTTTCATAAAATCAAGATCAACTTTAGTGTTCCCAATTAATGTGGATGTAATTAAAATTCCCAAAAGTCCCGTAATCCAGAGCAAGGTGTGCTACCTTTTAGCTATTTTCTGTCATTTATCTTTTAGGGACGTTTTGGAGAGATGTTCCTCAATTGCCTTGGTTATCTTCCCTGAAGTCGGTGAGGTGGGCGTAGAGAACCAATCAACAAGTTGGCCATTGGTGCCGACAAGATATTTGTGAAAATTCCACCTTGGTTTTGCTAACATTCCCAATTCGTCTGAAGCCCAAAGATAAAAGGGATGCGCATCATCTCCGGTAACGTGCACCTTAGTCGTTAGGGGAAAGTCGATATCAAAATTTACTTCACAAAAGCTCTTAATTTGAGCCTCTTCCCCAGGTTCTTGGTTGCCGAAGTCATTGGAAGGTACGCCAAGTACGACAAATCCTTTGTCGCGATATCGAGACCACACTGTTTGAAGATTTTTGTATTGTCCTGTAAAGCCACATTCTGAAGCAGTATTGACCACCATTACCAACTTACCGCGGAATACAGAAAAGGGCAGGGGTTCACCAGAAATTGTTTTAAACGAAAAGTCGTAAGCGTTTATAGATTGCTCACCCGCATTAACGGCCATTGCCGACAACAAAGAAGCTAAAATTACCAAAATACACCTCATTAAAGGCTTCCTTTGTCTGATCCATCCTTAAAGTACTTACGTAGTTTTGCGGTAAAGGGATCATTGTTAATGCCATATTACAACTTGATTAGAAAATTTTAAACATGCTGTCTAAAGAGCCAAAAAAAAATTTACTGTTACAATCGTTTGGCGATAGCATCAATGTTGCGGTCATTGGAGCTAACGGCGGAATTGGTCAGGCATTAGTTGAACAATTATCCTTAAGTTATTGTGTAGAAAATATATTTTCTCTGTCACGTGAAGGTAACGATGACCAAGTCTTTAATTCAAAAGGTATTCAAATTGATTTAGAGGATGAAACTACAATTGCTGATGCAGCGTCGGCTATTCGTAAAACGGTTCATGCACTGGACGTAGTATTCGTGGCGACGGGCATATTGTATTCTCATAACAATATTCTACCAGAGAAATCATGGAAAACTCTTGATTGCGGGTCTATGGAGGCCGTGTTTAGAATTAATACGATAGGTCCTGCACTAGTCGCAAAGCATTTCCTTCCATTGCTAAGCGTTAAAAAGAGATCAGCTTTGGCCATTTTAACAGCAAAAGTCGGAAGTATCTCAGATAATTTTCTTGGGGGCTGGTATTCCTATCGAGCATCAAAAGCTGCTTTAAATATGATAATAAGAACATTGTCCATCGAGATGGCGCGGCGTAATGCTGATGCGGTTTGCGTGGGTTTACACCCGGGGACCGTAGATACAAACCTTTCCAAACCCTACCAGAGGGGGGTTGAACCGGGGAAGTTGTTTTCTTCTAAGAAGTCCGCGAAATACCTGTTACAGGTCCTAGATTCAATGTCTCCAAAGAACTCTGGCTTCATTTATTCCTGGGATGGTGTTGAGTTACCTTTCTAACGCATAAATCGTTGCGGCTTAGCACATTAATAGTTTAATTAAATTTTTAGGTGAACGGTAAATTATTAGAAAAGGAAATTTACCCTATAGAATCTGTTATAGGTGCGGACGAACATTCTTATGGCGGAAAAAGTGGGAAAATTGTTGGTCTAATGTCAGATATTGTTCAACTCGTTGTCGAAATAGTCGCTAACCAAGAAAAGGAATCCTGCAATAATATCTGTCCAAAGGCTTAGATTTTCCTGAACCTTGGAACTTCATAATTGTAGGTAATAGGCTGTTCAAATATTAGAGAAATGAGGGATTGTTGAGAATATTTTTTATAGGGGATTAAAATGTCAGAAGTGCTCATTGTCATTGGCTTGATCTCGGTTGCCACTATTTTTGGGTCTATGGTTTTTTTTTCATGTGTCGTGGCGCCTCTAGTGTTTATTAAATTGGACGGCCCCACGGCGGGTAATTTTATCCGTAACATTTTCCCATGGTATTACTTATTGATTGGTGGATTTTCAATAATTGCAGCGGTAGTTCTTCCATTCCATCAGCCATTTGAGGGTTTAATGATGGCCGCCGTATTTTTTGGTGCTTTTATTTCTCGGCAAGTATTGATGCCGCGTCTTAACATGCATCGAGATGAGGATTTACAAGGTAGCACGGAGGCAAAAAAGAAATTTACACTCCTTCACCGTTGTTCGATTTTAATTAATGCCGTTCAAATACTTGTTTGTCTTATTGTCCTTATCCGCCTCTCTATTACTTGATTTTTATCATTGTATAATTGGTTAGATGAAAGGATCATAAGACCATTGCAGCAAGGCTTGACGTTGCCTTGGTCGGCAGGTCCAGTCACCTTGGTCACAATTCGCTTTCACCTGTGCCGCGTGGCGACGAAAAGAACGCCAGCGTGTCGTCTGCTTTTGATCTACTTCTGCTAGCCGACGGCCCATGAAATAGCGGCAATACCATTGGAACCATCCCCTTGGATCGGGGCCTATGATCCATCCTTTTTCCTTCCAAATATTTAACGATTGACGACTCTTAACGCCAAAATAGTTCACCGATGGATCGGAACTGTCGCTGATTTTCGCTTTGGTAAACCATTCCGACGGGAACTCATTTTGACAGTCGTTACAATATTTTCCCTCGAATACCCCTAACCCCAGCATTTCTTTTGGCGTGAAGTGTGGATTGAATCCAGGAGTAAAATTCTGTCCCATTTGTACTTGTATGGAATATTGATACGAAGTTTGCATCGTATCGTTAACCGTGACGACATCGCCTACATGGTACATAGTTGAGAACCTTTTTTGTCTGCAGGTTAAGGAATAAAATGTCTAAGTTTGTCCTTTATGACTGGACAAGACTCTGAATTTGATACTTAGAAGTAAATCAGCTTTATCAAACTGGATATGGTGTGTTTTCTTTATTATCTGTTTGATAGGCTCTCAGGGTCAACGTCAACTCTTGAAATTGTTGTAATATTTCCATCCCGGACGGAATTAAAAAAACAATTCCTGCGTCCAGTGTGACAGGCAACGCCAGATTGGTCTACCTGGAGGAGAATGGCGTCATTATCGCAATCCCACCTGAACTCCATGAGTGTTTGGACATGGCCGGAGGTTTCTCCTTTTCTCCATAGTTTTCTGCGAGAACGGGACCAATAAACACCCCTTTTTTCCTTTAAAGTGGCTTCGATAGATTCAGGGCTCATCCACGCCAACATCAGAACTTCCCCACTATCAAACTGTTGGGCGATTGCAGGGATCAAACCCTCGTTATTGAAAGTTAATTGGTCCAATAATCTGCCAATTGTTTCTTTATCTTCTTTAGACATACTAGTATCCCAGTATTAAAATTAACCAAGCGCTTTCCTAGTCAAATTACGCATCTAAGCATTATTAGCATTAAGACAATGTTTTTATCCAATATATCTCTTCATAATTGTAAATTGGATATCGAAAAACAAATGATATCAGAAGATGTTATTGACCTTGATTCAATATACATTTTCTTGCTTCATTAGTTTAAAAATCGAAACAGGCCAAGTGGAGGTTAGGAATGCAGACAGCATATCAGATGGTATGGATGTCCGCTGAAAGAACTCCAGAGCACTTAGCATTAATAGATGATTTGAGTGATCGCCGCCTTACGTATGCGGAATTAATAGGGGAAATAGACATTGTTGCGGCGGGTCTATTTGAACGAGGTATTAGACAGGGTGATAGAGTAGCTACTGTTTTACCTAGCCTATTTGAGCATTGCCTTTTGTTGCTAGCCCTACAGAGATTGTGTGCTGTTCCCGCCCTAATGAATTTTAGGCTTAGCGTTGCTGAAATTAAAAATTTAATCTCCGATGGCGATATAAACGCAGCTGTTATTTCACCGGATCAGGTTTTAAAGGAGGCGGTAGAAGGGGCTTTATCAACAAATGGAGTGTTAATAACGGTAGGAAATAGGATAGAGGGGGCCGAGGTATTTTCAGATTGCCGAGGTGATCCGTCAGGATTGAGCTTTCCAAGTCCTGAAAGAGAGGATCCAGCCTTCATATTTTACACATCAGGTACAACTGGATTACCTAAGGGAGTGGTATTGGGTCATAGGAGCACTGAACCTAGGGTTATCTGGCTTTCTACACAGGCGGGTCTTCGTCATGGAACCCACAATAGGGCATTAGGCTTTATGCCACTGAGCCATTCAATCGGTTTTTACGGAGTATTCCTTGCGACTTTGGCGCTTAATGGCACCTATTATGTAATGTCAGCTTTTAATCCAAAAGACGCTGTTGAAATGGTAGAAAAATTCGAGATCACGTATATGTTCGCTGTTCCCCAGCTTTATCATGCTATGTTTCAGGCTCCTAACTATTCAGCGGAAAAGATGCGGTCCACTGAAGTGGTATTATATGGTGGTGCACAGATAGATGGTGAATTTTTAAAAACGTTGGATGGAGAATGGGCTGCTGTAATTCGGCATATTTACGGCACAACGGAGACCATGTGTTCTCTTTATAATCCCGATCCTGTCGGCCAACATACTCGTTTGCGCCCCGGGTTTTACTCCCGTACGAGGGTAATTGACATAGATGGTGGAGTTGAGGATCAGGTAAAGGCAGGACAAGAGGGGCAATTGATAGTCGATGCGACGACGGATACTGTATTCACGGAATACCTTAATCGTCCAAATGATACTGCAGAAAGCATTATTGAAGGTTGGTATTATACAGGTGATATATGTATTGCCCATGAAAATGGTGACGTAGACCTTCTAGGAAGGGTTGACGATTTAATTCGTTCTGGAGGCGAAAATATTCATCCTGGCCAAATAGAAGAAATTTTAATGAGCCACTCTGCGATAAGGGATGTAGCTGTTATAGGGATACCTCACAAAAAATGGGGAGAAGCGGTTACAGCGTGTATTGTGGGTGATGTCATCCCGGTCGAAGACCTTGAAAGGCTATTTCAGAATAGTGAAATAGCGCAATTTAAACGGCCTCGAATTTATATGTTTTTGGAAAATATTCCTCGAAATGCAACTAATAAAATTATCAGGCGCGAACTAAAGGCTAATGTGTCGAGAAGTAGAACAGAAGAAACAAATTATAAAATTGTAGAAGTATGAGTAAGACAAATTATTTATCTGGTAAATTAACTAAAATTGTTAAGGCGATCTAATCCTTCTGTTAAGTCTGCAATAAGATCATCTGGATCTTCGAGACCTACGTGAAGACGAATACAGGGTTTTGTACTATCCCATTTGGTAGCGCTGCGGGTCAGTTGTGTTTTCCAAACCAAGCTTTCATAGCCGCCCCAGCTACCTCCCAAAGCAAATAATTCAAGTCCGTCAATCATAGCGGCAACGGCGTCCCCGGAGTATTCATTTAGCAAAATGCTGAAAAGGCCAGATGATCCTGTGAAGTCGCGTTTCCATATCTGATGGCCAGGACAAGAAGGAAAAGCGGGGTGAAGTAACGTGTGGACTTCGGGCCGGGTCTTTAACCAATCGGCTACAATTAGTGCATTCTTCTCGTGGCGTTTAAGACGAGAAGCTAAAGTTCTCATTCCTCGTAGACCCAAGTAAGCGTCGTCAGGGGCTGCGTGATAACCCAATATTCTGGCAGAATCTCTTATTGCCGCAAAGTTTTCGGCCTTTGTGGTTACTGCTCCCAGCATAGCGTCTGAATGACCCACATAATATTTTGTTGCCGCCTGCACTGAGACGTCAACGCCGTGATTGAATGGCTTAAAGAAGTATCCCGCACTCCAAGTATTATCCATCACTACCTTGATTTCCGATTTATGGCATTGTTCGGCAATCGCCGGAATATCTTGAACTTCAAATGAGTGAGATCCTGGCGATTCGGTATAGATAACTTTTGTGTTGTCTTGGAAGTGTTTTATTATTTCGGTTCCAATGAACGGGTCATAATAGGTTGTTTCAACTCCAAAGCGTTTTAAAAATTTTTCACTGAAATTGCGTGTTGGGGAATAAGCGTTGTCACACACTAAAACGTGATCCCCTTGTTTAACAAAAGCGAGCATGGCAGTTATAATTGCCGAAAGACCAGAACCTACGGCAACGCACTTCTCGCCACCCTCAAGGGCTGCGACGGTCTCTTCGAAAGCCCTCGATGTCGGGGTGCCGTGACGACCATACATAAAATTAGTATCAGGCTCGTTTTTCGCTATTTCTAACGCTGCAACAGAAGGTTTGCTGACGGTTGAAGCGTGGTAGATCGGAGGGTTGACTGATCCACCCTGTTTCTCAGGGTGACTACCGGAATGGACTAATTTTGTATCTTGTTTTTTCATGCCTGGTATAATTTAGGCCTTACCATTAAGGCGCTCAAAACCGTTTTCAAGGTCGGCAATAAGATCGTCTGGATTTTCTTGTCCAGCGTGAATGCGGATATGTTTTTGATCTGGATTCCAGTCACCAATTGAGCGTATTTCTGATGGGTATGTTGGAATCATTAAACTTTCAAATGCACCCCAACTAAACCCTATTCCAAACAATTCCATACCATCGATCATGCGGGATATACGTTCATCTTCGAATTGATTTAAGACGACACCAAAAAGTCCGGAAGCTCCGGAAAAGTCCCTTTTCCAAATTTCATGTCCTGGGCAATCTTCAAAAGCGGGATGCAATACGGCCTTTACTTCTGGACGCTTTTTGAACCATTTGGCTAACCTAATAGCATTGTCTTGATGACGTTCTAAGCGTACTTCCAGAGTTCTGATACCTCTGGAAGTCAAATAAGCATCATCTCCGCCCACACAGTATCCTAAATATGAGGAGGTCCGTTTAACAATCTCCCAGTCTTGAGAGGTTTTAGTGGTCACCATTCCAATCATTACGTCCGCATGTCCTGAAATATATTTCGTTGCCGCCTGAATGGATATGTCTACCCCGTGATCAAAGGGTTTAAAAAAGTAACCAGCACTCCAGGTATTATCCATAATAACCTTGATATTATGTTGGTGTGCAACTTGTGCAATTGCCGGAATATCCTGTATTTCAAAGGTTTGTGAGCAGGGGGATTCAGTAAATATAACTTTTGTGCTGTCAGAAATAAGGTTTTCGATTTCTTTACCAATTAAAGGGTCGTAAAAGGTTGTTTCTATGCCGTATTTGGCTAGAAAACCTTTGCATAAATTACGAGTTGGGTCGTAGGCAGCATCCACCATAAGTAAGTGATCACCGCATTTTAAAAATGATAACAATGAAGAGACAATTGCTGAAAGTCCGGAGCTAACTGACACTGATCGATATCCACCCTCAAGGTCAGCAACAGCTTCCTCCAAGGCCATAGTAGTTGGTGTTCCATACCGCCCATAGTAGAACGTGTCGAAGCGCTTTTTGCTCCCTTCCTTCATACTGGCTACAGTCGGAAACAAGACAGTAGATGTTCTATAGGTCGGTGTATTCATCACACCGTGGTGACGCTCGGGATGATTTCCAGCGTGCACTAATCGAGTGCTTTGGCGTCTGGGTTTATTCATGATTTTATTCGGGACCCTTGGCGACAACGGTATCTTCCTGGCTACCCCATTCAGTCCAAGAGCCGTCATACACTGAAACAGTGTCGTAGCCTATTAGAAACAATGAAAAGTAAAGAACAGCAGCAGTAACGCCCGAACCACAGCTCGATATGATTGGTTGAGAAGGGTCAATTCCTCTCTCCATAAATAATATTCTTAAATCATTTGCGGATTTCAATTCCATATAGTTGTCAGTTTGCAACATTTCTTGAAAGGCCAGATTTTTGCTATGGGGTACATGACCTCCTTTTAAACCGGGGCGTGGTTCGGGTTCTGTGCCGCAAAATCTACCCGCTGTTCTAGCATCAACAAATTGTCGGTTATTTTTTTGACGTTTTCCTTCACCTCTTCAATTGAAGTGACCAGTGCGGAATTGTGTTGACTACATGTATAATTTGCCAATTTAGTTTTAGGGAACTCATTTGACACCGGATAGCCTAGTTTAGTCCATTTATCAAATCCGCCATTAAGAACCGCTATGTTTTTATGCCCAAACACCTTAAAGGTCCAAAAAGCCCTCATTCCGGCCATAACGCTGCCGTTCGTGTCATAACAAATTACATGGGTGTTTTCCGATATTCCCAATTCTCCAACTTTTAATTGAAAATCATTTGGATTAGGTAACATATGCGGTAGGTCAACTTTTTGATCCGCAATTTCATTAATGTCAAAAAATACCGCCCCGGGAATATGACTGCTAACATATTCTTCCTTGGGATCGCGATTAGCCGTAGGCAGATGAAAACTAGCATCGATTATGACAATATTTGGATCTCCTAAATGTTTTGAAAGCCAAGCAGGTTCAACAATTGCTTCCGGGCGAGCGTATGACATTTTTATCCTTTAGATCTATTCAAGCCAGCTTGGAAATGGCAGACCTTTTGATTTTAAAAATTCAACGTTGAATAGCCTGCTTTGATAACGTGTCCCATAATCGCAAAGGATAGTAACAACATTATGACCTGGTCCCAGTTCTTTAGCCATCCGGATAGCTCCTGCTACATTTATACCGCTGGAGGTGCCCAGACAAAGCCCTTCATTTTGAAGTAAATCGTAGATAATTGGCAGTGCTTCCTCATCTGTTATCTGGTAAGCATCGTCAATAGGCGCTCCGACGAGGTTCGCGGTTTCACGGCCTTGACCAATACCTTCTGTAATGGAAGATCCTTCGGCTTTTAATTCGCCATGTTTATAAAAATTATATAGCCCTGACCCCATAGGATCAGAAAGAGCAATTTTGATATCAGTATTTCTTTCCTTAAGGGCCATACCGACGCCGGCCAAGGTTCCACCTGTGCCAACGGAACATGTAAACCCTTCAATTTTACCGTCTAATTCCTGCCAAATTTCTGGGCCCGTAGTTTCAAAATGAGCACGGCGATTTGCAATATTATCAAATTGGTTTGCCCAGATGGCGCCTTGGGGGTGATCTTGACCTATTTCATTTGCCATCCGTTCAGATACTTTGACGTAATTTTCTGGATTTGAATAGGGAACAGCCTCAACTTCATGGAGGTCTGCGCCAGCCAGGCGCAACATATCTTTCTTTTCCTGGGTTTGTGTTTTTGGAATAACGATCACAGTTTTATAGTCACTGGCACAGGCGACTAACGCGAGGCCAATTCCGGTGTTGCCTGCAGTACCTTCCACAATTATGCCACCAGGGTTTAACAATCCTCTTTCTTCTGCGTCTTTTACGATAAACAGTGCAGCTCGGTCTTTAACCGAACCGCCAGGATTTAAGAACTCTGCTTTGCCATAAATATTGCAGCCAGTATTTTCAGATGCTTCTCTAAGGCGGATGAGAGGCGTCCTGCCAATAGCATCCCTAAAGTTTTCGCGGACGGTCATACCAAATTCTATTCAGTAGTTAATAAAGTTGTTATCTGCGCGGTGGAGAGTAACTTTGTGATGTGCGCTGATCAAGTAAAGTAAGTTGTTAGTCTTAGCACGAAGCTTACCCCCCCACTTTCCATTTACTTCGTATTTGACTCAAATTTAGCTTTAGCCACTGGAGGGCAATTATGGTCATTCCATTTTCAATTCGCCCGTTTGCTAGCCAGACGAAAGCTTCTTCAACGGGCATCGAAAATACCCTGATATATTCACCTTCGGTGGCTAGACCATGGACTCCGCCGGCATCACTTGCATCAACATGTCCACAAAACATCTGAACCGTTTCTGATGTGCAGCCTGGACTAGTGAGGTAAGTATGCATGGGTTCCAGGTCTAGTATTCGTAGTTTGGTCTCTTCTTCAGTTTCTCGATGGGCTGTATCCTCGGCCAGCTGATGAGATTCAATCACGCCGGCGACACATTCAATCTGCCATGGCGAAGTTTTTGGCGAAGTATATGCACCAATCCGAAACTGTTCGATAAGGACAACTTCATCTCTAATTGGGTCGTAAGGAAGAACTGAGACGGCATGACCACGTTCCAGAACCTCTCTGGATAGGTCGGCGCTCCATTCGCCATTAAAAATAGTATGTCTAAGCTTATAATGATCTAGCCGCATATATCCCCGATATGGAGTTGTTCTTTCACTGACAACCACGTTGTTCTCTGACATAGGTTACATTCCAAAAAGTTGTATCGGGTTTTAAATCAAAAGTTAATGTATACGGACTTGGGTGAAAATCCAGTTTGAATTCAGTTAGGGATTGGAATACAAATTCCATTTGTCGTAAATAATAAAATTTGGGAGTGGCAATGGACATTTCGGTTCGACGTCTTGAGGAGATGCGAAAATCGGGCGAAGAACACACTTTGTTGGACATTCGTGAAGAAGAAGAGTTGGCTATTTCCTCAATTGAGGGTGCGGTGCATATCCCGATGAATACATTGCCGGAAAATCTTGACCAGCTAACCAAAGATCATCCGATAGTTGTAATGTGTCATGTTGGAGGTCGAAGCTCCCAAGTTTGTGCTTGGTTAAATTCTAACGGTTTTGAAAATGCCGTAAACCTTGAAGGTGGTATCTCCGCCTGGTCAGCAGATATCGATCCCTCTGTTCCTTCCTATTAATGTAGTAATCGGGACTCTTTTTTTAAGTATTGACTTTACCTTCCTTTGTCTCCGGTTTCCAAATCTTTACATGTTCGCCATGTTTTTCTTCGTTCCATTGGTGCTGGGTTCCTTCTCCCATAAAAACGACAAAAACTTCACAGCCATCTGGGTATTCATAGGGGCCGTGTAATTCATCCCAGCCAAAAACATAATCACCGGGCCGCAAGTCTTTGCCAGCTACACACATGCGACCTTTCAATACGACAATTGAGTGCCAACTTTTATGGCTATGTTCAGGTTCTACATAACCTGGGGGAAACCTAACTTTCATATCCACCCGCTTCATGGCGTCGTCCTTTGCAAAAACTTTTACCTGTATTCCCGGTGGCAAGGTCAAGAGGTTATTATCAAGACCGTCTTCCCAAGGAACTTCGTCGTCATGGATCGCCTTAAAAGCGTGGTTCAAACTATTGTTTTGATCTGTTGTAGGTTTCATGGTTCGGTACCTTTCAATATCAATAATTAAATCAATATCAATAATTAAAATTGGGATAGTAGCATTTGGGAAACGAAGCGGAAAAGACTATCAAAATTTATAATTTTAATAACGGAATGTGTGTACATAATTTACACTCGGACAAATATTTAATCATAATAGATGCAGTCAAGACTAATTTATTGGTGTTTGGTTGGTGACGTAATTCAGCTATCGGTATTTACGGGAGAGATCGACGGGGTTGAGGCTGTCAACTCCCCTTAGTTGAGGAAGAAGGGTAGCAAAAAGAACAGCGATTAGAACTGTACCAACACCACCTACAACTACGGCGGGAACAACCCCCCACCAAGCCGCCGTTATACCTGATTCGAATTCACCGATTTCATTCGATGCGCCTGTAAAGACTGAGCTTACAGCGGTTACCCTTCCTCTCATTTCATCTGGGGTGACACTCTGGACAAGAAGGTTTCGGATAAAAACACTCACCGAGTCTGAGGCTCCCATTACAAACAAAGCCAATAAGGAAACCCAAAATACTGTTGATAGCCCAAACAGAATGACACCAAATCCAAATACAACCACTGTGCAAATCAGAATACTCCCGCCGGCACTGTTAATTGGTTTCTGGGTAAGCCAAAGCATACAGGTAAAAGCGCCGACCATCATTGCCATTCTCAGGCTGCCATATCCAACTTCACCAACGTTTAGAATTTCAGTTGCATAAATTGGAAGCAGAGCGGTTGCACCACCTAATAATACGGCGAACAAGTCAAGACCAATAGCTCCAAAAATTATTTGCCGGGACCATATGAATTTGAGGCCACCAAATAAAAGATTTAGGGTCACAGGCTCCCTTGTTATGATCTGTGTATTGGTTTTGATCTGAGTTATAAGAAATGCTGATGTAAGAAATAGTAATACTACAATCCCGTAAACGATTTCGATCCCTATAAGAAGGAGGCCGCTCATCAGTGCGGGACCTCCAATTTTTGCGGTTTGAGCTGCGACGGAGCTCCAGGCAATGGCGTTTGCAAAGTGCTTCTTTGGAACCAGAACCGGAATTATGGCTTGCTGTGCGGGAGCTTGGAATGCTCGAGATGTTCCGACAAATATCAAAATGGTGAGAATTGAAAGTCTGTTATCAGTACCGGTGATTGTTATTAGGAATAGTCCGCTGGCTGCAACGGTCATGCCTCCCAAACAAAGAGCAATGATATGTTTTCTTGGGAATTGGTCGGCTGCAACACCTGATAATAGGAATAATAGAAAAAATGGAGCAAATTGGGCCAAACCAATTAATCCCAAATCAAAAGGGTCTTTTGTAAGCATCCACATTTGCCAAAGAACTGTGGCGTTTAACATTTCTGTCCCAAAGCGACTAAGTACCCTGGAGAACCAATAATAGCGAAAATCGAGGTGCTGGAAGGCAATACGGCCGGATACTGTCGCTTTATTTTTTCCAGAAATGGCGTGTGGTTTTTTCACCAGTTTTTGTAGCTCCTCAGATATATATTATTTTTTTTGGAGTGATACTGGCGATGGAATAGTCTTTGTCCAGGCTTAATACTGACTACTTAAAATCCCGAGAGCGGGGTATAGGTATCCTTGTTTTTTTATTAGTAATAGAAAGATTATTTTTGATCTCGCTACTTTGAATAAAGTTGGGGTCTGGCAAATTCTTGGAAGCAAGGTTACCTAGTAGGAAGGAGTGGTCGAACAAATTCTCGGCAACGACGTGCGTAACGATACCTTCCCGCTGAAGTTTACCTCTGATTCCGAGGAGTTGAGATCCAAATACAGTTTGACGATACTGCTCCATTTTATGGGGCCAGATAATCATGTTTGCGACGCCGGTCTCATCCTCAATTGTGATGAAAATGACACCCTTGGCGCTACTTGGTCTCTGACGAATTAGGACTAAACCAGCTAGCAGAACTAGGCTCTCAGTTGATAATTGGGTAAGGCTTGCGCAGGTAATATATTTTTCAGCCTTGAAATGAGGCCGTAGAAGTTCCATGGGATGTGCTTTCAAAGAAAGTTTAAGTGCTAGATAATCATCCGCCACCTGCTCTCCTAAACGCATTGTGGGTAAGACAACGTTTGGTTCCTTCTGCAACTGATGTTCTTGAAGATGCTTGAAAAGAGGTAGGGGTGCGTCAACTGAAAGGCCTTTTACAGCCCAAAAGGCGTGCCGTCGGTCGAGGCCTAAAGATTGAAAGGTGTCTGCTCGTGCGAGGTTCTCTAGGACGCTACTTTTGAGACTAGTCCGCGTTTTAAGCTCTGAAACACTTGAATATCCGTGTTCACGGGTATTTACCAATAATTCAGCGGCGGTTTTTTGTATCCCTTTGATTTGGCGAAGGCCAAGACGAAGGGCAGTACTTGTGTCTTCGGGAGAGCGACACTTATTCACTTCATGACCATCGTCATGTTTTTTTTTGATCAAGAAGGAAGAAAATTTGACTTCATTTCTAATT
>JAOMCN010000022.1 GCA_028345065.1 Rhodospirillales bacterium
GGATCGGGAACAAAACTTGCTATGGAAGATGCTGTTGTACTCAACGACAGCATTAACGGTTTTGATGGTGACCTCTCGAGAGCCCTTCCTGAATTCCAAAAAGTTAGGCAGCCAGCCGTCGATAGTATTCAAAGGGCGGCTCAGGTAAGTATGGAATGGTTTGAAGACGTGGAACGTTATTATGACGCAATGGAGCCCATGGAATTTTCGTATAGTCTCCTCACACGAAGCCTACGCATCAATCATGAGAATTTACGCTCTCGTGACACCAAATTAGTTGCGGAAATTGACGCTGTGGTAGCAGAAAAGGCAGCCCGACAGTCCGGTGTTCCGGTCGGTCAAATTACGCCGCCACCGATATTCACTCCTTATAAACTCCGCGATATCGTGTTGGAAAACAGAATTATGGTATCGCCCATGTGTATGTATTCCGCAACTGACGGAATAGTTGGCGACTGGCACCTGGTTCACCTAGGAAGTCGTGCCATGGGTGGTGCAGGTCTTATTATGACCGAATGTACAGCCATTACGGCGGAAGGTCGGATCACACTGGGATGTTCCGGTATGTACAGCGATGATCATATAAAAGCGTGGCGACGGGTGGTTGATTTCGTCCATAAAAACAGTTTTGCAAAGATTGGAATGCAGATTGGTCATGCCGGTCGTAAGGCGTCAACAAGGCTGCAATGGGAGGGGGGTGAAAAAGAGCAAATACCATCTAAAGGTGACAATTGGCCTGTTATGGCAGCTTCCCCCATACCATATACGGAAGAAAATCAAACGCCCAAAGAAATCGATCGAAAAGATATGGTTTGTCTAATTGCCGATTATGTAGCTGCCGCTAACCGGGCACAGGAGGCGGGGTTTGATATGCTCGAATTACACTGCGCCCACGGCTATCTGCTCAACACTTTTTTATCTCCTAAAACCAACCATCGGGAGGATGCATATGGCGGTAGTCTAGAGAACCGCATGCGCTTTCCACTCGAGGTGTATTTGGCTTTACGTTCAGCTTGGCCTGATGAAAAACCTATTTCGGTTCGTATTTCTGCCAATGATTGGATTGAAGGAGGATTTGCCCCAGAAGATGCAGTCGAAGTGGCAAAGGCATTTAAAGCGGTAGGGTGTGATATTATGGATGTTTCATCTGGTCAGGTGGTGGCGGAAGAAGAGCCAATTTATGGCCGCCTGTTTCAGCTTCCTTTTTCAGAGAAAGTTCGTTTAGAAGCTGAGGTCCCTACCATGACCGTCGGAAATATTCAGTCATACGCAGACGCTAATTCCATCATAGCTGGAGGGCGGGCTGATATATGCGTAATTGCTCGAATGCACCTCTTTGATCCCTATTGGACCCGCCACGCAGCCAATGAACTGGGTTATCCTTTAGAGATGCCGGAGCAATATAAGTCTGTCGAGGCATACACACCCCGATGGATTTAATTCATTCTAAAACACATAGTTAACGGTTCCACTTGGGCAAAACAAAAGAACGTGTCCCACCTTATCTAAGTTTAAATGCATCTTGGCTTAAACCGATAACACCAATAATTATTAAAATAATACTGATGAATTTGATTGCCGTGGCAGAATCCCCAAAATAGATAAAGCCTATGATTGCAACAAGAGCTGTACCTACTCCTGCCCAAATTGTATACGCCGTACTAACTTCGATTTTTTCAAGTGCAAAAGTAAGAGCAACAAAAGAAACTATATAAAATACGAAGATAAATACTGATGGAATAGGCCGAGTAAAGCCCTCCGATAGCTTCATTGAGATTGTGCCGGCGACCTCAAATAGGATGGCGCCGCTTAGAAATAACCAGTGATGCATTAAACTTCCCCTGTTATTATTTATTCAGAAGTAGTCTTCATACATTCGGTGCGAGGAATTGGCCAGTGGTATGAACTGTTGACCAACATGTAAAAGTATTTACAAGTTTTCTAGATGTATACGCGTGACTGTGACCCCCTAAAAATTGCACAAATTAAGGTTAATCCAAAATCGGGTAAACTGGGAATTTGTATTTGTCCCGGTATCAAAGATACTTCCTCTCTTGCTAACCGTCAGGATCGTGATTTGGAGCAAGATGTGAAAACTATTGCATCGTGGCACGCAAAAGCAGCCTTGACGTTAATGGAAACAAAAGAACTTGAAAGATTTGGTGTGGCCAATATTGGGGAGGTAATGACCCGCCATCAAATTCAATGGTATCACTTCCCAATTCAAGATATGTGCATTCCTGATAAAAGAATTGAGGATATCTGGAGTGAGATTAGCGCGGGTCTTCGTGCAACTCTTGTTTCCGGCAGTAATGTTCTTGTTCATTGCAGAGGTGGTTTGGGCAGATCAGGAATGATCGCTGCCCGAATTTTGGTCGAGTTTGGCTGGAAACCTGAACCAGCAATCGAAAAGGTGCGAGAGGTGCGGCCCGGAGCCATTGAGACAACTGATCAGGAATCGTTTGTGTTTGCAGCTTCTGTCTCCGGCAACTAAAAACCCTCTGGCATTACTTTTAGACTGATCCACAGTGTATACAACAACCCAATCTCCAATCAATCAACGGGCGATATTTTGATAATTTCTAGACACTATGATGAAAAATTTTAGCCATGATGGTGCGGCAAATAGTTGGGCGTGTTACGGTTTCTGTAAGATTGCAATAAGGTGTTAAGTGGGTAGGACAAGCGATTTGAGTAGAAAATTAATCGGTGAGGGTGCTACTAATACACAGTTATAAAACTGTAATGTTAATGTCATATTAGTCCAAGGTTGGTCATTGGCGCCCATTCGATGGAATTAGGTTACCTAATAAGAAAAGATAATTTTTTATCAAACGAGATTTAAACCATGGCAAAAACCACCGTTGATAAAGACCTTAGGCGCATTGTTCAACTAGAAAAAGCGGCTGTGAAGGTAAGCCGTCGCAACGTAAATCTTGGCTTAGGCGTTTTGTTTCTGGTCGCCGTTTGGATTTTTGCAAGTTTTCAAAGCTCCGGTATTGATGAGGGTGCGATCCTAATTGCTGCGGCTATTATAGGCGGTTATATGGCCTTGAATATTGGGGCTAATGATGTTGCCAATAATGTAGGACCAGCCGTAGGTTCAAAAGCGATCACCTTGGTTGGTGCCTTGGTTATCGCTGCAATTTTTGAGGCTTCCGGAGCTATTTTGGCCGGAGGCGATGTCGTAAATACTATTTCTAAAAACATTATCAACCCGAATGCAGTGGCTAATAGAAGTGTCTTTATTTGGACCATGATGGCGGCACTTTTGTCGGCTGCAATATGGGTAAACCTCGCAACATGGGTTGGTGCACCGGTGTCCACGACACATTCAATCGTGGGCGGAGTAATGGGTGCTGGCATTGCCGCTGCCGGTTTTGCCGCAGTCAATTGGCCGGTTATGGGGGCGATAGCCGCCAGTTGGGTGATCTCACCAGTGTTAGGAGGATTGATAGCCGCGATTTTTCTTGCATTTGCCAAATACTTCATCTTGTACAAAGAAGATAAAATTGCGGCGTCAAAAAAATGGGTGCCAGTATTAGTGGCTATTTTGGTTGGAGTTTTTTCCATATATTTAATGACCAAAGGACTTAAGAGAATTTGGAAGCCGGATATAGAATTAGCATTGGCCGTTGGGGCTGGTGCATTCATAATTGCTTATAGCCTTGTTAAACCTGCCGTGGTTAAAGCGGCCTCAAAACTGGATAATCGGCGTAAATCTGTCAGTGATCTTTTCACTATTCCATTAATTTGCGCCGCAGCTTTATTGTCCTTTGCTCACGGAGCTAATGATGTTGCTAACGCTGTTGGTCCGTTGGCAGCCATAGTCAATGCCGTGACAACTGGGTCCGTAGCAGCAAAGGTTACATTACCTCTTTGGGTGTTGGTTGTCGGTGCTATTGGTATTTCAGTGGGTCTCATACTGTACGGACCAAAAATTATTGAAATCGTCGGCGAGCGCATCACTAAACTTAACCGGGTTCGTGCTTTTTGTGTGGCCTTGTCTGCAGCTATTACAGTCATTATAGCATCCACCCTTGGATTGCCGGTTAGTTCCACCCATATTGCTATCGGTGCGGTTTTCGGTGTTGGGTTTCTGCGCGAATTCATAGCGAATTATGGCAAAAGTAAACTTATTAGAGGAGCGATTGGAAATAACGTTTCTTCTATGAATGTAGCACCATCTCCGACAATTTTTGAAAAAACCGTAAAGCGCAAGCTTGTACGACGTCGCCATTTGATGACTATTGTTGCCGCCTGGGTGATAACCGTTCCATCCGCGGCAATTTTGTCGGGACTGATATTTGTCGGTTTAGTGACGCTCTTTTAAATACCGTGATCAAAACAGTGGGATAAAAGAGACTCACGACCTGCCGCAGGATTGGATCCCGTAGCTACAAGAACGATGGTCAAAGTTAGATCAGAATTGTGAGAGGTGGCGGTTACTCATTGGATGAAAACGTCTGATATTTTTTATATAACTCAAGTTATTTCAATGGGTAGCTAGGATTTCTACTTGCATGCTAAAAAAGGTTAGGGCCTTCCGATGTCAATTTGGCAGACGGAAATTGGTGGGTTTCATTTTCCTTCTAATTGAACTTTATGCTCAAAATTGTTCAGCTCAGAACAACTTCATCTGGAACTTGCCATCGTGGGCACTAATTCCGGTTGTCCCGGCAGATAATCTGATGTCTGTCGCCAAAGTCGATCTTGGGCGACGCCTTTTTTACGAGAAGAACTTATCTATCAACAAGACCACCTCTTGTGGTACATGTCACCAACAGGAGAAAGCATTTACAGATGGAAAGCGAGTGGCAATTGGCGCAACGAGGGAAAAACATAGCAAAAACACTCCCACCCTTACCAATGTAGCCTACAGTTCAATTCTCACGTGGGCAGACCCAAAATCAAGGCGCCTCGAAGATCACCCTTTAACCCCTTTATTCAGTGATGATCCGATTGAAATGGGAATGAGTGGTCAAGACTTGAGGATTGTCAAGTTTTTAGAGTCTGATTCCGTTTATAATGCAAGGTTTAGGGAGTCATTTCCCGAAAGTAAGGTCAAAGTCAGCATAAAGAATATAGCCAAAGCCCTGGCGGCCTTTCAGAGAACTCTCATATCATTTTCTTCACCGTATGATCGGTATCGTTATAATAAGGATCAGAATGCAATTTCAGAGTCTGCTAGAAATGGTGAAATATTATTTTTCAGTGAGCGATTAAACTGTTTTCAATGTCATCAGGCGCCATTTTTCACGGATAGCTACAGGTTTAGTGGTCTCCCCTTTGAAGAGATAGCATTTCATAATACTGGTCTCTACAATTTGTCCGGAAATGGTGGTTATCCAGTCACGAATACAGGCTTGCACAAGCACACCGGCAAATCAGGGGATATGGGGCGTTTTAGAACTCCCAGCCTCAGAAATATAGCCTTAACAGCTCCTTACATGCATGATGGCAGTATAGATACCCTTGATGAGGTTCTGGAATTCTATTCTAGGGGAGGAAGAAAAATAGAAGAAGGCGCTCTAGCCGGCGATGGGGCAAGGAACCCCTTTAAAAGTTCATTTGTTAAGGGTTTTTTGCTATCACCGACAGAGAAACGGGAGGTTGTCAGTTTTCTCAAAAGCTTAACCGACACTTCCTTTGTTCAAGATCCAGGCCATAATTTACAAAGGTAATTCTCTAAAGCACCTTTATTGCATAGTAGCGCTGCCTGGTTTAAGTAACCAGGTCCTCAGCCCAAATATAAACTAAAGCCCGGAGGCCCCCTTGGCGTCATATCAATACATCTACGTAATGAAACAACTAAATAAGAAATTTCCGAGTGGACGAGAGCTCTTCAAGAATGTCTCCCTGTCGTTTTTCCCTGGCGCTAAAATTGGGGTGTTGGGTGTTAACGGTGCCGGCAAGTCAACCCTTCTTAAAATCATGGCGGGAATTGAGACGGAATTTAATGGAGAGGCATGGTCGGCAGATGGAGTAAGTGTCGGATATCTGGAACAAGAGCCTGAGTTAGACCCTGCGGAAGACGTTGAGGGTAATATTATGAAAGGCGTGGGTGAGGTAAAGGCTTTCATTGATCGTTTCAACGATGTTAGTGCTAAATTTTCTGAACCTCTCGAAGACGATGAAATGAATAAGCTGCTTGAGGAACAGGGAGAACTTCAGGAGAAAATTGATGCGGTTGGCGGTTGGGAATTGGAACGTACTATTGAAATAGCTATGGATGCTCTCCGTTGTCCACCAGGAAACGCCGATGTTACTACACTTTCTGGGGGGGAACGAAGGAGGGTGGCCTTATGCCAACTCCTTCTACAACAGCCGGATCTCTTGTTACTCGACGAGCCTACAAACCATTTGGATGCAGAATCTGTCGCTTGGTTAGAGCGGTTTCTGAAGGACTACGAGGGAACTGTCGTTGCCATTACCCACGACAGATATTTCTTGGATAATGTTGCGGGGTGGATATTAGAGTTGGATCGGGGGCACGGAATTCCATACGAAGGAAATTACACTTCCTGGCTGGAGCAAAAACAAAAAAGGCTTGAGCAGGAAGAAAAACAAGAGAAGGCTCGTCAGCGAACATTGGCCAGTGAACTGGAATGGATAAGGCAGTCTCCGCGCGCCCGGCAGGATAAAAGTAAGGCGCGGATTTCAGCTTATGAGACGTTACTCGCAGAGGCAAAAGAAAAATCGCCCGATACGGCCCAGATCAACGTGCCTATCGGACCTCGTCTTGGAAATTTGGTGATTGAAGCGAAGGGACTTCGAAAAGGTTTTGAAGAAAAGCTGCTTATCGATAATCTCTCCTTTAAATTGCCTCCGGGAGGAATAGTTGGCGTCATTGGTGCCAACGGAACAGGAAAGACAACTTTATTTCGTATGATTGCCGGTCAGGATACTCCGGATACCGGATCAATTAGCCTTGGAGATACCGTGTCTTTGGGATATGTGGATCAATCCCGGGCAGAGCTTGATCCCGACAAAACGGTGTGGGAAGAAATCTCGGAAGGCTTGGATGAAGTGGAACTGGGTTATCGCACCATGCAGAGCCGAGCGTATGTATCGCAATTTAATTTCAAAGGCGCAGATCAACAAAAAAAAGTTGGTCAACTTTCGGGGGGTGAGAGAAATCGTGTTCACTTGGCAAAAGTGCTTAAGTTCGGTGCAAATGTTATCCTGCTGGATGAACCTACCAATGACCTCGATGTAGATACCTTAAGGGCTTTGGAAGAGGCCCTTAACAATTTTCCAGGTTGTGCCGTCGTTATAAGCCATGATCGTTGGTTTTTAGACCGCATCGCAACTCACATTCTGGCATTCGAGGGAGGAAGTCGCGTGGTGTGGTTCGAAGGTAATTATGATGACTATGAGAAGGACTGGAAAAGAAGGTTGGGTCCGGAAAGTAATCAGCCCCACCGTGTCAAATATAAACCTCTTACCAAAAGTTAAAAATCCAATTTATTCATTGCTGATTTGTACAATTTTATTTCTGGTTCGACTTGTTCGTTTTTTTTCGGAGCGCGGCCAATAGAACGGAAATTTTTCCCCCGTTGCGTCGGATAACAGAACTAAACTCAGAGCGCTGTGTTCGAACCATGCTGACCCCTTCTACGACAATATCGAAAATCTTGTAGTTACCATCCGGGAATATCACTCGCCATTCTATGCGTATGGGTTTTTCCTTGCCTCCATTGATTTGGGATTTTACCAAAGCAAATTTGCCGCGGCTTGAAGAGCCCTTAACAGTTAGTTTTTCCTTCGTATACTGACTGAACCTGTTAGCATATGTGCTGACAATTAGATTCTCAAAAAGAACCAGATACTCTGACCGCTCACTTTCAGATGTTTTACGCCAGTATCGGCCGAGAGCCCACTTCCCTATTCCGTTAATATCAAAGTAGCTATTAAGCAGCACACGAAACTGTTTTTGGCGCTCTTTTTCTGTGAGAGTTTCACTGGTGAGTGACGAGATGGCATCGTCAGCTAGTGATACAATAAATTGTTCAGCGCCATCGGTAAAATCGTCTGCACGTACAGAAGCGTAATGCACCGAGATCAATAACGTAGATAAAGTCACCAAGGCAACTATTGCGCGTGTCGCAAGTTTCATTTTAGCCAACGGTGCCTTAGTTTATTTCGTAGTGGCGGGTCGGGCCAATTGGAAGCCACGGTCAGGGTCTGGCAGCGACGTACTGGGTCCTTCTTTACCATTTCGGATTTCGTCGTTTCGCCGCTGCCTGTATAGGCTTCTAATGGAGGCGTAAGGATCGATTGAATTTTTTTCAATATCCTCCAAAGCGTCCCAGTATAAATCACGAGCATCAATGCCACTTACGATTGTTCGAATGATAGGAATTTCATTTCTGTCTGTATTCGCTGCCCACATGTTTAGGGGGTCTAGAAAGAAGCCGACAACTTTCCCGGTCAAATCTCTTGGGTTAGATGGTCCAAACACCGGAAGCATCAAGTAAGGTCCTTCTCCCACACCCCAAACAGCTAGTGTTTGACCAAAGTCTTCTTCATGTGGGGCGAACCCCATGTGGGAAGCGGGATCCATAAAACCCAATAAGCCTATAGTAGAATTGATGAAGAAACGAGCAACAGTATCTCCCGCCCTGCTACCTTCACCTTGAAGCAAGTCATTTGCTAGAGTGATAGGGGTTCTAAGGTTCTGAAGGAATCTATGCACCGCCTTACGCATGAATGACGGTATCAAACCTCGGTATATCCCCGTGACAGGCTTAACTACGACCTTATCAAGAACCTGGTTAAAGCTATATATGGCACGGTTGGTGCCCTCCATAGGATCGTTTATTTTCTGATATTCTGCCAACGCTTCTGGATCGTTCTTAGGAGCCGAAGCGCATCCTACCAGGACAATAGCACCGAGCAACAGCATACAAACCGTTAGGTAGGGTCTTGGTACCACGTTCACCACACTTATTCCTTCACACCGCATTACCAGATATTCAAAAACAACGCATTATCTAGTAGCATTCACTTAAATCGACTCAAAATATTGTAATTGATTATTATTTGTTAACTGCCAGCGAAGTCTTCTCCGGTCTTTGTATTTTGCTTCCACGGAAATTACTATACAGGTGAACATAAAAAATACCAGTGAGGTAATTGATGGGACGCGAGTCATTATTTACACATGTATCATATTTGCCACAGTTCTGAATTGCTTGCTAGACAAGCCCCCTCGTGCCTGATTTTGGAGCTGTGCCGTTCGGATTACTGGGTCATAAATCTTGGTGATTGACACTATCGTGATTTTATTAATAAATACTGTATTGTTATAATATAACGAAATGTTTATATAGTAATACAATTTATTAATAGATATCCCGTTGGATAAGCTACTTAGAATTCTAAAAGCAACCGCTGAACCAAGTCGTATTAGATTATTAATTTTGTGCGCGCATGGTGAGTTTACCGTCAGTGAATTGGTTCAGGTAATTGGTCAAAGTCAGCCAAGAGTGTCCCGGCATTTGAGAATTCTTTGCGATGCAGGATTGTTGCAACGTACGCAACAAGGCAATTGGGCATTTTACCGATCGTTCAGTAAGGGGGTAGATGCGGAGTTTGTCCGTCGCCTAACAGCCTTAATTCCTGTAAAAGATCCAACTATACAACTGGATCAGCAGAGACTGATGAAGTTGAAGAATGACCGTTTACAAGCTGCAACACTATATTTTCAAGAAAGTGCGTCGGATTGGGATAGTATTAGGGCCCTCCATGTAGACGACGTTAATATAGAAATCGAATTGCAAAAGTGTGTTGTCGCCGCAAAACCACGGAAATTGCTGGATATAGGTACGGGCACAGGACGAATACTGGAGGTTTTAGGCCCATGCGTGCAAGACGCTGAGGGAATAGATTTTTCACATGAAATGCTTAACCTTGCGCGGGTAAATTTGGATGACCCTTCGCTCCGACATTGCCGAGTAAGGCATGGCGACATGTACCAGTTACCTTACCAGGATCAATCCTTCGATTACATTACTATTCATCAAGTTCTTCACTTCACTGATCAACCGCAACTGGTTTTGAAGGAAGCCGCAAGGGTGCTGAAGAACGGTGGACAAATTGCAATCATAGACTTTTATTCTCACGAGAGAGAGGAACTTCGCACAAAATACCAACACCGCCGATTAGGGTTTTCAAATGATGAAATTGAAAATTGGTTAGATCAAGTTGGATTGGGTATGAAACGGCCAATCAGATTAGGAGGCGACCCATTGGCAGTTGTGATATGGACAGGGGTCACTAGTAAAGAGGGTGAAAAAAAATTAGCAATAATATAGTAACGCATTGTACGACAATCGAACCACTATCAAATAAGGTGGGTATTTCATTCGAATTTTTTCCACCTAAGACCCCCAAGTTGGAGAAATCGTTATGGTGCTCTGTTGAACGTCTTGCTCCACTCAATCCTGTTTTTGTTTCAGTTACTTATGGTGCAGGGGGATCGACCAGAGAGAAAACCCACAAAATTGTCACACGATTACAAAATAAAATGGGTATTCCAGCTGCAGCGCATCTAACGTGCGTTGCGGCATCTAAAGCAGAAGTTAATCGAGTCGCCAGGCGTTATTGGGAAGGTGGCATTCGCCATATTGTCGCGTTGAGAGGCGATCCTCCGGATGGTCAAGGTAAATACGTTGCACATCCAGAAGGATACAACAACGCTTCCGATCTTGTTCAAGGTTTGAAGATGATTGGTGATTTTGAAATAAGTGTAGCGGCTCATCCAGAGGGGCACCCGGAAGCAACAAGTATTGAAGCTGACATTGAAAATTTAAAGCGAAAGGTGGATGCAGGCGCGACCCGTGGGATCACTCAGTTTTTCTTTCAACCAGAACATTTCTTGCGCTTCAGGGATAAAACCCAAAAGGCGGGTTTAAGTATACCAATAATCCCAGGAATTTTGCCAGTTACTAATTTTTCCCAAGTTCGGCGGTTTAGCAAAACTTGCGGAGCGTCGATACCACATTGGATGTCTACTTTATTTGAGGGCTTGGATAACGATCCTGATACTCGCCTTCTGATAGCTGCCAACATCGCCATTGACCTGTGTAGAATTTTGAGGGCGGAGGATGTTACAAATTTTCATTTCTACACGTTAAATCGAGCCGACCTGACTTACGCAATTTGTCATGTTTTAGGTAACAGCCGGAACACTCAACCAAATATGGCGCTCTAATTGAGCCCACTAATAATATGAATAAATCGCACCATTATAGGAAAGAAGAAGTATCCGACAGGCGATCCACATTAAAGCGATTATTAAATGATCGTATAGTGCTGCTTGATGGCGCGACAGGTACTATGATTCAGGCACTAAATTTAGATGAACAAGATTTTCGAGGAGATATCCTTAAAAACCATACCTGCGACGTTAAAGGTAACTATGACATTTTAAATATAACAAAACCTGGTGTTATACGTGACATCCATCGGGCGTATTTGAAATCCGGCGCTGATATAATTGAAACCAACACTTTTAATTCGACAACTATTTCTCAAGCTGATTATTTTACGGAAGATCTTGTTTATGAACTCAATTTAGAGGGTGCTAAAATAGCATCCCAGGTAATTGAAGATCAAAAGAAACAACAACCAGACCGCGCCATGTTTGTGGCCGGTGTCTTGGGGCCTACCAACAGAACCACATCACTTTCGCCCGATGTAAACGATCCCGGATTTCGTAACATCGGATTTGACGAGCTTGCTGCAGCATACGCCCAATCAACGGGCGCTCTCATTGACGGTGGGGTTGATTTACTCATGGTTGAAACCGTTTTTGACACCCTGAATGCCAAGGCGGCTATATTTGCTGTTAAGGAAGTATTGTCTGAGCGCGGATTGGATATCCCTTTGATGATTTCGGGAACTATCACGGATGCGTCCGGTAGAACACTCTCTGGTCAAACACCGGAAGCTTTCTGGTATTCTATCGCCCACGCCCATCCTTTTATAGTAGGCTTTAACTGCGCACTCGGTGCCGCTGACCTAAGGCCCCACATTCAAGCGCTGTCGCGCATTGCTGATACATATATTAGTATCCATCCAAATGCCGGTTTACCCAATGCATTTGGAGAGTATGAGGATCAGCCCTATTACATGGCCGATTTGATAGGTGAATTTGCCGAGAGCGGATTGGTTAATATAGTTGGTGGGTGTTGTGGTACAACGCCTGAGCACATGTATGCGATCAGTAAACGGGTTGGCGGTATCCGACCAAGGCAGGCTCCTTCAATAGAGACGTGTTGTACTTTGAGCGGTATGGAGCCGTTGATCATCAATGATGTAACCGGCTATGTAAATATTGGAGAGCGTACCAACGTAGCCGGATCAGCAAGATTCAAAAAATTGATTACTGAGGGAGATCTAGAAACGGCCCTCGATGTTGCACGCCAGCAGGTTGATAACGGCGCACAAATTATTGATGTCAATATGGACGAAGCAATGCTGGATTCTGTTGCAGTGATGGATCGTTTTTTAAAACTTGTCGCATCGGAACCAGATATTAGTCGGGTTCCGATCATGATTGATTCTTCGAAATGGGAGGTAATTGAAGCTGGTCTCAAGTGTGTTCAAGGAAAATCTGTTGTTAACTCGATTAGTTTGAAGGAAGGTGAACCTCTTTTCAGAGAGCAGGCTAAAAAAATTCAATATTACGGCGCGGCTGCTATCGTGATGGCTTTTGATGAAATTGGCCAGGCGGATTCTTATGATCGTATGATTAGTATTTGCCATCGTAGTTATAAAATACTGACGGAAGAAGTTGGATTTCCTCCCCAAGATATAATTTTTGATCCCAATATATTTCCCGTGGCCACAGGACTAGAGGAACATCGTAATTTTTCAGCCGATTACATAAAAGCGGTCCGTTACATAAAAAAAGAATTACCACATGCCCTGGTTAGCGGTGGAGTAAGTAATGTTTCCTTCTCCTTTCGAGGAAGTAACGCAGTAAGAGAGGCTCTGCATGCAGTTTTTTTGTACCATGCCGTCAAGGCTGGAATGGACATGGGTATAGTTAATGCCGGGCAATTAGCAATATATTCAGATTTAGATGAAGACCTTCGGAACAGAGCTGAAGATGTCATTCTAAACCGACGAGATGATGCGACGGAGTGCCTGATAGCCATAGCTGGTGATGCGAAGGGTGTCGTGAGCAAAAAGGCCAGAGATTTTAAATGGCGGAAGCAAGCCGTATCAGAAAGACTCGGACATGCGTTGGTGCACGGAATAACGGATTTTATTATTGAGGATACAGAGGAGGCTCGTCTTGATTCGGAAAAGCCCATCGACGTAATTGAAGGGCCACTAATGGACGGCATGAATATTGTTGGCGATCTATTTGGTTCCGGTCAAATGTTTTTACCTCAGGTTGTAAAGAGTGCGCGGGTAATGAAGTTGGCGGTTGCCCATCTAATCCCGTTTATTGAGGAAGAGCACGAGGCGAGTGGAACGTCATTAAATAAGGGTAAAATCTTGCTGGCGACGGTGAAGGGGGATGTCCATGATATTGGAAAAAAGATCGTGGGTGTCGTTCTTCAATGTAACAATTATGAAGTTATAGATCTGGGTGTCATGGTTCCATATGAGAAGATTGCCGAGGAAGCCAAGATTAATGAAGTGGATGTAATAGGCCTTTCCGGTCTGATTACGCCGTCACTGGAAGAAATGGTGACCGTTGCTAACGAATTAACTCGAAAGGATTTTTCTATCCCGCTTTTGATAGGTGGTGCGACGACATCAAAGACCCACACTGCGGTGAAGATAGCGCCAAATTACCAGGGGACAACAATACACGTTCTCGACGCTTCCCGAGCGGTTGGTGTGATTGGCAGGCTACTGAGCCGTGACCTAAGGAAAAAATTTATAACTGAGATGGCTTCGGAATATGAAAATCTTCGTCATGTTTATAAAGCCAGGGATCATTCACAATTGGTTTCCATTGAAAAAGCACGAGAAGGGAAATTTGTGATTGATTTGGAGAATATTATGCCAGTCAAGCCGACGTTTCTTGGGCAAAGGGTTTTGAAATGTTACGATTTGGATGAATTAGTTGCCCGCATCGACTGGACTCCATTTTTCCGGACTTGGGAATTAGCAGGTAACTATCCCCAGATACTAAACTCTGAAAAATTCGGTAAATCCGCTAGGGCGCTCTACGACGATGCTCAAACTATGTTACAATCTATTATTAGTGAGAAGTGGTTATCGGCTAATGGTGTTTTTGGTTTTTTCCCTGCAAATTCTATAATGGATGATGTAGAGCTTTACCGAGATGAAAAGAGAGATCAGGTGGTCTCTACTATTTCGTTTATCCGGCAACAGATGAAACGAAAAAGAGATAGGGCTAATTATTGTCTTTCAGATTTTATTTCAGAGAAGTCGGCAGGAAAAGCAGATTATTTAGGGGTGTTTGCAGTTACCTCAGGCATAGGAATCGATAAAAAATTGGCGGAATTCAAGGCATCTCAAGACGATTACAGCGAAATTCTGTTAAAATCGTTAGCTGATCGATTAGCGGAGGCTTTTGCTGAAAGGCTTCATGAACGCGTGCGAACGGAGTTTTGGGGATACTCGGCTGAAGAGAAGTTGGGTAACAATGATCTTATCAAGGAAACTTATATTGGCATCAGGCCTGCGCCAGGTTATCCCGCCTGCCCTGACCACAGTACGAAGCAGCAAATATTTGATTTGTTGGATGTGCAGTTCAATACTGGAATTCAACTAACTCAAAATTTTGCCATGACCCCCGCTGCATCTGTGTGCGGTTATTATTTTTCTAACCCCGATGCTCGGTACTTTGGAATTGGACGAATTGGAAAAGATCAAGTCACAGACTATGCATTGAGGCGAAGTGTTTCCCGGGAAAAAGCCGAAAGGTGGCTGGCTCCGAGTTTAGGGTATGAACGTTAATTTAACCCTATATTTGGAACCATATTTGTATTATCAAAATCCATCAGATAACTTTTACTCGCGGCATATAATTTATCACTGTAATTATTTAAACTCGGGGCTATAGAAACACATTTTTATCATGGTATAGTGCTGCCTTTCATGCCTGATCCTTTTGAATTAACCGTGGATCCGGATCCTACTAATAAAGATCCGGTGCCCAATAAGTCATCTGACACAAACCCTGATTATTTTGGTTTGAATAAAGCTCAAAAAGAGGCTGTCAAAGCTGTTGATGGTCCAGTACTCGTATTGGCTGGTGCCGGTACAGGTAAAACGCGGGTTCTGACAACGCGCGTTGCCCATATTTTAATGAATAGGAAAGCTCGACCTTGGGAAATCCTAGCGGTTACCTTCACCAACAAAGCTGCGCGGGAAATGCGGGAACGGGTAGCAAAGCTAATTGGCGGACCTGTAGAAGGTTGGTGGGTCGGAACATTCCATGCAATTGGTGCCCGAATTTTGCGTTCTCACGCTGAAGCAGTCGGTCTAAAACCTAATTTCACCATTATTGATACGGACGACCAAATCCGTTTGTTAAAACAAATTATGGACGGTCACCAGATCGACGACAAGAAATGGCCTGCTAGGGTTCTTTTAGGTGTCATTCAGCGTTGGAAGGATCGTGGTTTGACCCCAGAAAAAGTCACGGCTGAGGAAGGTGGAGAATTTGCAGAGGGGTTGATAACCATACTTTATGAGGAATACCAGGCGCGTTTACAGACCATAAATGCTGTAGATTTTGGAGACCTTCTGCTTCATTGTTTAACTTTGTTAATTGATTTTCCCGATACTTTGTCAGACTACCAGCAAAAATTTCGATACATCCTGGTTGATGAATATCAAGATACAAATGTTGCTCAGAATTTATGGTTAAGATTACTAGCGCGTAAACATCGTAATATTTGTTGTGTTGGGGATGATGATCAGTCTATTTATTCTTGGCGTGGCGCTGAAGTTGGTAACATTCTAAAATTTGAAAAGGCTTTTGAGAATGCAACGGTTATTCGTCTGGAACAGAACTACCGTTCTACACCTCATATTCTCGAGGCAGCCTCGGGTTTAATATCTCACAATAAAGGAAGGCTTGGAAAACATCTTTGGACGGGGATAAAAACCGGAGAAAAGGTCTCAGTCCATGGCTTGTGGGATGGGGAAGCCGAGGCCCGGGCCATTGGAGATGAAGTGGAAACCAGGCAGAGTAGAGGAAAATCCCTGGAAGAAATGGCTGTTTTAGTGAGAGCGGGTTTTCAAACAAGGGAATTTGAGGAGCGTTTGATCACACTTGGTATTCCCTACCGGGTAATTGGTGGCCCACGTTTTTATGAACGTCAGGAAATCCGTGATGCTATTGCATATTTTCGAGTTGTTATCAGTACGGATGACGATTTGGCATTTGAGCGTATTTTCAATACTCCAAAACGAGGTTTGGGTAAGGCTAGTTTACAGGCCATCCATCAATTGTCACGGAATCAAGAGTTATCACTCTTCGATGCGGCTCGGCTAATTGTGGAAACGGATGAATTGAAGTCGAAGGGTAGAAGTGCTCTTAGATCATTAATCGGTAACTTCGAGCGTTGGCGTGATAACCTGAGTCTAATTCCACACTTCGAATTAGCTTCAATTATTTTAGATGAGTCAGGTTATACTGATATGTGGCTGCACGCCAACCTTCCTGAAGCACCAGGGAGGCTGGAAAATCTAAAGGAATTAATATCGGGTTTGGAAGCATTTGAAAACATACAAGGCTTTCTTGAGCATGTAAGTCTGGTAATGGAAAATGATGCAAATGATGCTGAAGAAAAAATTACCTTAATGACATTACACGCGGCAAAGGGCTTAGAGTTTGACACGGTATTCTTGCCTGGTTGGGAGGAAGGACTTTTCCCGCATCAGCGCAGCCTGGATGAAGGTATGGAAGGTCTTGAGGAGGAGCGTCGTCTCGCTTATGTCGGTATCACGCGTGCCCGTAAGGAAGCCCGAATCACCTTTGCGGCAAACCGGCGGATATATAATAACTGGCAGAATGCATTGCCATCTCGATTTATTGATGAACTGCCAGAAGAGCATGTCGAAGTTGCCAGTGAGCTCGGTATCTACGGTAGCCAATTTCAACTGTTGGGAACCAGTGCCAGCACTGATAGCTTTAGTTCGGAAAACAGTCATACAACTAGTTTTGTAGACGATCCAACAGGTTTTTCGCGCAGAAGATCAGGTCACACAAGAGAAGGCTTAGTGCTTGAGGGTGATGCTATAACAGTCGCATCCTCGGGACCGGAACGGGGCTTTAAAGTTGGGGTGCGGGTATTCCATCAAAAATTCGGATACGGTAGGATCCTCTATGTTGATGGAAATAAACTCGAAGTCAAGTTTGAGAAATCCGGCACGAAGAAGGTAATTGACAGCTTTGTTGAACCGGTATGAGGTGCTTCGCTCGTAACTATGAGTAACCACCTTTATCGTTTAGTGCTTCAAGTTCCCTATGATTCTGCCGAAGCGTTTGCGGAAGCAATCGAAGTTCATTGTGACACGGTAGCTTGGACAGCGTGCCAAGGTGAACCAACGGCAAGGGTCACTGGATTTTCGCTAAAATTGCTGAAAGAAGAAACAGTTGGACGTGCCGTTTCAATTGCCGCCAAGGCTATGGGTGTTTTGACGCCTGAAGTAGATATATCCCAGATCTCCCAAAAAAATTGGGTTTTAGAAAATATCAAGGAATTTCCCCCGCTCACCGTTGGACGGTTTTTTATTTATGGAAGTGACTTTGATGGTCAGATTCCGGTTTCTCGCATCCCAATGAAGATTCCGGCAAGTACGGCTTTTGGCACTGGGAATCACGGTTCAACCCAGGGATGCTTAATAGCGCTAAACGAATTGAAAATTGGGTCCGTTCAAACGGCATTAGACATGGGGTGTGGTTCCGGTATTCTCGCCATCGCTATCGCAAAACGTTGGCGTTGTCCGGTGGTAGCTTCCGATAAAGATATTAAGGCCGTGAGAATAGCCAAAAAAAATGTTGCCGCCAATGGCGAAAGAAGCTTGATAACAGTCGTTGATGGGCCTGGGTATCAAAAGCGGGTACTTAAAGGTGGGCGTTTCAACCTTATAATAAGCAATATATTGGCACGGCCTCTTGTAAAGATGTCCAATGACCTTTCAAATTATATAGCCCCAGGAGGTACGGTTGTGCTTGCCGGATTGCTAGCCTCTCAAGAAGTGCAGGTTTTGATGGCACATCGGATGCAGGGGTTAAAGTTGAAGCGTCGAATCAGGGTCGACGGTTGGTCAACACTGGTGCTACAGAAATATGCACAACTTTAACGGAGTAAGTTTAATGTTGCCAAGAGGTCAATCAAAATACCTGATAGTGAAAATAGCCACCGGTCAGCATGCAAAGGGTTGCAAGTTTGCCAATCCACGCTGATGTATCGAAAATAAAAGGGCCCAACTTAAAGCTCGGATATGGGTGGTTTGCGATCAAGACTGTTCGATGTTGATCAAAGGCGAGCGAAAAACCTATGATAGAAAGAACATACCATTCTAGCATTGGCGCCTCGGAGTTTAATTCCTAATCTAGGATAGCCAACATCTCTTCAACTCGAGTAAATCTTTCTCGGGGTCGCGGGGGTTGAGTTCGGGAATACTCCATATCAGATATTTTCTGCCACTCCTTAAAGTTCACTCGGCGGACGCCACGTTTTTGAAGGAGAATATCAACTTCGTTGCCGCCGGGTTTACCGGTGGTTTTCATATCTTCTATAACTAATTCTACTACGTCGCGTGAATCCGGTCCGTTTGTAGGAATGGTTCCAGATGGCCCTCGTTTAGCCCAGCCGACCACATAGACGCCCGGTTCAACCCGGCCATTTTCATTCGCTACGGTCCCGCCATTTAACGGAACCCCTGCGGGTGGCAAAGTGTGATAGCCGATTGCGGTAACGACCGACCCACAGGAAATTTCAAATGTTTTCCCTGTGGCGACAGCCTTTCCGTCAACAATTTCTGTTTTTTCAAGGCGAATACCTTCTACACGATCGGCACCTAATATTTTTATTGGAGAAGCATAAAAAGTTAAGTTCATTCTGACATTCTTCTCGGGCTTATTTTGATCGGATAGCTCTTTTAAAATTTTTAGATTTTTCTCTTTTATACCCTTGGTGCGGCCTTCAAAATCACCCTCCACTTTATGAGGGAGCTGACTTCCGTCGATGATCGCTGCACACCTTTCCAATTCGCGAATTTCTCCTAGTTCTTTGGGGGTAAACCCAGCCTCAATCGGGCCACGACGGCCGAACATATGCAGTGTAGTAAGGGGTGAAGCCTCTATGGCATCTAAAGCGTGTTTGCAAATGTCAGAGGTGTCATGTTCGGCACGGGTTTTGGATAAAACCCGGCAAACATCCAATGCAACATTTCCAATGCCAATAACAGCAACACCATCTTTATCAAGAAGAGGATCTAAGTCCCGAAATTCCGGATGACCATTATACCAGCCGACGAAAGCACATGCACCGTAAACGCCATTTAGGTTTTCTCCATTTATACCCAGTTTACGATCATTATAAGCGCCCATTGCTAGAATTACGGAATCATAATGTTCCTTTAACTCTGCCATAGAAATATCTTTTCCAATTTCGACATTTCCGAAGAAATCAACAGTATTTTCTTCGAATGTGCGGGCAAACTGACGCGATGTATTTCTCGTTTTGTAGTGATCAGGCGCCACACCATAACGGATTAACCCATAAGGTGCGGGATATTTTTCGAAGACGTCGACACGACAACCGGGTGCACTTTTTAATAAGGCGTCTGCCGCGTACATTCCCGCGGGACCAGACCCAACAATGGCAAACTTTGCACTCATTCGGGTATGCTCGATATATTCAAAGGCTGAATACCAGGGGAGGAACTGGCCCCATAATTAAAACTATTAGGCATGGTATACTATAAATTTGTTACAAGTTTATCGTGACTAACACGCGACGGAGAGTGGGATAAAAGTGTCAGACCGTCAAGAGTCATATGGAGTTTATCTGAGTTTGGCTCGTCCTGTACGGCACCATCGGTAGCCCCTTCAACATCGGTCGAACCCACGGCTACAGAATGGTTTATTCTATCGGGTTAAATTTTCATCACTAACCAGACAATTAACATTAAATAAGTGGCTTAGTCGTTGCGCGGGTTTAGATTCTCTCAATGACGGTGGAGATACCTTGTCCTACACCAACGCACATTGTACATAAAGCTTTGGAGCCGCCACTGCGCAAAAGCTGGTATGTAGCTGTCGTTAGTAACCGGGCGCCGCTTGCTCCTAAAGGATGCCCGAGGGCTATAGCCCCTCCTTGCGGATTTACCCGCGGGTCATTATCGTCAATGCCAAGGCTTCTAAGCACACCAAGCGACTGAGCGGCGAAGGCTTCGTTCAATTCGATGATGTCCATATCGTCCATGGTCAAACCTAAGCGGTCTAAAAGTTTTTCCGTCGCCGGAACTGGACCTATGCCCATTACCCGCGGAGGAACGCCCGCACTAGCCATGCCGAGTATACGGGTTTTCGGTTCTAAACCATGTTTAATTGCCCCATCTTCTGAGGCAATTAATAGTGCACATGCCCCATCGTTTACGCCGGAGGAGTTGCCCGCAGTTACCGTGCCACCTTCTTTAAAGGCAGCTCTCAGGGTTGCCAGTTTCTCAATCGTGGTATCAGCGCGGGGATGTTCATCTTTTTTGAAGAGAATGTCTTCTACCTTACGCTGAGGGATAGGTACAGTTGCTATTTCCTCGGCCAAGCGACCGTTATCCTGAGCGGTTACTGTTTTCGCTTGGCTTTCACTGGCAAACCTATCCTGGTCTTCTCGATTAATGTTATGGGCCTCAGCGACGTTTTCTGCCGTTTCTCCCATAGAGTCTGTGCCATATAACTGTCTCATTTTTGGATTAATAAAGCGCCAACCAATTGTTGTATCGTAAATTTCCGCATTTCTGGAAAAGGCATTATCAGCTTTCGGTAATACAAATGGCGAGCGGGACATGTTCTCGACGCCACCTGCCACCAACAACTCTGCCTCTCCAGTGCGAATGCTCTGTGCAGCGCTCCCAACAGCGTGCATTCCAGAACCACAAAGGCGATTAACAGTCACGCCAGGTACAGTGTCTGGTAATCCCGCCAGTAGGGAACCCATTCGAGCAACGTTCCGGTTGTCTTCCCCCGCCTGATTAACACAACCATAGATCACGTCGTCTACAGCTTCCCAGTCGGCCTTTGGATTTCTTTCTATCAAGTTGGCAAGAGGAATTGCGGCCAAATCGTCTGTCCTGACTGTAGATAAAGATCCACCGTATCGTCCAATAGGAGTTCTGATTGCGTCACAAATAAAAGCCTCGGTCATAGTATTCACGAGCCTGTCAGCTCGCCCCTTGAAAATTAACAATATTCGTTCACACCATAATGAAAGTAAAAACACCCCGCAATCTCAAGTATAGGATGGAATTCCCGATGGAACATTTAGTTGGCGATGAGTGAAAAAATTGGACATAGTCTAAACGTTGGAGATTAATGGATTAGGATCAGAAATGATGGACGAACAATTGACCAAAAAATCATGTGTGCCATGCCAAGGAGGAATTTCTGCTTTGGTGATTAGTGAAGCGGAAGAATTACTAGTTCAGACACCCGGATGGCAACTTAAAGAAAAAGGTCATCACCTGCATAAGCGCTATGAATTCAATGATTTTTTAGGTTCATTATCATTTGTTAACAAACTAGGACAATTAGCGGAGGCTGAGGGACATCATCCTGATATTGCGTTTGGATGGGGTTACGCCGAGATAAAGATTTTTACCCATAAAATTAATGGTCTTCACGAGAACGATTTCATCCTCGCGGCTAAAATTGACCAATTGTAGCGCGAGAAAAAAACTAATTACTTGTAACACCCTAGTTATGTCTGCTGTTCGTTAGGAAGTTGAGAGAAAATATGACGAAGGTCTTTATTTGTGTCTTGAAAGCTGATGAGTACAAGCAAAATCTGGGTCCCCTATTCCAGGGCATCCGCTTTTCGATCGGCAGGAGTTATAATGAACTGGTGCCCTGAGTCGGTGTATCGGGAACCTTAAAAATATCGGTCCGTAGAATAGATTCACGCCGAGCGATATAAGAAGTTGATGTGACAATCATCAACCCACCAACCCAAACCCAAATAGTTGGAACCTCATTAAAAAATAGAAACCCGAGCAAGGCACCCCATACGAGGCGGGTGAAATTAATGGGTTCTAGTGCACTGATATCGGCGAGTGTCAGAGCCTTCATCCAAGCATAGTGGGCAGTACTTAATAATATCCCAATAAACGCGAGAATGACGAATTCGCTAAATGTTGGCTGGGTCCACACGAAAATTGAGGGAATGAAAGTGACTGGAACCATGAAAAGCATCAGATAGATAACACTAGTGGTGCTGTTGTCAGTTTTAGCTAAGGATTTCGAAATCAGACGTTGGATTGCGCTGAACACAACAGTTAACAAAAGCAAGATCACCCCAAGATCAAACGCCTGGTACCCTGGCCGCAAAACAATCAGAGCTCCAAGGCCACCAAACCCAAGGGCCATCCAGCGGCGATATCCAACCTTTTCGTTGAAAATAAAAATGGCGCCAATGGTGATTAAAAGAGGTGCAATAAGGTTAAAAGCAGCAGCATCTGCTAGTGGGACAAGTGTCAGCGCACAAAACCAGGCTAATACGGCACCTCCATTAAATATAGCACGAATGAAATGCAGACTAGTGCGATTTGTTAGAAATATTTTTGTCCCAAATTTCAAAACGGTAGGCACGAAAGCTATTAACCCAAAGACTGATCCCCAGAATGAAATTTCCAGAGGGTGAATACTGGTTGACAGATTTCTAACCAATATCCACATGATGCTAAGCAACGCTGAGAAGGCTGCTGCATAAAATACTGCTACGAGGTTAGTTCGTTTAGGAACAAATGTGATGGGTTCGGTTCTTGGCAAAGGAATGTTTAGCTAGACAGCCACTATTTTGCCCGGGTTCATAATATCGTCGGGATCAAGTGAACGTTTAACTGTCTTCATTATATCAACAGCTAACCCGTGCTCAGCCCGCATATACTGCATCTTGCCTTGGCCAATTCCATGTTCGCCCGTGCAGGTGCCTCCCATATCTAGGGCACGTTTTATTAGCTTGCTATTAATTTCATTGGCAACTTTGAGGTCACTAGTAAATTGATCCGGGCCGATTAACAACGCAACATGAAAATTACCATCTCCCACATGCCCTACGATAGGTGCAATGATTTCTGCCTCGTCTATATCTTTTTTGGTTTCCAAAATACAATTCACCAATTGTGATATAGGGACACATACATCTGTCGTAAATAATTTACTTCCTGGCCGCAGGGCAACACATGCAAGGGCAGCATCATGGCGGGCTTGCCACATGGTATCACGTTCTTCACCGTTTGTGGTCCATTTGAATTGGTTGTCTTCAAACTCGCCACAAATTTCCCCCACTTTTTCAGCTTGCTCCTTAACACTCGCATCTGAGCCATGAAATTCTAAAAATAGAGTAGGTTTGACCGGAAAACTTGTTTTTGAATATTTATTTATTGCCTCTAATGTCCACTCGTCGAGTAATTCAATACGTGCAATTGGTATCCCCCATTGGATCGTGGAAATTACAGCGTTGACGGCGCCTTCCAAACTTTCAAAATTAACCACCGCGGAAGATATTGCTTCTGGAATTCCAAAAAGTTTAATCGTTATTTTTGTAATAACCCCAAGGGTTCCTTCTGATCCCACATATAAACGAGTTAGGTCATAACCAGCAGAGGATTTTCTTGCTCGGGTCCCGGTTTCGATTATGGAGCCGTCAGGTGTAACGATTTCTAAACTCAAGACATTATCTTTCATGGTACCGTATCGCACGGCATTGGTGCCTGAGGCCCTGGTAGCTGTCATCCCGCCGATTGAAGCATCCGCACCTGGGTCAATAGGAAAGAATAGTCCAGTATCTCTAAGGTGTTCATTTAACTGCTTTCGTGTAACCCCTGGCTCAACCGTTACGTCCATGTCTTCAACATTTACTTCGACTATGCTGTTCATCTCGGATAGGTCTACACAAATTCCACCGTGAAGTGCCGCAAGATGTCCTTCCAGAGATGTACCGGTTCCGTGGGGAATGATTGGCACTTTATACTTTGCACATATTTTGACGATCTTACTAACTTCTTCTGAGGAATGTGCTGTTATAACCGCATCTGCTGGAGAGATTTCATGAAAAGAAAAATCGGTAGCATATTGTTCTCTAACCGCCATTGAGGTTGATACTCGATTAGGTAATATTTTACTGAGCTCAACAATAGTTAGATTGATCACATCCTGGGAAGGGCGTTCAATTGCCTTGTAGCCATCTGGCGGTACCATTGGGGAATCTCCCAGGCATTATTTGATATCGTTAATGGGAAGCCTAATAATGATTGAAGAAGTTGATTGCATCAACCAGGTTAAGAAAAATTAATTGTTAACAATCGTTTTAACTCTTGAGAGTGGTTTAGGTTACCGGTAATCGCTCGGTGTTAATTCAGAGGCTACTTGGAATCTCGCCAGGCAATGGGTGCACCCGCTGGAGGTGCTATTCGATGGCGTAAGACACCAATTCTATCTGCTTCGAGTTCAACAGTTGCTCCTGGCTTTATCCAACGATCTATTTCAAAGCCGCAACCACTATTAACAGTGCCTGAACCCAGAACCTCTCCTACTTTCATCAGTTCATCTTGGGATGTGTAGGAAACAGCTTCGGGAAAGCTCCAGTGCATTGGCCCTGGCGTAGATTTGGCCCATATTTCGCCATCAATCCGTACAGCCATCTTTAGTGTTGCGGGGTCACCAAATTCATCTGCCGTGACAATCCAGGGACCTAATCCCCAGGCAAAGTCTTTGCCCTTGTAAGGGCCTGTCGACACGTTCATTTCCCCCCTCTGGGTATCGCGAGCCGAGAAGTCGTTAAGCAGAGTATAGCCGAGTATATAATTGGGAGCTTCATCAATGGGTACATCTTTTGCCGGTCTACCAATAACAGCTGCAAGCTCAAGCTCATAATCAAGCTTTTTAGTATACCGCGGCCAGGGTACAGACGTATCGTGACCATACATAGTCGTTGAATTCCCCTTGAACGCAGTGGGTTGTTCATACCAAGCCGGCGGTATCTTCAATCCCATCTTGGAGAACGTGTTTTCCAGATGGTCTTCAAAAGCTGCAAAATCGCGTAGTACAGGTACGCTAGTGATTGGTGGTACAAGGGCGATTTGAGAGAGGCGCCAGCAAATGATTTCGCCATTTACACCCTTCTCATCAGGGTTTTCGTCTACCCATTCCAAAGCCTCTTTGATCAAACTTAGGTCGCATTCGTGTATTGTCATAAAAGCCTGCAGGTCAGGCGGGCAGTAGGCATTAGCGCGGGCATTTGGATTTCCATGTCCAGACGCTGCTATTTTGGCTGCCAATGCGAAGTTAATATCAACTACATCACCAGCGTTTGTTCGAGCGTCTTCGATAGTATTGTCAGTGCCTCCATCGAGTTTAACTACACCAAACCGAGATTGGGGTCCAACCGGTGTATCAATTTTAAACATTGCTAGCTTCATTGTGTTGTTACCTGGCTTTGAAGATCAACTTTGTCCGCTTCGTCTGTAACGGGGAACGGCCCCTGTTTGATTTCAACAAGGCGTGTGCCATTTTCGAGAAATTCGACCTCATGGCCTTCGAGCATTAAGATGAGGTCACCGGGTTTGACAGTTACGTCGCCGAGAAAGTCTGCCTCAGTGGTGTAAACCCCGATGCGCGCACTGCCACGTTGGCATAATAGTATTTGATGGCGTGTCGGAAGGTCTGGTAAAGGGACTTCTGGAACGTGGTAGTGAGCACCGGTTGTGCCGCCAGGGTCTCGATTTAACATAATTACCTGGAGGGGCCAATCGTCATGTGTAATGTGCGCCTTGTTTTTGCGTTCCGATTCTGGATCTACATTGTAAGCGGTGCGGATATGTTCTCGTTCCTCTTCCGTTTCTATAAATGGTGGAAATTTTTCAAATTCGTCAAAGTCAGCTCGGATGTGGATAGCCACTACTCTCTGATCGTTCGGAGATCTGAAATATTTCACCGAACTCAAGTTTTCAGGCGTTTGGAAATCCATTCAAAGATACTCCCTCGTTATTGCTTTAGATAGTCTAGGTACTCGGATCCAAGATCAAAAGCGTAAATAATAAAGACTGTGGATAGATGTAGATAATATTTTAGGAAACCTGAGCCCTACTTGTTTATCGGTTTATTAACCGAAAGGATGGTCCTTGCCCTGTAGAAAATCTAATATCGTTAAGATTCTGATGAGCCTTCATAACCTAACCCTACCAAGCAATCATTTTGTATTCCATATAAAGTGTTATTTCCCAGCTTGAAATTTATTTTCCCGAACCGCGATGTAGAGGCCGCTCCCAACAACCACAGTTATTCCAATCCACGTTATTACGTCTGGAAATTCTGAAAAAAATAAATATCCAAAGAATGTAGCTCCAACTATATGCATATAGTGAAAGGGTGCAATCAAGCTAGCTTGTCCGAATCGGAAGGCTGAAAGTACCATGGTTTGGGCAATAGATGTGATTATTACAAATCCAATAATAAGCCATACATCCTGAGGTCTGGGAGCGGTCCACTTGAACGGTATTAAAGGGCTAAGCATGATCAAACCTATATATGCAGGATATACAATTGTCGCGAAAGGAACTCCTTCACGAGCTAGTTTCCGGCTAGTAATATAGAAAAACCCAACACATATCCCAGAACTGAAAGCGATTATGTAACCAACACTTTCACCTGAAAAGACGGGTCGAAGAAGTATAACGGCGCCCAAGAAACCAACGACAACTGCACCCCACCGATGCAAGCCAATTTTCTCGCCTAATATTAATGGAGAGAGAGCCGCTACAATCAAAGGAGAGGTAAATGACACAGCGGTTGCGTCAGCGAGGGGGATTATCATGACTGACCAATAAAACAATCCCATCCCTGTAATGAGCGAAAGTCCCCGGGCAATTTGCCAAGGTAAGGGTCTTGGAAGTAGTTGATTCCACCCATGTCGGATAATCAGAATGGGCAACCATATACCTGACATGAAGGCAAGCTGAACCCAGATAACAAGAATTGGTGAATAGTAGCCAGCTGTTATTTTGACGATTGCATCTTTCCATGCAAACAATAATACAGCGCACGTCATTAATAAAATGCCGGGAAGGGAAGAGGAAGGGTTCAATGTTTTATGTATAGTCGTTTGCGGAAAACTTGTATGACACGGACTGATGGGCGCTGCAGTTGAACAAAATTAAATTGAAATCATTTGGATTAATATACTCTGTAATCGAAATTGAGTTTAAGAAACATACAGTTATTTGTATTAATCCGCAGGGTTTCTCATATTAAAATTAAGTGATCGCCCCGGCAATCTTGTAATATTCCAATGGATATCATACTTAAAATGACTTTTAAATTTATTCAGTGATAATATTGTATAATATTAGAATGAAATGGAGATATAAAATCCGCTGTATTTCATGTCTCAGGTTTGTTTTCGTGACGACTTGGGTTTTGTCTGCGGGCGTGGCTAGGGCACAGAATGTATCGGAAATCGATATTGAGAATGATCCCGGGTATAAGGAGACGCAAGAGTTTCTGGCAAAAACGCAAAGTATAATTGCAAAATCCAGGGCAGAAACCAATGCCCAAGAAAAGGACTTAGAGGCACTAGCGAACCGAGTTGGGGAACTGATTTCAAATATTGGTAGCACTAATGAAGACGCGTCTAACTTGCGATCTGAATTGTCTGTTCAGACAGACCTTCTAGATATTGAAAGAGAAACGACAGAAGGATTGCGAAGACAGATGCTGATCCTAAGCAAGAACATGGATACTCAAATAAAAATTAAAACTGATATTGAGGCTAAACTTCAATCGGTGATTGCTTCTCTCCGCGCTGAAAATACCAAGGGTAAAAAGAGACTCAGTACCCTGGAGGCGGAAAAGAAGAAAAATTCTGATATTGAGGTTAAACTTCAATCGGTGATTGCTTCGCTACGCGCGGAAAATACCAAGGGTAAAAAGAGACTCGGTACCCTGGAGGCGGAAAAGAAGAAAAATTCTGATATTGAGGCTAAACTTCAATCGGTGATTGCTTCGCTACGCGCGGAAAATACCAAGGGTAAAAAACGCCTCAATAAGATGGAGGTTCAAAATAAAAGCAGTTCAACACTCGAGGACAGGCTCCGGGCGCAGTTTGTATCTGTCCGAACGGAACGTGATAAAGCCTTGATGCGCCTTAACCAAGATTTAGAGAAAAATAACCGCCTAACTAAATCGAATCGGGCAATGGCATCCGATTTAACGGCAGCAAAAGCAGAAGTTGAAAGACTTAAAAAGGAAATTCGTCTGGTCAAACAAAAGCTGGGTTTGGCTGAAAAAAATAGCGCACGATAGAGATAATAAAACTTATTTAAAAAATGTAGCTGACGAGAACTATTGATTAGTGCCTTTAATAGAATGAGCCTTTTTTAAAGAGAGTTTAAGTCTTGTCATTTGCTGAAGAAGATCCAGACGGTCTTCCGGTGTGTTTTCAATGGTAAGCAATAACTCTTTACCCTCATTTTCGGGATCTATTTTGATGGAAGTTACATTTTTCCCATTTTTTTCAGAAGGTGACACGATAAAATATCCTAGTCTTCTATCTCTAATTGATAGTATATCACTCCGAGTGAACGAATATAAAAGAAAATCACATCCGTATCATAAATTTGCTGGACCTGATGACAGGATAAGCTGAACCAGGTTCTTTCTAATTGGAGCAAATACATAGAAATTTTTGATTAAATTCGTTGTTAGAAGTTCGATACTTTAAACTAATTCTAAATTCCAGTGGAAAAAATTAGCGAAATATTGGGATAGTTTTAAAATACCTAGATTAAATCAGCTCATTAAAGCTGGAAGAAATAATGCAATTTGTGGAAAAATCACTACTAAACCAAGGCGAAGCAAATCAGCGCAGAAGAACGGACCGATGCCTTTGAAAATGGTCCAAAGAGATACATCTGGTAGCATAGTTTTCAATACGAACACATTCATCCCGACTGGCGGTGTGATCAGACTAATTTCCGTCACCATGATGACGACAATGCCAAACCAAATAAGGTCAAATCCCAAAGATTGAACGACTGGAAAAAAGATTGGTACCGTCAGTAAAATCATACCAATACCTTCGAAGACCGCGCCAAGAACCACATAAATTGCTAATATGGCAAATATAACGCCCATCGGCGGCACATCCAAATCGTTAACGAACTTAAGGATGTCATCAGGCATACCGGCAATATTAATAAAGTTCGAGAAAATGATTGCTCCATAAGCAACGGTGAATACAAAGACTGTTGTCTTACCAGCGTCAACGAGCGAATTATAGAATTCTTTCCATGTCATTTTTTTTCGTGCGATGGCGAAAAATAGGGCCCCTGTTGCGCCAATTCCACCGGCTTCACTTGGTGTAAATATGCCGGCGTAAATTCCACCCAAAATAAACAAAAAAAGCAGCAGTATACCCCAGACTTTTCCTAGGGCTCTGAAACGATTTGGCCAGTTTGTGTGGTCTCCTGGAGGACCCCATTCCTTTTTAATCGCTGTGACAATTCGGATTACTATTATGTAGAGAAAAACGGTGAGGATTCCCGGGAGAACACCTGCAATAAATAATTTTCCAATATCTTCCTCAACGAGGATGCCATAAATAATTAAAGCAATACTCGGCGGAATGAGAATGCCGATAGTGCCTCCCGCCGCAACCGAGCCAGCAGCCAAGCGATCGTCGTAATTAAAACGACGCATGGAAGGTAACGCGACCTTAGCCATTGTAGCTGCAGTAGCCGCTGAGCTCCCGGAAACCGCTGCAAATCCGCCGCATGCCGCAACCGTAGTCATGGCAAGGCCACCCCTGAAGCTACCTAGCCAGGCATAGGCAGCATCGTACATGTCTTCAGCCAACGCGGCACGATAGACAAAGGCACCCATCAAAATAAATAAAGGAAGGGTCGAAAAGTGATAGTTCATTGAGAAGTCGAGGATGAGTTGACCTAAAGTAGCTAAGGCCGGTTCAAAGCCTCGAATTAAACCAAACCCAACAAATCCAACGGAGACCATTGCCCACCCGAGAGGAAATCCCGCAAAACAAATTACTAGAAGAATAGCAAAGCCAACCAGTGAAATCAGCATTCAAATTGCGTCCTTCTTGCCGCCAACCCCGTCAGCACTTGGCCAGAATACATGGAGTATCAGCATTAAAATTAGGATGATTACTGTGACGGCGCTGAGCAGACTTATTAGATACGCCGGCGGTGCATACGACCATTCAAGAAATCCTGAAATTTGCTGGGCTTCAGCGAGTTCACTACCCTGTAACCACATTAAATAAGTGATCCCTATATTTACAATAATACAACCCGTTAACACGCAAAATCTCTGGATCCAGGCTCCATTACCTTTCAGGACGCCAGTCAGAACGGAAATGACGATATGTGACTCGGCGCGTGTTATAACAGGTAATGCACCAAACATTGCTAGCGGCAGCATGAACTCTATCAATTCGAAACCACCGGGGATTGGGGCGCTAAAAAAGTATCTTCCCAAGACATCGACAAAGGTTACGGCCATCATACCAAACATGACGACTGCGACACATGTCATGAGGGCTTTATCTAATATACCCAGGAGAAAGAGTGGCGAAGACGTAACGCCTACTCCACCTTCTCTACCGGGAGACCTGTCGTTGTCTGACATTCAAGCAACTCTAATTTAGAGGTGCTCTCGACCTACATTGCATTTTTGCGATAGAAGGCAAGTGCAGCTTTTCCGTCGATACCTTTCTTTTCAGCTATTTTGATCCAGTCCGCGTCAAAAGAAGAGTATCTTTGCCTCATTTCCGCGACCAGTTTTGCGCTGGCGGGAGCGTAATTAATACCTCCTGCTTTGAATTGTGGCCTAGCTTCTTTAGCATTGTCATCCCAAGCTTTTGCATGTCTGGCGATATTGAGACCCGCTTTGCTTTCAATAGCTTGCTGGACATCTTTAGACAGGCTGTCCCATTTTTTCTGGTTCATCATGATTGAGAAAGCCGTATTATAAAATTTCCCGGGGATGTGATAGATGTGTTTGATATAAGGGATCATTTTAAATTTTGGGACGTCGGAAGATGGCAATATTGCACCATCGACAATACCTTTTGATACGACTTCAAAAGTTTTCACACCCGGCGTTGGCACTAACACGGCCCCCATTGCTTTCATTGTTTTTGCAGCCATACCACGGCTAACACGAATTTTTAAACCCTTTAAATCAGATGCCTGTGTGATCGCCTTTTTCATCATGAGCAAGTCACCACCACCGTGGACAAACAGACCAAGAAGTTTTACGCCCTTATACTCGTTTGCGCCCTCAAAAAATTTCTTATGAGTTTTCCAAAGTGCAATGGAAGTTTTTTCTGCGGTTGAAGTTCCAAATGGTAGCGTTGCCAATTCAGTCAGGGTCAAACGCTTGGTTTCGAAAATATTGGCGAGCATACCAAGGTCGGCAACACCTTTAGTAACCATGCTCCACTGACGAGGAGGGGGCGCAAGGGTCTTCGCAGGGAAACGAAATTTAACCTTACCATTACTAGCTTTTGACGCCTCAGCTGACCATCGTTTAGCCATCAAGGTAATAGCATGAGTTGGTGGCGTAAAATTATTATAAACTAGTGTCGTCTGCGCATTCGCGAGTGGTAATTGCGATAGCGATAAGGCAATGAACGTTGTGCCAAATAATGTAGGGGTTAATATCCTCATCTTGATCTCCCTTGTTTGTTTTATTCAAGTCAAGATGTGTATGTAATTTTAATTGATTTATCAAACAATTTGGCTGGTAATAAGGGACTAAACATTGTTCAATCGTGGTTAATTAGACATTTTTAAAATAATCCAAAATGTAAATGTGTAGGATCGTAATATGGCAAATAGGCTTGGACAGGGAGATGCATTTCCTCATCTAACTTTGAATTTGGTTGGGGGTGGAAAAATTGATTTACCTGAGAATTTAAACGCCAAATACAATGTAATTTTGTTTTACCGAGGGCATTGGTGACCGTATTGCCGGCGGCAGTTGGTCGCTTTCGACAATCTCCAGGATGAGCTAGCGGAGCTAGGTGCAGAGGTTATAGCAGCGAGTGTTGACGTTGGCGACACTTCTAGGGAGGTAGCAGAAGAAGTTTCCTTCAAAATTGGAGAAGGAGTTACCCGAGACCAAGCAAATCTTCTGGGTGCTTGGTATGGCGATGCCCGTCATCCGGAAATGATCCAACCTTCTGAGTTCGTGGTGAATGCAGATGGTAAGGTTATGATGTCATCTTATAGTGCCGGGCCTCTTGGTCGGATGAACCCTGATGATTTGATCAAGGTAATTAATTTTTTGGAATCGTTAGCTAAATAATGGGACGTTAAGTATCAAAAAAATCACTGAGAAACACCGCTTTGGTTTAATTTAATAATGCGGTTTTTCTTAACTACAATTTTTGATAAGTCCCAATTGACCCTCGCTAAGGAGAGCTGACTCGCAAATATTTTTCAGGTAATTATGGATTATTCATGCCAGTGGACCATTGGAAGTCCCGCAACCGGTGATTGAAAATAAGGAATATTTGTTGCCCTGAGGCTTCCCACGTAGACGGTTTTAAGATCTGCACCACCAAATGTGATGGACGCACACCACGTGGCTATGTCTCCCCCGCACTTTAAAAGTAGGTCAGCATCAACCGTACCAGCTTGAAATGCATCATCTAACATTTTTACTTCGTCAGGGTTGGAATCGTCGAAAATGATTTGAAGATCACCGTTGGGTTTAATAGCAAAAATACCGTCATTCATGACATGCGTGCCCCACAGGTTCCCGTATGAATCAAAAGCAATACCGTCTATGAAGCGGCCATGGTCGTTGGGTCCAAAAATCTCCTTGTTAGAGAGGTTCCCGTTATCAGCAATCTTGTAGCGTGCGACATTACGTCCACAAGTTTGCACAACATAGAGATATTCTTCTTTTTCATCGAGTTTACATTCATTTGAGAAGTGCACATCCTCTGCAACGATACGGACACCTTTATCCTCCTCGAAAAGAAGGATGCGGCCGTCTACGAGATCTTTATCGATAGCCTTTGGCCAATCGTGAAGCATCGTTGATACGGTGATCCAAATACGGTCTTCGCTGTCTCGACATACAAAGTTAACCTTACCAATTGGTTCGCCATCTATAGTATTGAACATGACTTCTGTTTCACCAGATCTGGTCATACGTTCCAGACAATCCGTTCCAAAATTTGATATCAATATGTCACCATTGCTCGCAAAAGCCAGACCGTTAGGTAGGGTTCCCTCCACAAATTTTTGGGCATCATCCTCAGTATCAGCAAAAGTGTCAGCGTCATGGGATTGGGTGATAATTTCCTGACTACCATCTGGCTTAATTTTTACAACTCCACCCCTTGCATCGGCTGACCAAAGTGTTCCATCTTTTTCAGCAAGTATGCATTCTGGGCGTTGAAGTCCGTTGCCGATAAATTCAAAGTCGTCCTTTGTAAGAGTGAAGCCGTCGATCGGATTGTTTGCCATTCTTTTTTTCCCCGTAAATGGTCCGATAAAAAATCTTTACAGCCGTTCTTGTACAAGTCTAGCCAACTTGTCCAAATGACTATCCGTTAACCCGTGCTCAGTCAATTTGTCTATCGTCTGAAAGAGGTAATCACTGCAGCTTCCCATTGGCCCCTTAGAAATAGCCACGACGTCAGCAATTTTATTAATGGCTAACTTACCTGAATATCTTTTGTTTCTTCTATCGATAGCAAAGGTAATGGCCTTCAGGGGCCCTGTTTCTGTTTTAAGTCGTACGACTTTGGCAACATATGAGTTGGAAACCATCTCTCTATTCCAAATAATCCGGAGCTCATTTTCAGCAAGCCTTCGCGAAATGCGATATGCCAACCCTTTACATGAACCGCCATAATCGAGAGCAAGCATTAACCCAGGACATTCGGGAGTTCCTCTACCCAATAAAGTTTGCAAACAAAATCTTCTATGGAAACCGAACAGGTGTCCCAGTCGAATTTCTTCGTAGGCAATGGTAGGGTTCCATAACAATGAACCATAGGCAAACAACCAAATATCCTCTGATGGATCAAAATGAGATATTGCCTTTATTTGAGTTTCTTCCCTGTATTCAGGAGATGAACGATCTAAAAGACCGCGTTTTTCCATATCGATGAGAAATTCTTCCAACTGACCAGACTCGATGGTCTCCCGTGTGATTTCCAGTCTTTCGTTCATTTTACCCTCATTATATTCCCTAACATTGGTAGTTCAGAGAACCGGAAAATACAATTCATATGCTTAAATCTTGCGGTAATTGCACAATAAGGCGTAAATTAATGTAGTAATTAATAATTATTAGCCAGACAACAAATCAGAGGAGAGTGTTATGGCAGTGCAGCAGCTTCACCATGTTGCCTATCGGTGCAATGACGCGAAGGAAACAGCTGATTTTTACACAAAATTATTGGGGCTGGAATACTATGCTGCTGTATCGGAGGATACTATTCCTTCGACGGGCGAAAAGTGTCTGTACATGCACATATTTTTCGCTATGGCTGATGGCAGTTGCGTCGCATTTTTTGAGGTTCCGGAGGCACCCCCTGCCATTAAAGACACCAATACTCCTGCCTGGGTACAACATTTAGCGCTGGTGGTTGAAGATGAAGATGAGCAGCTTGAAAAAAAGGCTAAGTTGGAGGCTGCGGGTGTAGATGTTATTGGTCCTACGGATCACGGATTCTGTAAATCCATTTATTTTTTTGATCCTAATGGCCATCGTCTGGAACTTACAGTACGTACAGAGACGCCTGAAATGATGGAACGCCTGCGCTCGAGCTCGGAGCCAATGCTAGAGGAATGGGTAAAGACCAAAACCGTTCAGAGGGGCGCTGCTTGGGTTCATGACGGTACCGCGGCTGAGTAGTTTCTATAGATCTAGCCGTTGTTGAACCCCTCTCAAGTGACGGAAATCATAGAGCCTACACGCTGATCATCAGCTGTATGTTTGTAGCGAGCAAACCGGTCCCAGATTAATCGTAGTTGGAGTAGTGTCCTTTAAAATAGGCTATCGTTTGATTGCCTTAACTCAATGTCTGCAGCAGTCCTATGCTGAGCCACGGATAGGCAACGATCAGGATCAGGATCAGTAACATGATAAACGCAAACGGAAAGGCTCCATAAAAAATATGAGCCAACGTGATGGATGGATCCCTGATGGTGCTCTTGATTGTATAACAAGATATTCCCAAGGGTGGGGTCAAAAGTCCAATCTCTGCGCCGATCACTGTGACAATTCCAAACCAGACAATATCACCTCCGAGGATTTCAACTGAATTTAAAAACAGCGGTACTACGATCAATATGATTGATGCTGTTTCAATGATGGTACCAAGTAGCACCATTAGCACCACATAGATGACCATGAGGCCAGTCATCCCTAGGTTCAAGCTGATTAGCCATTCGCTGAATAAAGTAGGTAAAGCAGCGATGCCAAGCATACGGCTATACATTGATGCGGCAATGATGAGGAAAAGAATTGCAGCGGTGATCTGGCCAGTCTCAACCAGAACACGCCAGAACCCCTGCAAGGTTAACCGTCTTTTCAGGAGACCAATAGCCAGCGCGCCTGCGGAACCTGCTGCACCGGCTTCCTCAGGGGAGAACCAGCCAGTATAGATCCCGCCGAGAACGAGGACTACAAGGAATAACACTGGGGTCAGAAGTTTATTGATTTCGACAAGCCCCATCATGGGTTCCGCGTCATCATCTGACAGTTCTGTCGAGCCACCGATGAATTTTGGAACAGCGTAGGAAATCACCACGATGCCGCATATAAAAGCCGTAGCAAGTAGGATGCCGGGGATAAAACCCGCAATGAACATATGGCCGACCGATTGTTCTGCTACGATCGCATATATTATCAACATTGAAGACGGTGGTATCAGCATGCCGAGGACAGAACTCCCCGCCACCACGCCCACGGAAAATTGTCTTGTGTAACCGAAGCGTCTCATTTCGGGTACCGCAATTCGGGGTGAAGACGGAGGCAGATGCTATTGAAGAGCCGGTAATAGACGCAAACATAGCGTTTGCTGCCACTGTTGCCATCCCTAGTCCTCCACGGATCCGTCGGAAGAACTGGTGAGCAACCTTATAGATGTCTGCGCCTAACCCAATCTCAGCGGAGACAATCCCCATCAGTGCAAATAAAGGTATATTTGCGAAGACAGCATGAGCGATCGTATCGTGAGTGGCTGCAGCTAAGAGGCTGATTGCAATGTCAATCGACTCACGACTGATCCAAACCCCAATGAACGAGACAAGGCCAAGCGCTATCGCGACGTGGATGCCGGCATAGATAAGGAATAAAATTATGATAACGGAAGCGATGCCGACTTCGACGCCACTCATCGGACAGTCTCTCTAGTCCTGCGAGTTGAGAAGGCGGCAATAATCCGCCAGAATTATTATGAACTGGACCATAGTTACAGCTACTCCGATGACGATAATCAGCGCGATTGGCCATACGGGTGCTGTGAACATGCCTTCGACACCGATGTAATAATTATCTTTCCAGGCATCAATCAAATACGGAACGCTGCCCCAGATTATGAGTCCCATAAATACAGCGCCGATAGCGTAGGTGAGTACCGCCAGTATGTAACCAGCAACAATATTTTTTTTTAACAATTGGTTGAATAAACCATCCGAACGGGTGAGGACACCGCGTCGCAACGAGTCGGCAAGTTGCAGAAAGACGATACCGATGACTGAAATTTCTATCATCTCAATGACACCAATGATCGGTTTGTTAAAGGCCGATCGGCCTATGGCTTCAACATTAATAAGAATCATGAGAACTACTATCCAACAGGATCCCGCGGCGTTCATTCCGCCGACGAGTGACGCGAATAGACGGAGAGGAGCGCTGGGTATCCGCTCCCCTCCGTC
>JAOMCN010000023.1 GCA_028345065.1 Rhodospirillales bacterium
TGAAAATATTAGCGCCGGATACGGTTCTGTCCAGGTTCTGCATAACGTCAGTATTGATGTGAACCCCGGTGAGACGGTTGTTCTGTTGGGGACTAACGGAAATGGAAAAAGCACACTGTTAAAATCGGTTATGGGCCTTTTACATCCAAGTAATGGTTCAATAAGACTAGATGTTGACGGACAGGAAACCGACCTGATTGGAATGAGCACCGAGGAAATTGTAGAAGCAGGAATTTCGATGGTTCCTGAAGGAAGACGACTTTTTTCATTGCTGACGGTAGAGGAGAACCTGACACTAGGTGCGTATCGAGAAACCGCTCGAAAAAAAATAGACGATAATCTTGATTTCTGTTTCACTACGTTTCCTCGGCTCAAAGAAAGACGAAAGCAACAGGCGGGTAGTCTGAGTGGTGGGGAACAGCAGATGGTTGCCGTTGCACGATCTCTAATGTCCGATCCAAATATCTTGTTGGTTGACGAACCATCTGTTGGACTAGCTCCAATTCTGGTCAGTCAGATGATTGCAAAGATAAAAGAACTGAAAGAACTCAAAAACCTTACTGTTCTGATGGCAGAACAAAACTTTAACCAGGCCATTAAAATTGCGGACAGGGGATACGTAATTGTTCATGGGCAAATCGAGTTTGAAGGAAAAACTGCGGCAGAACTTGAAAACAATGAGATGATTAAGCAGTTCTACCTAGGAGCCTAAGGCAGTATTTATACTGATTGATTAATTTATTCTTTCCTGGTGTTCAGATAGTTGATGACGTTAAGTGCATTATCAATACTAAGTATGTCAGAAATTTTCCTTTTATCCCGAACCGTCTATCTTGAGGTGCCGTTAGTCGTCCCAGTAGTTTAACTCAAGGGTAATATTGTTTGGATCTTCGACAAAAATCTGGAAGAGGTTCATTTCTTCGACCATACGTTCCCGATAGGGAACATTTATAATTTTTAAACGGTCAATCAGGTCTTTGGATCCTGACGCCTTGAATGCCAGGTGGTCAATAGCCCCTCCACCGGAAAGTTCGGTGACATTGACTTCACCTAAATACTCGTTGAGGCCCTCCGGGTTGTTTTCGTCAATACCAATCAAATGAATGACGGCATGATCACCTAAATAGAGCCAATAGCCGGGGAAAGGTAGTGGAGGACGGTCTCCCGCCTCCATCCCCATAGCATTTTCATAGAATATTCGTGTTTCCTCTAATTTAAGAGTTCGTATAGAAAAATGATCAATACGATCGAGGGGCATGATGTTAATCCTGAATCATTGCTAAAGTTTCGAAACGAGCCCTTAGTATTTAATTTATAATACTTTCTTTAAACTTAGGTGTTCTGATAATAGGCATAGTATTAGAAAAATTACCCGCTTGTTGCCTTTTGGTCAGTTGCCGAAACCCTCAGTAGCTTCGATAATAACGTTTTCAACTTCACCAGAACCATCGCGCCTGAATGCTGCGGCAGATTGGTATTCTTCGCTTTCAAAGCAGGCTGTAGCGTCTTTCATTGAGGGAAATTCAATCACAATAAAACGATTAAAATATTCGGGGCCCTCCATGATCTGATAATTACCTCCCCGGGATAAGGCCCTACCGCCGTATTTTTTCAATATATCCGGCACCAGGTCAGTATAACGTTTATACCCCTCCGGATTGTTGACTTTAGATCTTGCTACCCAATATGCAGTCATATGTATCTCTCCTTTGATTTTTTTGAATAGTAATTAAGGCATAGGCATAACCTGATCATTTTCAGGTACATTCCAGCCTCGTTTAACGGCGGGACGTTCCGTTAGACTAACATACCATTTGGCAACGTTAGGATAGTCATTGAGGTTAACCGTTTGCCAGTCATGTCGCCCAATCCACGGGAAGATGGCGATATCAACGATGGAGTAGTTTGCACCTAAAAAGTAGTTTTTATCGGATAGGTGATTATCCATCACGCCATATAGTCGGTGGCATTCTTTAAGATAGCGTTCACTGGCTTCAACGTTTTTGCTTTCGCCATAGCGAACAAAAGTATGCACTTGACCAAACATGGGTCCAACACTGGCCATCTGAAACATGAGCCATTCCTGCATCTTCCAAAACTCGGTGTCGTTTGCTGGCATGAGCTGGCCAGACTTCCTGGCCAAATACTGAAGAATAGCTCCAGACTCCATCAGGCTTAATCCGTTATCGTGATCTACGATTACAGGTATTTTATTATTTGGAGCAATTTCTAGGAATTTAGGGTCATGTTGTTCGCCCTTAGTAATGTTGATGGCATGAACTTGATAGTCCAAGCCGATTTCTTCCAACATGATAGACACTTTCCGACCGTTGGGGGTAGACCAGGTAAATAAATCGATCATTCTTGTTTGTCCTTGAGCTTTGTGGAGGATAATTAAAGTTTTTTGTTTAGGGTCTTTGTTTTAGTACGAATCACCGAGAATTTATAACCTTGGGAGTATTGGTTCAATGCCTTGTGGGCAAGCAAAATAGAACTACGATTATTGTTGTTTGGGTGAAGGATAAATAGATATTTAAGCTTATATTTTAATGCAGCCCAAATTCTGTAGCGCATTTATAGCTGTACTAATCAAGGACCGCCGTTGCCTCAATTTCCACAACCCAATCGGGGTGGACGAGGCGGGGAACCTGGACTGTCGTGGATGTGGGTTTATTGTCACCGAAGAATGCAATCACTTCGGGGGCGCCGTTAGTTACATAATCATCGACGTTGAGAGCATAGACATTAATACGGACTACATCAGACGGTAATGCGCCGGCGGCTGCGAGTGAAATACGAATATTATCCAGGATTTTTAAAACCTGCATTTTCATGTCGTCAATGCCAACCACATTGGCGTCTTCATCAAACGGCACCGTGCCAGCTATGTGAACTGTTGTTGCTCCTGTAGACTTAATCACTTGGCTATAAATGTTATTATTCGGTTTATACATGCCCTCTGGATTGATGCGTTCTAACGGCATTTCTGCGCCTCCTTTGATGTGGGTGCTACATGTCCTTCAACTGGCCTTTGTACCAGTCGAGTATCTGTTCGCCGGTCCATATTAGAACGTCAGGTTTTGATGTTATGTGTTGGTATACCTGTTCCACATATTTTGACCGGTGAGGGACACCGGAAATATATGTGTGCATACTGATCCCCATAATACGGGTGATGTCTCTCGATTCTTCGTAAAGACGGTCAAAATGGTCTATACACTTTGTTGCAAATTCCTGGGAAGAGTGATGGTGTAGGGCCATCATGGTGATGTCGTTGGTTTCTACCGGATAGGGAACTGAATACATCTTCCCCGATTTGACTTTAAGTTCGACAGGTTGATCATCTAGCGGCCAGTCAGCCACATATTCGATCCCTTCTTCCGCCAGTATATCCAGCGTTTCCATAGTCTCCGTGAGGCCGGGGCTCTCCCAGCCACGGGGGGGCTTTCCAGTAAAATCCCTGATGGTTTCTACAGTCGCTCGTATGTGATCACGTTGATCCTCCAGCTTATGCATGGGGCCCTGGATATAGCCGTGCCCCATGAACTCCCACCCTTCTTCCAAAGCGACATCTACGATTTGACGGTACGACTCAATAATTATGCCATTCATAGCGAGGGTTGGTGTGATGCCGTAGTCTTTAAACATATCACGGAGCCGCCAGAAACCGACACGGTTTCCGTATTCATGCCATGACCAGTTAGGGACATCTGGCAGCAGCGGTTGGCCCATTGGGGGAGAGAGTATGGTTCGGGGTTGAGCTTTATCGGACCCCCAGTGTTCCACGTTCATGATGGTCCAGACGGCCATACGTGCACCACCCGGTAGTTTAAGCTTCGGTCGGTCAACGATTGGTGAGTAGGGGAGGCGTTCTCTAGGTGTTTCCATACTTATCCTCTTAAGCGTCATTATTAAGTCGTTCTAGGCCTGCATAGCCTTCCAAAACTTTGCAAACGGAAGCCGTGTCGAGGCTGTGCATTCCCTGTGCTAGTCCTGATAGATAAACGTCCCTGCCTGCTGTGAATAACGGCGTCGGGCAGTTCATTTCAGATGCAAATTCACCTATGGTTGTCATATCTTTTAACCACACCTCCATTTTCATAGTGGCTTCTGTATAGTCATTTTTTACCATCATCGGGCCGCGAAGTTCAAAGATGCGGGAATTACCAGCACCTTCCTTGATGACATTAAAAATGGTTTCGGGATCGAGCCCCGCTTTCATTCCTAGAACCATTGCCTCTGCCGATGCGACATTATGGATGTGAACCAAATGGTTCGCGACAAATTTCATTTTGCTACCGTTTCCAAATTCGCCCACGTAAAAAGCATGACGTGCAAAACCTTGAAAGACCGGCTCGCAGGTGTTGTATGCATCTTCATTACCACTTCCATAGACGGAGAGATCTTTATTTGTGGCCTGAGCTCCGGTACCACTAATCGGGCAATCAAGCAAAACGGTGCCAGCTTTCTCTAAAGCATTATAAGCAGCTTGTTTATCCGAGATGGGTAGGGTTGAACATTCGACAACAATTAGTCCTTCTTTTTCTGCTCCAGATAATCCATCTTCACCCGTCATAACGGTGTGGAATGCTTTAATACTGGGGAGCGAAGTAATGACCACATCAGATTGGTTGGCAACATCCCGAGGAGAAGTTCCTGCTGTTGCCCCTTGGTCTACTAATACCTTAATGTTTTCTTCAAGTATATCATAGCCGATCACGGATTGACGATCGGCCAGGAGGTTGCGTGCGAAAGAACCTCCCATAATTCCAAGACCGATGATCCCAACCTTTAAACTCATCTTTGTTACTCCGATGTTTGGTTATTTATTTAATCCCGACAAAAAATCATCTAGTGTCTTGTTGAAATCTATTGGGTTTTCCATGTTGGAAACGTGGGCTGCAGGATCAATTTCCATATATTGGGAACCAGCAACTTCTTTGTGCATGGCTTGAGCAGCTTCTGGCGGTGTCCCACCGTCTTGAGCACCTACTATAAAAATTGCAGGTAAGGTAATCGCCTTAAGCCTCGACAAATAGTCAAGCCCGAGGATTGCATGGGCGCAGCCGATATAACCAAAACTGCTGGTAGACCTGATCATAGCGCGCACCCTATCCATCATCTCGGGTTCCTCGCTGCGGCAGCCATCAGTAAACCAACGTTGAAGTGTGGGTTCAACGAGTGGTTCCATTCCGTTTTTTTCTACCTCCGGAATACGTTGATGCCAATTGGATCTATAGCCCTCAGGGCAATCAGCCCGTGAATCACAAATGGCAATACTATTTAATCGTTCTGGATATTGTAGGGCGAGGCTCTGGGCTGCCATTCCTCCCAGTGAAAGCCCGATAAAATGGGATTTATTGATTCCCAAAGCATTCCACAACTCAACGACATCATTGGCCAGCATATCTAAAGTATAAGCGCCGGATATTGGCTCACTTTTTCCGTGACCCCGTGTATCATATCGGAGAATACGGTATTTGTCCTTGAAGTGGTTAACCTGAGGGTCCCACATTGTGAGGTCAGCAGCTAGAGAATTACTGAAGGTTATCCACGGTGCGCCTTCAGGGCCATCCACCTCGTAGTTCAAGGAAACATTATTTGCCGTAATCTTCATTTTAATTGTCCTTTATCTATTTTTAAAGTCGTCCACCTAGCGGAGGGGTCCCCAGTCTATCCCGTGGCGTACCGAGTATTTTTTCAATACCGAGAGCCAGAGAGATGAGTTCTTCCTCTCGATTTGGAAGGGCGATGAGTTGCAAACCTACCGGCATTCCAGATTTATCAAGTCCCGCAGGAATAGTGATTGCACATATGCCCAGGACATTTCCAGGCATGGTATTACTAAGCGCTAAGAGATTATTCTTTTTATAGGTTTCTGCGTCGACTAGGTCTTCAATTATCGGAGGGGTGATGGGAACAGTAGGTACAGCTAAAGCATCTACGGTTTCCAATTTAGCATGGACAGATTGAGAAAGTTTAGAAATCTTAAAAAGCGCGGAAAAATAATCCAGGGTTTTTGCTTCCTTGGCGACTTCCATGCGCGACAGTACGTTTGGATCTAAACTGTCTATCCAATCTGGCAAATAGGTTTGAAGGAACGAATACCCTTCAGACGCGACAATTGTGCCTTCCCCCCAAACCTGAACGGAAGTGCCTGCCTCGGGTATCTTGATGGTAGAAGTTTTAGCGCCGGCATTTTTCAACTCTGCTATTGTGTTCTCAACGGTTTCCCCCACGTCGTCAGCGCATCTATCCCAAAAGTAATCTTTCGTTATTCCTAATTTAATTCCGCTCACATCTCGTGTTTCTATAGCAGATGAAACGGTCGCCTTAGTTGCAGGGTCAATGGCACGAAAACCAAAGGAGATATCAGTTGCCGACTTTGCTAAAATACCCGGTGTATCAAAACTTGTACTTAAAATTGTAATAAGGTCCGTCGACCACCGCCCCTTTGTGGTTTTCAATCCAACATTTCCCGTCATTGAAGCGGGTACACGAACTGATCCACCGGTATCAGTTCCAAAGGCAATCGAGGCGGAACCTTCCCAAAGGCTAACCCCGGCACCACTGCTAGATCCTCCTGGTGCTCGATGATTTTGGGCATCCCAAGGATTACGAGGGACATCCCAATGGGCATTTGTACCAATACCACCAAAGGCAAATTCTACAGTGTGAGTTTTGCCGGGAATTACGGCCAACTGCTGCCGGACTTCACTGAGAATTGGTCCATTTTTCTCCCACTCAGGGGGTAGTCGTTTGGGAGACCCTGCATATATTGGGAACCCCTCTGCACCATAAATATCTTTGACTGAAAAAGGTATTCCCTGGGCTAATCCTAAATCCTTATTTGCAGTAAAGGCTGCATCGGAGGCATCTGCCTGGCGCCGCGCATACTCTGCGTCCCAGGTTTTGTAGGCTCCCAGTTGTAAGTCCCACTTATCGTGCCGGGCGATAGCTTCATCAGTCAAATCGCGCGCTGTTAGTATCCCTTTTCTGAGCGCTTGGGCGATCTCGGGAAGGGGGCGGTCAATCCACTCAGGCATAACACTCCACCATAACTGCGCCTATCAGTCTTGGTAATGAAAGGCTAATAAATTTGCAAAAAAGATTAAAAAGAGTTTAGAACCGAGATTATTACCAAACAAGTACTCAAATGATCACCATTAATCCTCGACAGTAAAAAGGTCGACAATTAGACTGCTGGTACTCAAATTATTTTTACCGTCATACCCGGGAGGCGAGACAATGGCAAAACGGACAACTTCAAAGAAAATCCCAGATAAAAAAAAACCTGTGAGAAAAAAGAAAGGGCTTACTAAAAGAGATGTCCTGAGAAAATGTGAACAATTAAAAAACTGGGGTAAATGGGGTAGGAATGACCAACTCGGAGTTCTCAATTACATCACACCGAAAGACGTTGTTGAGGCGTCTAAGTTAATAAAGCGTGGTAAGGTTTTTCGTTTGGGCCTTAACCTGGATGAAGATGGCCCACAGAATGGTCTTTTTGGCGGCCGTTGGAACCCAATGCATCATATGATGGCAACTGGCACTGACGCCGTGCAAGGCATCCAGGAAGAGTTGGTAGGGATGCGCTATGCTGATGACTTTATTAATTTGCCTACACAAACAGCCAGCCAATGGGATGCACTCTCTCATGTTTTTTACAAGGACAAGATGTGGAACGGCTATCCAGCTATACTAGTTGATGCGCGGGGTGCACATAAAAACGGAATTGAGCATTTTGCTGATAAGATGGTGGGACGTGGTGTTTTGCTTGATATTGCTCGTCATAAAAAGAAACCTCGCCTGGCAGATGGCTATGGCATTACGATTAATGATCTAGAACGCACAGCCAAAGCCCAGGGTGTTGAGGTTCGCAGAGGCGATTTTGTTGTTATCAATACGGGGCAGATGGCCGATTGTCTCGATCGCGGTGAATGGGGAGGTTACGCCGGTGGTAATGCCCCGGGGCTTGCCTTTGAAACGGTCGACTGGATTTACGAAAAAGAAATTGCAGGTATATGTTCTGATACATGGGGTATTGAAGTAAGGCCTAACGAGACCATTGACGGAACAAATCAGCCTTGGCATTGGGTTACAATTCCCTGCATTGGTATCGTTCACGGAGAAATTTGGTACCTGCGCGAGTTAGTAGAGGATTGCGCTAAAGACGGTATTTATGAGTTTTTTCTCTGTGCACCACCTCTCGTGATCACGCGAGGAACAGGTTCACCCATCAATCCACAGGCAATAAAATAACTGTTTAAATTTCATAGACCTATAAGGAGATAAAAGTGGATGACACGACAATTCATTGATATTTCGATGCATTTAGAAAATGAAGTGGTGTCTGACCCACCCGGCTATGGGCCGCATATTGACTATCTTACCCATGAGGATACGGCGACGGATGTGATGAATTTTTTTCCAGGTTTGGAGAAAAGTGATCTGCCCGATGGGGAGGGGTGGGCAATAGAGTGGATTCGTTTGATGACCCATAACGGGACCCACCTGGATGCCCCATACCATTTTCATTCGACAATGAATAAAGGCGAAAGGGCGATCACAATAGATGAGGTTCCCCTGGAGTGGTGTTTTCGCCCAGGCGTAAAACTTGACTTTCGATCCTTAGACGACGGCTATGTTGTCACAGCCAACGACGTTGAAGCGGAGCTCGACCGGATCGGACATAAACTGCAGCCTCTTGACATTGTCCTTATCAATACGGCTGCCGGTGAGGCGTATGGCAGCGACCATTATGTTTCAAGTGGCTGCGGTATGGGGCGGGAAGCCACACTTTACCTGTTGGAGCGTGGTGTCCGGGTAACGGGAATCGACGCTTGGAGTTGGGACGCGCCTTTCATTCATACTAAGGAAAAATACGCCGAAACCAACGACGCCTCCCTTATTTGGGAAGGGCATAAGGCAGGCCGGGAGATCGGATACTGCCATCTTGAGAAGCTCCACAACCTGGAGGCTCTTCCGGGAGATGGCTTTGAAATAGCATGCTTTCCGGTTAAAATCAGAGGGGCGTCAGCAGGCTGGACACGCGCCGTAGCAATATTTGACTAATATCTATCAATAAAGACACCTGGCTGAGGCGCAATAGCCTCTCAAGCAGTCGGAACGCAAATATAAGGGTGTGCCTTACCCATCGATTCAAACGCTATTTCACAGCCGCGTTCACCATTAAGTTAAGCATCAATGGTGATATTTCCTTTAGGGATCGAAACACAGGCTAGGCACGACCCTGCCTCAGGCCTTTCGCCGGGCTCGGTAAGGTAATCGACATCCCCATCTTTTACCGCTGTGACACATGTACCGCAGTTGCCGGCACGGCAACCGAAGTCGATATCGACGTCATTCTCCTCCGCGAAGTCCAGAATTGATCCGGCGGCAGACGTCCACTCGGCAGTCTTGTTGCTCTTTGCAAAGTTTATTGTGAATCCTTCTGCACTCTTTTCTCCCGCTCCTTCAGCTCCAGAGCTTACATCGGCTTCTTGCTTTTTCTTGACCGTGGCAGGTCCAAAAGCTTCATAGTGAATATGGTCTTCAGGAACATTCCACTCTCGCAAGTCTTCGAAGAGCGAGTTCATCATGGGTGGCGGGCCGCAGAAGTAGTAATGGTAATTACTTGATGGCAGTACTTCCTTGAACATCTCCACGCCGACCCGCCCTTTTATGTCATAGTCAACACCTTCAACATCCTCTTCTTTCGGTCGCGAATAAACGATACGGACCTTAATGTTATCAAATTTTTCGGCAAGCTCTTTCAGATGTTCTTTCATGATATGCTCGCCGCCGTTACTAACACCGTAAAAAAACCAAACCTCAGTGCGCCACTCCCGGGTTATGACTTCCTTCAACATCGAAAGAACTGGCGTTAACCCAATACCACCACCAATGAGGACAACTGGATGAGGCTTCGTAACATCCAAGAAAAATTGGCCTGCCGGTGCCTTTACATCGATGATATCTCCCTCATTAATGTTGTCATGAAAGAAATTTGAACCGAGGCCGGGTGGGGCATCAGGGTTATCTTTCGGAGGCGGTATCTTTTTAATCGAAACGCGGTAATAGTCGGATAAAGGTTGGTCAGAAAGGGAATAACAACGAATGGTTTGTTTTTTTTGATCGGGAATATCCAGTTTAAAAGTAAGATACTGTCCGGGCTCAAAAAATGGTAATGGACGGTCGTCGTGAGGATGCAGGTAGAAGGAACAGATACCCCCACCTTCCGGAAATTTGCGCTCGACCTTGAACTTGCGAAATCCTTGCCATGACGTTTCGTCCTGGGCTTTTATAATCTGGCGCCTGTCCATAATCTCGGCGATCTGGGTGCGAAAATACTGGCTCTCCGCTTCCGCCGACACAACGGTTGCATTTTGAATCCTGAAGTTTCCAAAAATTAATAAAAGCACGTAGGCTAGACTTGCCACAAGGACCACGAGGGCAACAAGTTGGATCATTTCTCCCATTGTTTAGGTCTCCTAAGTCGACTTAATTCACTAAAACTTATATCTCATTTCCACCGAAGCACCGGCAATATCGTCAACCCCCTTTAGGGCACCATACATGGCATCAGCTCTTAAAATCCATGACCTGCTGACCGGTAGTTGCCAACGAAATCCAAAGCCGTATTGATCGTCAACTGCAGCACGGCCTAATTCGTTGGCGTCACCCATAATCTGAAGGGCCGACACTTCGAAAACGATCTGTTGGTCAAGGTTAAAGAGATATTCTATCCCAATAGCACCACCCCAGGTATCGTGGCCCGTATCATCTAGTTTAGGAAGACCGGTAAGGGCATTCGTGTCAAAGGTAATCCCGGTATTTTTAAGGAGACCAGTGCCATCGGCCAACGGCTGCGGGCGGTCAAGACCTAGCCAAAAATTTGCATAGGGAACAAGTGTTGAAGGTAGTGAAGTGACCAGTGAATTTTCCGCAATAAACATCCATCCATCGGCGGTTTGTTGGGCGTTATTACGGTCCTGACCAAACGTATAAATGGTACGCAAACTATTTGATAGCCAACGACCATACCGCTTAGTAAACGCCAAAGTCGCACTGTTATAACTTAGTTCATCAAAGTCGTCTTCACCGTCTAGTCGTCCAATTCCGGCTTCCCAGTAACCTTCATTGGCTTCAAGATATGTAGTGGCACCAAAAACTGATAGACTATGATCAGCAAGAGCGCCGGCATCGTCCAGAACGGCTGGTGTCGTTACTTTGTCGAAACCGCCAAAAAAAGTAATATCCATATTGGATATACCATATTTAGGGCTACTCATTGCTGGAATAGCAAACGCTCCACCAGTAAAGGCATCTTCAAACCATACTCCGTTTTGGAATAATAGTGGCATCAATCCAAACGAGAAAGGGAGGTCTATGAGATTGTAGCTGTCACTAAGACCCTGGGCGATCGTTCCAACGTCTCCTTCAAAAAATAGTGCATCTAAATTCAGATTCTTTCTAAGTTCGAAGCCGTTATCACGGTCATCGCCAAAAAGTTCTTTTTGAGTGAAATTCCCGCCTTGGTTTAATGGCGTCATTGTAGCGTGAATACGTTCAGTTCCAGTCAGCCTTAGATCAAGTTCTAAATTAAGACGTGTCGCAACAAGGCCGGTTTCAGCCGCACCATTGTCATTGTAGCCAACCGCAGTGCGCCAGTCGCCGTAAACGTGGAATCCCGGGTAAATCGCGTTTTTTCGACCGAATATATTTATGCCCTTCTCAAATGGACCTTCAACATATATCGGGCGACCGAGTTCCAGGATTGGACGGACTTCATCGAAGCGGGATTTCCCGCCGTAAATGTCTATTTGACCCGGTGCATCGTATTTTTTTTCCGGATAACTTGGATCCGGGCCGAAAACTTTTGGGTCATGTTCAACGGGCTTTGCCTGAGGAGACATCTCAGATGGTTTGTCTGCCGCATAGGCAGGCATCACCAGCGTGAGGGCAAATAAAGTACACACGCCAAAAGAAAATATTAGTTGTCTCGATTTTCTAGAGTAATTCATGGCACTCACTACTTAACCTCAAACTCGACAGTGTAAGGATGGATATCGACCATCCATTCGTTCATCGTCTGGATCATCTCTTCCGTGGCTCCAACGAATTTCATGAAATAAATAGGTTCGGCACGGCTTCTCATTCTCACAGCGAGCCGATATTTGCCCTTCTTTTGGAAAGCTTTCGCGGGAATTTTATATTTTGCATCCTTACTACCCAAAGGTGGAATTGAACGGGCTTCCATTCTAGCAAAAGGTGGGTGGTTCATAACTGTCGTGGGCTGGGGCGCAGCTCTTAAAAATGGACGTTGATCTATATCAAAGTTAACCGGCAGGTACATCTCCCGGTCAGTACCCTTGATATTTGTTGTCAGAAACTTTGACTGAAGATTGAAAAGTTGATCGTCAAACTCCACCTCACCATTTGCAAGTCCAATGGAATGCACGTCTGCGAAGTCCCCGTACTTGTCAACGTACCCGGATTCCCAAACGTTTTTGCCATCAGGATCAATTAACGCGACATTCATCCAGATTTCCGGCTGTGCGCCGAGGGAACCTGACGGAAGATTGTGGCCATTATTTATGTTGGTGACCACATACTTGAGCGATAATGCTTCACCCACTTCGGGATCATTGTCGAAGAATGGGCCGTCAATCTTACCGCCGTTATTCATAACCTGTTCGCGCATTGTCTTCTTATATTCAAGCTCTTCAAAATTTACTTCGACAACTGCACGGGCTTCTTCCCGGTCGTCTGGGTCTGACCAGGCTTCCGGAAAGTTGACATCCAGGACGGTTTTTAAAGCTGCTAACTTGGCATAATAGGACATACCTTGGGCAGCTAATTTGCGAAGGGCTTCCTTAACCGTCGTTATTTCCTCAAAAATATCTTCACGGTTACCTGTGTCTTCTTCTTCACCCAGCTTTGCCAAAAGCGTTTGCAATTTTTCATGGGTGTCTTCGCGGCCTTCTCCAGACCAGGTCCCTTTAAAAGCCTGTGTTGCAGATTTCAAAGCCGCTAACGCATTTGACGCTTTTTCTTTGTCTTCCAGTTCATCAACGGCTTCACCTAGCGCTTCAAAATGTTCTTCCAAACCTTCCCGCATCTCTGCAATTTCAGCCTCAGGGTCCAAACCTTCTCCAATGCCCTCAAGCGCCTCCCCTGCCTCTTTCAAAGGTGTTTCAAGTCGGTCCTTGTAAGCCAGGCGTTTGGATAGTGTTTTGGTAGCAACGTCCAAAGCCTCAAAACCGCGGAATACGGCAGTAGCACCTGTTCCCTCAACTAATTCATCTACACCTTCAAAAGCTTCAATAAATGGTTCGGCTTTTTCTTCAAATTCTTCAGTTCCCCAGCCGGCTCTCCAGTCAAACTTCAACCAATCCCTGATCGACCAGTTTTCTGCTTCAGGGTTATGAGGAAATATGCCAGGATGGGCTATAGGATAACCGGGGCCGTAAAATGCATGATTGTGGTGATCTCGGTTCGGGCTGATCTCTTCACCTGCGACGACTGCTACGGGTGCTTTCTCATAACCCGAATTGACACCTGGAACTTTGCCCATATGGCATGCTTGGCAACTCACACCTTCCTTTGCAGCAGGAGATGCCCGGTATTGGTCCCAAACAACTTCAAGTTTGATACCCAGGTTAACCGCCACTTGGTGACACGAAACACAGAACTCAGACTTTGAAATTTGCGCGAATTCAACGACATCCCCGTGAATTTTTGCACCTCGTTCAGTGCTATCAGTAGCAATCTTTAATTCGTCTTTTCGTTTTAGTATTTCATCAAAGTTGCCTTTTTTAGTATTATAGATAGCCGCGTGAATATCTCCTGCAATTATATTTCTTTCTCCATTAACTTTGAAGAACTCTTCATCAACACGATGGCAGGTAATACATGTAATACCTTCCCTGGCAACCTGGCTGCGTTCCCAAAGTGGTTGCTCTCGACCCTCCTTTCTTTGCGTACCCACTTGCTGGTGGCAGCGCACGCAAAAACTTCCAATTGTTCCCTGTGTAAGGTCATAAATAGCCTGTTCGAATTTATGAAACATAGGCGAAATTGAAGCGTACGCGTGGTTTGATGATGCCCACTCTCTATATATTTTTTGGTGGCATCCAGCACATTGAGATGCACTAGGGTAATTATCTTCTGCGAAAATATCGACGTGTGGATCTTTCTTCGCCTCCTCGGCGGAAGCCACGTATAGGCCGCTAGACGCAAATACAACAACCAACGCCGCAACAATAATTACTATATAATTTCGTGACATCTGGGTAATGCCGTTCAAATACATGGTTTTACTCTTGCCTTTCATATTACATTACTTTTTACCGGCCACTTGACGCATCATGGTTTTCTTGAAACCTGGTTCCTGGTGGTATTCGTGACAGGTGGTGCAGGTTTGGCTGACCTGGCCACCCCCATGACATTCAACACACGTTCCCTTTTTTACACTGCTAAAATTGCTCGAAAATTTGTGCGGATCCAACTGATTAAATGCAGCACTAAATTCGGCCTTTTCATTAATCTTATGGCAGGATGTACACCAAGAGCCAGGCCCAAGTAAATTGACGTGAGGTTTATGAGAATACTTAACCAGAGGGCTGCCATCTGCCGGATGAGATTTCCATTCGACTTTTAGGGCAACTTTTTTGTTCTTATCTGCATTTTTATCCGTCTCGGTAGAGCTAACGGCATGGCACTTTGTACAGGCGCCTGCACCGTCGGTTCTGGATAAAAAAGCCTCATTTAAGCTCTCTGAGCCATTTTGCGCGGCGTAGTCCAACCAGGCCTTCATCACCGGATCGCCGTGAGCAGTAGCGCGATAAACCAGAGATAGTTCATTGGCATACCAACCCTTTTCAATGGTTTCACCCGCGGCTTCGTATTCTTTATTTGCAGCCCAAGCCGTGAATGCAGGTACAACCGTACTATTCGATAGGCCGCGAAGTAAGGAGTCAGGGTTACCGCCCGCTTCGTCCACTAATTCAGCAAGAGCTGTTACACCATTCTCCAGTACACCCTCAACAAGCGTTTTTGTAGCCTCAGCATACTCACCCACTTCTTCGCCGTTGACGCCAAGCAATTCTGCTGACACCGGCGAAAGGGTTTCTGAAGAGATTGGTTCGAATTCCTCATCTGCTTCCTCACTTCCCACCCGGTCGCCGAGGTCGGCTAAAATAGTTTTAATCTCTTCTACGATGGCTTTGCTAGAAGCGCTACCAGTTGTTTCAGCCAATTTTTCTACTTCACCCTGCAGGTCCTGAGTGGCTTTTGCCGCCGCTGCCAACGTTCCTCCCGGACTTTCAATTATATCCTCTATGTCAATTGGATTTTCTTCAAACTCAGGGAACGTAAACATTACAAATTCTCGGCCGGCGACGGTGTCCTGGTGGCAACCCGCACATGTATCATCAAACCCACGTACAGGGACATTGCGCTCAGCCAAGGCTACGTTGTGACAACCAACACAGCCATTCGCCGGCGCATTTTTTGAATATCGTGCATCTTTAAAATGTTTACCGAAGTGGCTGGAGTGGTTAAACGCGATAGCCGTGCGCTGGCCAAATGGATAAGTTTCAGAGAATTCTTTGTGGTTAGTAGCAAAACTGGCAAACTTTGCCTTGTGACATGAATTACACTGGGCGTCATCCATCTTAACGATATTAGCATCTGCTCCTTTGTGTTCCGTGTGGCACATAGTGCATGAAGTGCTCCCCGGGTGACTTGCAGAAATCAGAGCAGAATTATGAGGACCGTTAACAGGGTTTTTGAATTGATGGCAGTTGGTGCAGTTGTCTGAGGGACCGCTTTTAGTCATGGCGGCTTCCAGCCACCCGAGGGCACCGGAACCATGTGCGGCATGACAGGCATTGCACCCTTGTTCGGAGGTGAAGTTCTGATGGATGCTACTTAGTGGACCTGCGTCAAGGGAACTTGCTACCTGTTCTTGGTTGCCAAAATCAAATCCAAAGGCGGCGATTGCAGCAATAACCACAGCAGCCACCATGACAGAAACTCTGCCCCGGACTTTCCGTACCGTGCGTCGCGGTTGGCACGCTGTAAGCGTCTTGCAACAGCTTCCATCCGGTAAGGGGCCCTCACTACATGGCCCGCCCGCAGATGGCGGTCGTCGGCAAATCCATCTGCCACCCTCATTATATGGATGACATTCACTTGTGCCACCGCAAGAACCATCTGCTGTTGGGCCATTGTGACATGGCTTACCCCATGCTGCGGCACGGCCACATACATAAGGGAAATTTGGCCTTAAATAGGGACTCACTTTTTCGCTAAATCTGTCGTCGCGGAGGATCATAGCGCGTAGACCTCCACCAAGAGAAGATGCCAGAGTGCCATGATAACCAACCCTACCGAAAGAGGCACGTGCAACAGTAGCCACTTCTTGTTCAGGTTCTGATGAACAAAGTGGGTGTCAACAAGCATTTTCAGTTCTACCAACTCTTCCAAATGCTGAAAATAATCCAATTCTTCGCTACTGAGGTAGCGTTTGACAGATGCACCTTCGGAGCGAAACCAAACTTTTGCATTGCCTGCACCGAAGAGAGTTGACCAGTAAAAACGGGGTTTTTGGAAGTACCAGACCATAGTATTCAAGTAGTGATTGGCCAATACATCGCTACCCGTAGCTTCTGTACATTCTCGAATATATTCTTCCGCTTTCTCTTGAATTTCTCTTAATTCCAGCGGAATGCGTTCGTAAATCACCTCAATTCCGGTTTCAGTAAGTTTACGAGAGTTTAGACGTTGAATAAGATAGCCAAAAATACCGCTAAGACTAACCAAGTAAAATGCACCGGCTAGAAACCCCTCGTAAAGCCCCCTGGGCCAAAACGTATTCGTATGTACCCAAAAGAGGCCCACACATAGAAGCCCCCCAACGACATGAAAAACCACCCAAGAACTGGCTTTACCTAGGGGGATCATGGATAGTTTTTTTCGTGTATTGAGGAGGGCTACGCAAAGCATAACAGCAATTAATGTATAGCCCGTCAGCACGGATGAATTCTGGAGGTTCAAATCCATTTTCTGGGCATTATACCCAACGACGATAAGCGCAATGACGCCAAAAATCGAGAGAATAGAAATATTTTTTGTCATACTGATCTCATGCGCTTATCGCTTAATGGGCAAATTCCCGAAAGTCCACTCGTTTTAGCGCATCGTGGGGACAGGCGCGGACGCAAGCGGGGCCACCTAGCTGGTCAGAGCACAGGTCGCATTTTGTGGCCTTCATTATCGGACGGTGTGTAGCTTCATCTACAACCGGCATTCCTTGTTTATCGGCAATCTGGACAAGACTTATATTTTCGTAAGGGCAGGAGTTGGCGCATGTGCCGCAGCCGATACATGTGTCATCATTGATGACCACCATTCCGCCGCTCATTGATCGGTGAATTGCTCCCGTTGGACAACCAATCATACAGACGGGGTCGGCGCAATGCATACAGGCATTTGCCACCATCCAGTTATCAACAATCTTGCCATGTCGCCGGAACCGTGGGTTGCCGTCGTGACCATTTGCGCAGGCGCGCACACAGTCATCACAGCGAACGCAACTATTCAGATCTATGACCATGGTTTGGCGACCATTGATAAATCTCTCATCAACCGCCCATTCAAGGAGCGCATCTTCAGCAACAGTCTTTTGGGAGGCTGCCTCAATGGTATTAACCGGTGGTTCAATGTTGGGGAATACATATTCTGCCAGGACTGACGCCGGCACACGGACTACGTCCACATATCCCAACGCACTTAAACCTGATCCCAATGCCAGATCCTCAGAGGCGTCTGGATTTTTCCATGCGTTGTATAGTGGGTGAAGGCCGAAATTATTACCTGCACCTAAATAGTTAATCGTTTTAATGCCATTTCCGTGTTTAACGGTTTGTCTTGCAAATCCGGCCCGAACCATCAAGAGGCCATCCGGGTAATCTCCTTGACGGGCAATTACAGGTTCATCACTTTTTCCCTGACTACGGAGGCGCTGGAACGAAGTATACCAGTCGAAACTGCCGTAGGTCTCAAATATACACCGATCGGCGACATCCTTGATTTGATCGTCATCCAAATGGCCAAATTCCTCTGATTCAAGCAAATGAGCCGCTAATGCCGTCTCCCGGTAGCGCTCATCAATCATACGTTTCCATTCGCTGTTATAGGCTCTTAGCTCGCGCAACCCCTGCCATCGGATTTCTAGCAACTCGGCATCTTCGTCGGCAAAAATGGTTGCCGTCCGGGGGATCCTGCCTAAAGCGGCAAGCTCGCCAAATAGCGCTCCTGTTTCTATTGCCCCGGTATTGTGTTTGTCCAAAATTGTGGGAATATCCTGAAGTACAACCCGTGCGCTTTCGTTCGATCCGCCTACCATTAATTCGTCTAACGAGTACTTCGAAGTGTCCCTTGTTTCTGGAAGCCAGTTACTTGTCCATAATTGCGAAAATGCCCCAAAAAGGGAGCGGGTATTTTCTTCACTGCGCCCAATAGAATCTCTCGGTAGAGAGGGCGATAATACAACTCGAAGTCTGCCACTCAAAACAAGGAAAGCGGAGTTGCCGTAATCACCCTCACGGACAACAATTTCGCCGGGCGTAAACTTAGCGATTCGGGTGTCATTCTTGAGTATACCACCTAAAGGAATATGCTTTGGAAACTTCTCACCATCAATGTCCTTTAATTGAGATTCGGACAAAAGGCGATCGACGTCTTGGTCTGTCATGTTTGAGTCAAACGGCTGTGCCCAACGCTGGGGTCGGGCCATCGTATGTTCCGCTGATTGCGGCTGAGTTTGAATTTGTTGCTCTGCCATGCTCGTCTACCTGATCACCGTTTATTTAAGAGTGTCATTTGCTCAGAGTTATGCGGTTAATTTGAGAAGTCTATTTAAATTTTTTCGGCAAATTTCCACCAACAACACCAGACAAGTCTTTATCTGCTATTGCCGCAGCCAAGGCCCGCCCATTATCAGGTGTGGGAGAGGCAATAACTTTTTCTGCCGCAGAAACCTGTCCAGCCACGCTTTTAAGCAACTTAGTTGCGGCGGCTATTTTTTTCTGTTGTGCAGCTTTATAGCCGGCATGGCTAGACTTTGAAACTGCCGCTGAAGCACTTACCAGGTTGGCTGCCTGCCCAACTACGAACATCCGAGCCATTTCGGCCGGCGTCATAGCCTGATTTTCGGTAACCTTCGGTGGATAAAAACGGTGCCGCACCGAACCTTGACTGTATTTGACCAACTCAAAATCAGCATTCATCGGGTGACCTGCATCAAGCATGGCCTTGATGTTGTCCCCTGTGAGGTTCTCTTTAGTCAAGCCGTGACAAGAATTACAGTTGGCTGCAACGTCGAATAACTGGCTTGGCCATATCATCCCTTTAGCGGAGGCCGCAACAATTTTTTCGGCTTTGGGGGCTTTTTTATTATGAATACTAATCCATTCCGAAGCCGCGCCATGGCAACTCTCGCAACTTGGTCCTGCAACTAATTTGAATTTTTTACCTTTTTTGACTGAAGTATAGTGGCAACTCGCGCACAGGGCCGTCCTTTTCATTGATTTTCCGCCCACGGCCTTTACAATTTTTTTTGCTTTTTTGGATTTATGTACTTTCTTGAACGATTTTGCGTGTTTCGTTCCCGACCATACTTTTGCTTCAGCCTTATGACATTCCTGGCATTTTTTCGGCCCGAGCTTAAATGGCTCAGCATATGATTCGGCGCTATTAACAAATAAGAGAAATCCTGCAAGTACCCCAATAAAGAGTATAGGAAGACGTTGACGTGCAATTACTTCAAAACGTTTTAAAAGGTACATGATCGGCTTCTCCAATAAGAGCTAAGTACTCAACATTTATCCACGCTACCCCATTTTGTACAATTCTTAAAAGGAAGTCGAGCCTTTGGGGTAAAAATCTGGATTAAAACGTGTAATTTTTTGAAACAATCTTGCAAAAATCAAAAAAACTGGGAGTCAAGTTTCTATTGTAGAAGTCAAGTTACGATTGTAATTGCTGTTCAGGGCACAAGTCATAGGTCAGGGCAAATTTCACCTGGCAACTGATTCGTTTCAATGGGTTGCCGAAGACTAAATCTGTAGTATAAGAAAGTGAATAAATTATATTTAGCTGTTCGTAATAACATTATACTGGGGGAGAACATGTCAAAGCTTCACACGGGCGATTCTAAAACGAAGGAATACCTTCAACGTTACATTGAAGGTGTTGAGAAGAGAAATCCAGGGCAACCTGAGTTTTGCCAGGCAGTTAACGAAGTGGCTAGCACAGTGTTTCCATACCTCGCCGATAAGCCAGAGTATCATGAGAACCAGATTTTGGAGCGAATGGCAGAGCCAGAACGTGTAATCTCTTTCCGTGTTCCCTGGACAGATGATGATGGGCGTATTCGCACAAATCGAGGATGGCGTGTCCAGTTTAATTCTGCGATAGGACCTTACAAGGGTGGCGTTCGATTTCATCCGTCAGTTAATGAATCAATTCTCAAGTTTTTGGGATTTGAGCAGACCTTCAAAAATAGTTTAACGGGCTTGCCCATGGGTGGCGGTAAAGGCGGTGCAAACTTCAACCCCAAAGGGAAATCCGATAATGAGGTGATGCGCTTTTGCCAGTCATTTATTACTGAGTTGTACAGACACATTGGAGAAGATACCGATGTACCGGCTGGTGACATTGGCGTTGGGGGGCGTGAGATTGGTTTTATGTTCGGCCAGTATAAGCGCATAACGAACCGTTTTGTGGGGGTTCTCACTGGAAAAGGTCTTGAATTTGGCGGCTCTAAAATGCGAACAGAGGCCACCGGTTATGGTGCAATCTTCTTTCTCCGCAACATGTTGGCCCAACACAAGGATAGCATTGAAGGAAAGAGTGTGCTGATTTCAGGTTCAGGTAACGTCGCAACGCATGCTTGCGAAAAAGTTCTACAGTTAGGTGGTAAGGCACTAACGATGTCTGATTCCGGTGGCTTCATTCATTGCGCCGATGGTTTTTCCCAAGAGCAAATTGACTGGGTCAAGGAATTGAAGACGGTCCGTCGCGGAAGAGTTTCTGAAGCTGCTGACGAGTTTAATAACATTACATTCCAGGAGGGTCGCCCTTGGGGCGTTGCCGGGGATTGTGCAGTTCCATCAGCAACGCAGAATGAAGTTAGTGCCGACGATGCCAAGACTTTAATGAAGAATGGAGTTAAGGCAGTGGCAGAAGCTGCTAACATGCCTTGCGAGCAGGCAGCCGTGGACGCTTTTGTTGATGCCGGTGTTATGTTTGGGCCGGCAAAGGCCGTTAACGCAGGTGGTGTTGGCGTCTCGGGTCTTGAAATGAGCCAGAACAGCGCCCGAATAGCATGGGGAGAAGACGAACTTCGTAAGTTGCTAGAGGACATGATGAGGGACATTCATGACTCTTGTGTGCAGTACGGCGAATCAAAATCGGGCCCTGTCGACTACTTGGCTGGGGCCAACATTGCAGGTTTTGTGAAAGTTGCTGATGCGATGTTGAGTTATGGACACGTTTAACGTGATCTAAATATGGCTGGCGTTATGCTGGCGCACTTAAGCAAAGCAGGCCTCTGCCCATGTGTTGGTTAGGGGCCTGTTTCATTTGGCAAAACCAGAAGCACCAAACGAAATAAGTATATTCTGGGCGAACCTATGATTAATTGTGGGAATGCTTAAAGAAAAGAATCTACATCCGACGCTGCGATCGTTTGTTGGGAACAAATCTTTCGAATCAATGACCAGCATTTTTAATCACCGCCCAGGTTTTCTGGGATGTGACTGGCATGTCCAAATGCTTAATACCTAATAGGGAGAGAGCATCCACCACCGCATTTACAACGGCAGGCATCGCGCACGCTGTTCCGACTTCGCCAGCCCCCTTTGAGCCCATAGGGTTAACTTTGGTGACGGTTGGATTATCTGCCAATTCAAAGGGGCAGAAGTCGCTAGCGCGCGGCATGGCGTAATCAAGGAATGAGCCAGTTTGCATTTGGCCTGTTTCGGGGTCATAGAGAATACCTTCCATCAAAACTTGGCCTGCACCCTGTCCGATACCCCCGTATATTTGACCATTCAGTAGTAGCGGATTGATGACGTTTCCGACATCGCTCACGCCGATATACCGGATGATATCTACTTTTCCAGTATCCATATCAACTTCCACCTCACACGCGTGGCAACCACTTGGAAAATTGGGGGCAGCGGATTCAAAGTGGGCGTTTACAGAGAGGTCCCCCCCTATCCCGTTCGGCAATTGATCCCCCGAGAATACCACGCCAACTATTCTCTCCCAGGAAACAGAGCGATCGGTCCCGGCGACTTCAAAGGAACCATTTGAAAACTCGATATCACTGGAGCCAGCCTCTAGGAGGTATGCTGCAACATGCCGGCCCTTCTCAATTATGGCCTCTGATGCAATGCGTGCAGCGCTTGTTCCTAGAGAAGACACGCGGGAACCTCCGGTTCCATTCCCTTGCTCCATTTTATCGGTGTCGCCTTCATGGATGACGATTTTATTAGCATCGATGCCTAACAATTGACTGACCACTTGTCTGTACATGGTTGGGTGTCCCTGGCCATGCTCCGTTGTTCCCGCATAGACATTAACATTGCCATTAGTATCAAAAGAAATGTCGGCAAATTCGGTGCCGGCACCTGCAGCGTTTTCAACATTATTGGCAACACCCAGGCCCCGGTATTTTCCCCTAGCCTTCGAACTTTTACGACGCTCCTCAAAATTCTTATGACCGATCAGCCTAAGTGCGTCTTCAAAGTTACGCTCAAAGTCACCGCAATCATACGTGGGTCCCAAAGGGGTCTTATAAGGCATATCGCCGGGACTGATGAAGTTCTGGCGCCGTAATTCAAAACGGTCAATACCCGTTTCGGCTGAAGCCACATCTATCAACCGCTCTAAAACATACGCAACATCTGGGCGATTGGATCCACGATAGGGATTGGTCGATCCGGTATGTGTAAAGACACCTTTAATTGTTAAGTGGACGGCAGGTGTGGTGTAGACCCCCACTAAACCCCCATTGCTCAAGATCGTATGCATTAACGCTAGAGGAGACAAATATGTTCCTAGGTTGGCTATTGTAGTAACCCTGAGACCCAAAAATATTCCATTTTCATCTAGGGCGAGCTCGGCATCCGAAATTTTATCCCGACCGTGGTAGTCACTTAGGATCGAGTCAGTACGCTCATTTTCCCACTTCACGGGCCTATGCAGTTTACGGGATGCCCAAACGGTTAGAAGGGTTTCCGCATAGACACCCTTCATACCAAAACTGCCACCCATATTTCCGGTAATAACCCGGAAATTATTTTCCGCATCATTAAATATCAATTCAGCTAGTGTCTTTCGCATGCCGAATGCACCCTGTGTACCGACGTATACTGTACAGTGGCCAGATGCTGGATCGTAATTAGCGTTGGTTCCGCGGGCTTCAATTGTATTAGCCGAAGAGCGGTTAACAATTGACCGCAATTTTACGATGTATTTTGCTGCGGTGAATGCAGCCTCCGTAGCCTCTCTATCACCCATTTCCTGCTTGAAACTCAAGTTATCAGGACGGTCAGGCCACACCTGAGGGGCGCCATCTTCCATTGCCACCTCAGCGTCAACTACAGCTGGAAGGATCTGGTAATCAACTTCAACCATTTCTGCCGCATCTTTTGCTTGGTCCAGGGTTTCCGCAACCACAAAAGCAACTTCCTCTCCAACAAATTTTACAACTTCATTCGCCAATGCTAGGCGGGTTGGATGGTAAACTGAACCTACATCAAAGTTGGGTATAGGGGGTACGACTAATGGAAGTTTACCGAGGTTTTCCGCTCGGTAGTCTTGACCTGTCAGTACAGCAAGTACGCCGGGTGCGGCTATCGCAGCTGAGGTGGTAATAGAGTTGATTTGGGCATGAGCATGGGGAGATCTCAATACATAGCCGTACGCCTGGTTTGGGAGGGTTACGTCACCCGTATAACGACCTTCGCCTCTTAATAGTATTGGGTCTTCGTGTCGGGGAATTGGTTGACCTATCGAAACTATGCCCATTACTTAAAACCTCTTAGACAATTAATGAAACGTTGATTTGAAGTGTGCTTAATTCAGACAGAATTATTATGTTTACACAATCAGTTTGATAGATAGAAAAATATTATATCGTCCAAACTTTTAAATACGGCACTCTAATATTTTCATGCAGGCAACGCGCTGAAGTAACTGGCTTCCTCCCGGCACGTTAATTGAGAAGGGGTGTCGACATTTACGTTATAAATTTAAAAGTGTTTATTGGAGGGGTCACCTTGACAAATCTGCGTTTTATTTAATTTTTTTTACCTTTTAAGTATGTGCCGTTTTGCAGAGTGCACCTTAAGTGAGGTTAAATTAGAAACCTCCCGTCGTTTTTACGTATAAGATCCGGTGCGACCGCTATCGTCGATTGGTCTCGTGAGGGCAGCTATGATTGTGTTCAAGTCAACAGAACCAACAGGTTTAGCGTTATGTGTGACTATTGCAGTCGTGGCGTCGGCTTTTGAAAGCACCTGCAGAGCATCTTCTATCACCATATCCCGTTCAATCTTTGGCCCGTTCTCCGAGGTTTTGTCGTCCATTATGGCAGCCACTTGGAGGACACGGCCACGGTTAATATTTTTAGTAAAATCGGTAACATAGTCATCAGCAGGATTTAGGATGATGTCCTGCGGTGAACCAGTTTGTACGATGGTTCCATCACGGAGGATAGCAATCCGGTCTCCGATGCGTAGCGCTTCATCTAGATCGTGGGTAATAAAAACAATGGTTTTTTTTAGTTCTTCTTGTAAACCTAAAAGAACATCTTGCATTTCCTCTCGGATGAGAGGGTCTAATGCCGAGAACGCCTCATCCATTAGAAGAATTTCGGCGTCCGTTGCGAGCGCACGTGCTAAGCCAACGCGCTGCTGCATGCCCCCAGAAAGTTGAGCAGGATAGTAGCTTTCAAAGCCCGTTAACCCCACACGGTCAATCCACTTCTGGCTGCGTTCATGGATTTCGTCCTTCGCAGAACTTTGGATAACCAGACCATACGCAACATTGTCTGTGATCGTACGGTGCGGCAGCAAAGCAAATTTTTGAAAAACCATGGAGGCCCGAAAACGCCGAAAATCTCGCAATTCATTCTTGCCCATTTCTATAACATTGCGGCCATCCACAATAATTTCACCGGCAGTAGGTTCTATCAGCCTATTGAAGTGTCGAATCAAGGTGGATTTGCCTGATCCCGATAGCCCCATAATGACCTGGACCCCACCGGCCGCAATATCGAGGCTCACATCATTTAAACCCAATACGTGACCGTGTTCGTCTAGCAAGGTTTGTTTTGATGTTCCGTTCCTGATGTGGCTGATCATGCTGGCTGGGTTTGCGCCAAAAATCTTATAAAGATTTTTTATTTTGACTTTGATCTCAGACATCGTGGCCACCTTCCCGATGTTTCTGCAGCCGTTTGCCAAAATTCTGAGAGATACGATCAAAAATGATTGCCAGCGCGACGATAGCCAAGCCGTTCATTAACCCTAAAGCTAGGTATTGATTGGAAATCGCGCGTAGAACAGGCACACCTAGTCCCTTCACACCGATCATTGAGGCAATGACCACCATCGCTAACGACATCATGATGGTTTGGTTAACGCCAGCAAAAATGTTGGGTAGCGCCAGCGGCACCTGGACGTCAAACAGCTTTTGGCGGTAGTTTGCGCCAAAAGCATCTGCAGCCTCCAAAACCTCCTTGTCTACCAACCGGATACCGAGGTTTGTCAACCGCACGATTGGCGGGACGGCGTATATACACACTGCTAGTAAACCTGGTACTTTACCGATACCCAGCAACATAACCACCGGGATCAAGTAGACGAAACTTGGAATTGTCTGCATCACATCTAGGACAGGGGTGATTAGCGTTTGCACCCGATCAGAACGGGCCATCCAAATTCCGAGTGGAATACCCACAACTATACATACAAGTGTTGCTACGGAAATAATGGCCAGCGTTGCCATCGTGTCTTCCCACATGCCGAAGTAGCCGATCACGAAAAATGACGCTACCGTACCTGCTACGGCGAGCCAACTGCGAGCACCAAGCCAAGCCAATCCGGCCATTATCAGGATTATTATCGGCCAGGGGGTAATTATTAACAATTTTTCGAGCCATACCATAAAATACAGCAAGGGCTCAAAAAATGTCTCCAGAGCATCGCCGTAAGCTCGGGAAAAGTTACGAAAGCCTAAATCAATTGCTTTCTTAAGTTCACGTAACTCCTGGCGATCCATTGTTGGAAATTCGTCAAGAAAGTCCATTATCACGCCTATTCGTGGTCAATACTAAAAAGGCCCACTGACAGAAATAAATCAGTGGGCCCATGGATTTCAGTATCAGATAATTAGGTCTAGCCTTTTATTTTTGCTGCAACATCGGCTGGAACCCATTTTTTCCAAATGTTTCCGTGTTTTTTCAGGAATTCTGCAGCCGCATCAGCTCCATCGGCTTGGTTGGCCTGCATATAAACAAGCATGCTATTCATTACTTTGCCCGGATATACTCGAGACTTCAGGTAGTTAGCCGCTGCACTGCTGCTCTTCTTAAGTTTATCAGTAATCACAGTGTAAACAGCAGATTTTGTCCACGAGCTTGGTTTCGGGTTGGCACATTCTTGTTCAGGTTTCACAATGCAGCCGTCCCAGTGTTTGCTACCGACGAAGGGTACACCGAAAGGAAGCTTAACCATATTATATTTGCCGATCAACGCAGTGGGAGACCAGTAATAGCCGAACCAGTTCTGACCGCGTTCAACAGCCTTAGCCATCGATCCGTCCAGACCAGCTGCGGAACCCGGATCGACCAACAACCAACCCTTCTTTTTCATATCAAATGCACGGAACAAATTGGCATTAACTAACTGACAACCCCAGCCGGCAGGGCAGCCAACGAATGCACCCTTTGATTTATCTTCCGGATGCGGAAACAATTCCGGATGCTTCAGAACATCCAGAACGGTTTTCAAATTAGGGTGTTTTTTTGCGGTCTGAGGCGGGATCCACCAACCTTCACCCAGTTCAGTAATCGGAGCGGTATTAATGGAATGCAGGCGACCTTCTCCCTCTGCTTTTTTTAGCGGCACACGTACCGCATTGGCCCAGAGCTCAGGTGCAACATCCGGCTGGCCTTTTTCATTCATGGATGTGAATGTCGGCATTGTGGCACCGGAGACCAACTCAACGTTACAACCATAGCCTTTTTCCAAAAAGATTTTGTCAATGTGGGCCATAAATTGTGCGGACGCCCAATTCATTTCCGCAATTTTAATGCTACCGCAAGCAGCGTGTGCATTAGCCGTGACAAAAAATCCGGCAACAAAAGCGGCAATCATTCCCAATTTTTTCATAATAACTCCCCTAGGGTAATTCCTGTTCTTTAAAATCTATAAATGAGTTGCAACGCAACAATTTAGTTGATTTTTGCAAATAAGCCACAAAATAGCCAGAGTAAAAAAAAACAGTGCTTTATTGATGACTATGAAGATTTAGTCGTGGTTGCAGATTTTGCTTTTTTGCTAAACTGGTTTGGCACTATTTTAAGAGCGTTGCGCGGTCAAAGTGGGTTAGAGAAAGGATTGTTCGAAAAAAGCTATTATTTGCTATTATTGGGTAATTTGTCTGAACACCCAACCTATTAGAATTGCTGTAAAATCGTTTGGCAGAGGTTATTACCATAGCGTAGTATTTCGATAATGAGACACTGAAACTAATATTCTATTTTGGTTCAGAAGTTTGAACCCTTGCCATGAAAGGGGAGTTTATGGCTAACGGTCTGCCGAAAGTAGATCTGATTATCACTGGAGATCGGGTTATTGATCCATCTTCAGGATTAGACGGTCCGGCTCAAATCCACGTCACTAACGGTAAAATTGTTTCGTTATCAGATGATTTGTCACTTCAGTCCGCAAGCCGACATATCGACGCAACGGGTATGATTGTTTGTCCTGGATTGATTGATATGCATGTGCATGTGTACGAATGGGTGACTAATTTTGGCCTTCCGGCTGATGATGCCGGGGTGAATTCTGGTGCAACCACCATCATCGACCAGGGAAGCGCGGGTCCGTGGACTGTCGGTGGTTTCAAGGCCTATGTTGCCGACCCCGCAATAACTGACGTTCGAAGCTTTGTTTCCGCAAATGTCGCAGGTGCATTAATGGGAGGTATGGAGGGAATTGTTTTGCACAATCCCGGAATGATGCGGATAGATGCGATCGTTAATGCAGCTTTAGATTATCCGGGTTTTGTCGTGGGAATTAAGTCTCACGGAGAAACTGGCGGCATTTCCCATTGGGGAACGGAAGTCCTTGAAATGGCCATCAAAGCAGCCGAAGAATCAAAATTGCCGTTGTACGTACATACGGGTGAACTTTTCCCGGTAGATGAGAAAAATCGACCGGTTCCTGCATCCCTTATGGAAAAGGTGCTCCCCCTGTTGCGCCGAGGAGACACGGTCGCACATGTATACAGCAACATGCCGGATGGAATTATGGGCCCAGGTGACAAGGTCCCGGCTGTCGTTCGCGACGCCTATGCCAGTGGAATTCATTTCGACATTGGTTATGGCATCAATTTCAGCTACCGAATTGCTCGCTCAATGATGGAGGCTGACATACTGCCAAATACAATCGGCAGTGACGTACACGCAGACTTTAATTGTTATCACGACGATAGCAAACTCGATTACAGCCTGTGTGGGGCAATTACGAGGCTCTGCGCACTTGGGATGCCTCTTGCCGATGTTATCAGACGAGCCACTTTAAATCCCGCGAAGGTGTTAGGTGAGGAGAACATGATCGGTACTCTGGCGCCTGGTTCGCGTGCTGACATTACATTTCTCGAGCCAGTTGAAGGGCGCTGGATATTATCAGACGCGGAAGGTGAGGTTCTTACGGTTGAGGAACGGTTCGTTCCGTCACGCGTGTTTTGTGCCGGGGTTGATATCGAGCCGAGTAAACGACTTCTTAGGGACATTTGGGAGTGGGAGAACACGTTAGCGGCGGAATAGATGTCTTGTTATAATTTAGCCGTGTTATCCCTCAATATTATTTTTTTGCATTTTGACGGTCAGAAGCTTCCAATCGAGCACACAGTTCGTCAGTATCTTGGACGTCGCCGAAATTGGTATAGAAAGACGTTAGTGCGTTAGCATGTTCTTCGTCCGAAAAGGTGGCACAACCGTCTGAAACCATTAGCGTCCGGTAATTCAGCATCATCGCGTCACGCGCAGTAGAATCGCAGCAGACGTTGGTGGCAACACCGCAGACAAGAATGTTTTCAATGCTGTTATCCCTGAGAATAAGCTCTATATCGGATGATCCCCCGATGAAAGCACTGTAACGGCGTTTTATGACACGGTAGTCTTCCTCTTGCACGTCGAGGGTTGGCCAGAGTTCAAAAGGCCATTCACCCGGCGTCATCGATTTAACCCGCAGTTCACCTTTCTCAGGTGTATAGCGTTCATGGACAGTTTTCCACGAATCAGAAGTGTGATGGGGAGCGAGATTTTGAATCCACACTACGATGCCGCCTGTTTTTCTGACGACATCAGCAATTCGATTTATGTTGTCCACAATTGTCTGCCCGACGGGAGCACCCGCAAGCTGGCTTTCGTCGAGAAAGTAATTCTGCATATCAACGACAACAAGAGCGGTGCATTCAGTTTCAAATGTTTCCTGAACATGTTCACGCCCCAACCGTTCGATCATTCGATCGACATATTTCTGAGGCATTTGAAATGGGTGTGGCATTAGTTAATAACCCTAATTTGAGTAAATGATAGGATAATCATAAAACATCTGCAATAGAACGAACTGATTTAACGGCAACATTTGTATTCCTAATAATTTTGATAAATTACTCAACCGTTCAAACTAAACCGTCCGGTTTTAGAACTGATGTACCGTCGAAGAAATTAACTTGATCTCATTTTAATGATGAATAACCATGCAACACTGATTTAAGAATATATCAGGATAAATTCTATGGAAAATGATACGGATGTTTCTTGGGATCGAAAAGTAGATCTTTTAGTCGCTGGTGCAGGACCCGGTGGGATGACAACGGCTTTAGTTGGTGCGTTAGAAGAGCTCGATGTTTTAGTTTGCGAAAAATCCCAACAGGTGGGAGGGACAGGCGCCACATCAGCAGGCACGCTTTGGATACCTGAAAATTCGCAAAGTAAAGCGGAAGGTTATAAAGATTCAGCTTCGGAGGCTGCAAGGTACTTGGAAGGCCTGATAGGCGAAGACGGCGATGAGGAACGTCGTCAAGTCTATTTGGATGACGGACCAAAGGTTATCGACTATCTTGCAGAGCGAACGGAAGTAAAGTTTTCCCCGTGTGGCAGGCACCCGGATTACCGAAATAACATCGCCGGCGCAGGGTTAGACGGTAGAGCGATAGTTGCTGAACAATTTGACGGGAGAAAACTTGGCCAAGATTTTGACCGCGTCCGTCCGCCGATAGAAGAGTTTATGTTATTTGGTGGCATGATGGTTAGCAAAGAAGACGTTGCATGCCTTGTTAATCGATATAAATCGATCATGAACTTCACGCATAGCGCGTCAATTTATATTCGTTATTTAATCGATCTTTTGACGCACAAGCGCGGCACACGGCTTACAATGGGAAATGCTCTGACAGCGCGCCTTTTTTATAGTCTGCGGCAACAAAATGTTCCGGTGCTATTCGGATCGCCCATAATTGAGTTAGTCGTTAAAGAAAACCGAGTTCAGGGTGCTATCATCGAAAACGAACAAGGTAGACAGAGTATTCTGGCGAGAAAAGGGGTCGTATTTGCAACCGGAGGATTTGCGAATAATCCTGACTTTCGCGAGAGCTTTATGCCAAAACCGTTACCACCATATTCGATGGCAAGCAGTTATAATACTGGTGACGGCTTAAACATCGGAAAAAGCGCGGGTGCAGGAATAGTGGTTCCTTCGCACAAAAGGAGCGCTTTCTGGTCACCGGTGTCAGTAACTAAGCGGAGGGACGGTTCTAATGGCCTTTTCCCACATATTTTGCTCGATCGTGCAAAACCCGGGTTGATAGCTGTTAATTCTCAAGGGCAACGTTTTACGAATGAAGCTTGTTCCTACCATGATTTTGTCGAGGCGATGTACCGTTCACATGAGGTTATTAATACCATGCCTGCTTGGTTGATATGCGATTCAACTTTCGTGTTCAAGTATGGGATTGGGACCATCCACCCCGGTACCACGAATTTGAGGAAAGTTGCTGAGGCTGGTTATGCAACAATTTCTGATACCATCAGTGACCTCGCAACATCGCTTGGAATTAAAAAAAATAAGCTCGAAAATACGGTGAGGCGTAACAATGAATTTGCCACAACAGGAATTGATTCTGATTTTGGTAAAGGTGATTTGGAGCTTAATCGGTTTAACGGGGATGCCGATAATAAACCCAACCCGTGTCTTGGCAATATTGAAAAGCCGCCATTTGTAGCAGTTGCCGTTTGGCCGGCGGAAATTGGATGCAGTATTGGTCTCAAGACAAATATAAACGGTCAGGTTCTTAATAGAGATGATAAAGAAATTATTGGCATGTATGCCTGTGGCAACGATATGTCATCGATAATGGCGGGGTGTTATCCTGGACCCGGCATAACACTTGGTCCGGCAATAGTATTTGGTTATCGCGTTGCTAAGCATGCTGCTGGACGGGCTTCCACTCAATCGTGAGCTTCAGGAAATGCTAACCGTGTTCTAATCGACGCAAATTCTGTTGACCACATAATCAAAAAATATGAAGTAGTTTTTGGACTAACGATGAGAATGCAAACCGCAATGATGGTTTAAATTCTGGCAATATTTATCACCGCGCTAAATTCAGTATTTCAAGCGCACCATCAAAATTCAACTTACGGGGGTTTCCTTTTTGTGACGGATCTAATAGGGACATCTTCGCAATAAGACTGAATTTACTGTCATCCACGCCTATTCCTGCCAATCGATCGGGAACGCCTATGTTATTTCGAAGTTGTATAATCCAATTTCGAAAACCGTCAAATCCACCCTTGATATTCAAATGACGGGATAGGTTGTTAATTCGATCTTCAATTGTTCTGCGGTTCCAATCCAGAACGAACGGCATAAGCACGGCATTAGTCATGCCATGGTGTGTATTGTATATCGCGCCAATTGGATGGGAAAGCGCGTGCATTGCGCCAAGTCCGCGTTGGAAAGCTGTGGCACCCATCATAGAGGCCGCGAGCATGTTTCCTCTGGCATGGATGTTGGTGCCATCTTGGAAAACTTCCTCAATATTATCTTTTATAAGCAGCATACCCTGTAAAGCTATCCCTTCTGACATCGGATGAAATGATGTTGCACAGTAGGCCTCTAGGCAGTGAGACAAAGCATCCATACCCGTACCTGCAGTTATGTGAGGCGGCATACCCATCGTGACTTCCGGGTCACCTATTACGATTGATGGTAATATTTTGGGATGGAAAATTATATTTTTTGTATTTGTATCAGAATTTATGAGAACACCCGCTCTGCCGACTTCTGATCCCGTTCCAGCAGTTGTGGGAATAGCTATTATTGGAAAAATTTTATTAGGGTCAGCCAGCATCCATTGGTCACCAATATCCTGAAAGTCCCATATAGATCTAACCTGCAAGGACATAAAGGCTACCAATTTTGCAAGGTCTATAACTGATCCTCCTCCGAGGGCAATTACGCCGTCGTGTTTTCCGTCTCGGAATGCTCCAATCGCCTTTTTCAGGTGGGTTTCATTGGGATTTGTCTGGGCATCGCAAAAAACAGATGAAGTTAGATCCGCCGCTTTTAAAATCATAAGCGCCTTTTGTGTAAATGGGAGCTTACCAATAAAATTATCGGTTATAATAAGCGGTCGAACAATTTTTAGGCTCCTGCATGCATCCGCTAACTCTTCAATGCGCCCGGTGCCAAACCTCACTTCCGTTGGATAACTCCAGTTTGCATAAAGTTTAACGATTTTTAAATTCCTTCTAAATTGTCAAATCCGAGAGATATTTTATTAAGGCTGTATTGCACGAATTAAACGTATTTTTTAGCCGATAATACATTGGTCCACCAATAAAACTTACAACAAAAGTTGGATGGCAATTATTCAGGCATTTTTGGGAAATAGTCGTTACACCAACGAGCTGAAGAATGACCGTGCCCCCTGATAGAAGCGCTCTGGCCACGTCATTCATTCATAGCGATAGTAATGTTTTCAAAAGTTGAACAATTTATCCATAGTACGCGTCTATTAGACTTTGAGGGCATTTCGTAAAAAGGTTAGCAAATGTCCGTTAATTTGATCAGGATCTTCGGCAAGTGCCATGTGCATAAGTTTGGGAAGGATAACAGAGCGGGCACCTGGAATGGCGTCTGCCATCCTGTGGGTCATTTCTGGAGTGTTTCCATGATCATTCTGACTGGTCATTACTAGCGTTGGGCACTCAATACTTTGGATCATATCAACTAATTCGGCATTACCTTCGACTAGAACCCGGTAAATTTTTGGATAGATCATTGGATCGTTGGCTTCCAACCATCCCCGGACTAAGGAAATAATTTTAGGATTATTCAATCGGAAGGGGTGCGTAAACCAACGGTCTAGGGCTGCGTCGATCATTGCGTTCGGTCCGCTTTCACGTGATTGATCAGCGCGCATTTGAACAGCTTCGGTTTCTTTTTGCGTACGGTCATGGGCAGAATTCAAAATAGCTAACGCAGATAACCGGGACGGATGGTCATAGGCAAAACGTCGGGCAATCATGCCACCGATGGAAAAACCAACAACACCTGTTACAGTAACGTTTGCTTCATTGAGAAGTCTGATAAGTTGATTGGAGAATAACCGAAGGGTGGGCCTCGAAGGCGGATTAGAGCTCTCTCCATGGCCCCAAAGATCGTATGTTAAAACGTCAAATTCCTTTGCAAGTGAAGGTAACTGCCATTGCCACATGGCCCGGTTCATACCCAGACCGTGAATCAATATAACAGTCGGTCCAAAACCATCCCTTTGATATACAGTACCGTCACTTGTAGAGCGCTTCATCCGGAAATCTTAAAGTGGTTTGTAGGCTATAACCTCTATTTCTATTCTTACGTCAACTAACAAATTATTGACGACCGCCGATCGGGTTGGGGGGTCATCAGGAAAGTATTCGGTATAGACAGCATTGAATCCCGGAAAGTCGGTTCGGTCTGTTAACCATACCATCGTCTTAACGACGTCTGAAAAATGACAGTTTGCTTCCGCAAGGGTATTCTTGATTTCGTTCAATACGGCGTGGGTTTGATCTTCAATGGTACCGTCGGTCATTGGTTTGCCATCTTTGAACGGAATTTGACCCGTTAAGAATACAAAGTCACCAGCGCGAATTGCGCGGGACAAAGAGAGGCGCCTTCC
>JAOMCN010000024.1 GCA_028345065.1 Rhodospirillales bacterium
TACAAGTTCTTTTCAGCCATTTGCATCACTGCTAATGTAATCTTCTAATTCGGTTAATGAGTCCTGACCCTAGGTGGAACCCAACGAGAGTGATATCATTGTTTACAGGTTTAGAACATTGGCTTGATTCTTGGAATAATTTTTTCAGGTATCAGTCACTTTCCCATGAATTGAGGAAAATAACCTTCTATTCGGAAGAGGCGGGGTATTGGGTTTTTTTTAAGCCCATCGTTGAAAGCTTGATACAAGATCATGGTAGGTCGATTTGTTACCTGACGTCCGATCCATATGATCCTATCCTTTTATCGAATAGAGATGAAATTCAAAGCTTTTATATTGGCGCAGCTTCGGCACGGGTGGCGTTGTTTCGTGCTTTAAAATCCGGAATTTTGGTAACAAGCACCCCTGATTTGAATACGCATATTTTGAAACGATCTCCGTTCCCCGTTCATTATGCCTATGTTTTCCACACCATGGTCAGCACCCACATGATTTACCGGGCCAGAGCCTTTGACCATTTCGATTCTATTTTATGTGTCGGATCTCATCAGATTACTGAGATAAGGAAGAGGGAAAAATTAAAGAATTTGCCAGAAAAAAAGCTTTTTGAACATGGGTATGCACCCTTGGATTCCATCATTGCGCTTGGCAAGTTGATGCCTCCTCCTGCCGTCGAAAACAGTGGGTCTTTGAAAATCATCCTGGCCCCATCGTGGGGGGATCATTCGATCCTTAATACCTGTGGCCAGGAAATCGTCAGAATATTGCTGAACCAAGGTCATCAGGTCACTGTTCGTCCACACCCCATAACCCGGCAATTGACGCCGAAAATAATCAAAGGGCTTGAGGAAGAATTCTCTGCAAATACCAATTTTAAGTTGGACAAGAATATTTCTACCTTCGAAGTGTACTCCCAAAACCATGTGATGATTAGTGATTGGTCCGGCGCCGCTTTGGAATTCGCCTTTGGGCTAGAACGACCGGTGCTTTATGTTGATGTTCCCAAAAAACTTAATAACAAGCAATTCAACTTGATGGAATCCGCGCCAATCGAAGAATGGATTCGCAAAGAGATAGGTATTGTTATTTCACCTAATAGGTTGACTGATTTGCCCGCAGCCATTAACCGTCTAGGTGTTGAGAATAAAGGATTTTCCGAGAAAATAAAACGCATTCGGGACGACACGATTTTCAATGTCACAAACAGCGGAAAAAGTGGCGCCGACATCATCGTCGGTATCAGCGAAGACCTTGCCCCAAAAACAAAGCAAGCAACCTAAATATGATGGTATTGGAATGAAGCTAACTAAGACCGGTCAAATGATAAATTGCCAAATCCTTAAAAGGCATATTAATCATTTTATTTGATTTTGTCGTTTATACTGGGAGATAAGGAAGTTTTTCACCCCCTGCCAGTGAAATTTTACCCATACAATAAAACCAACAATACCGCCTAAGATGACTTGGAAAACCATGCCGATGGTACCCGCATCAAGGTAAGCATGCGCTGGAGCAGGCATGAATAACACAAGTATCAAAGCTAAAAATATCGCATTTCTCATCGTCTGGAATTCCTTGTTACTTCACACCTTATAAATTTAATACATCGCCTTAAAAATACAAGTTATTAGTGCAATTACTAAAATTGTATGTAATTACATATTACAAGAGGATAATGGCTTTATCACTAAGGAAGAAGCGGCTAAAAAGCGCCAAGCTATTTTAAATAGTCTTTGAAACTTTCCCTGCATATTTTTCCACTTTATGCCATCATCACCGAATGAAATGTCTTCAGCCAGTTTTGTTGGGTTTTGTGGTCCTGTTGCTGTCCTCAACAGAGGGATGGGTTTTACCTTCTTCTGCCGATACCGCTGCTAAGTCAATTGAAGAGATCTAAATTTATGGTTTATCCAAGACTCCGTCGGTTTGGAGGAGAAAAAACCTTTTCGTAGCAAAATCAGGCCAATAGGATTTGTTTTTCAATACATCCAAATTCATAATTCCGAGACAGGTAAATAGATAACGGAACGTGTTTACTGTCCCCATTGTTGAATAAAGTTTATTCTGACAGTCTGCCGGCACTCGCCAGGCATTAATAATTCCGTATCGATCGTTAAAAGCATTGATACGCCAATCCCCTGAACCTGAGAAATTAAATTTTGTGTCACCCTTACTTTGGACATAGACAAATCCGGAGCCATGATCGGACTGGATGATAACGACCGCCTCTGGATCTTTTCTTATCAACTCATCCAATAATTGACGCATCTGCTTATTTACGCAACGTAGCTGCTTTACATATCGCCCCGCAGATTCAATAGCATAATTTTCTTCATTACTTACGTCTTTACGTATATCTGCTGCGCATGTCTCGGCGCGTGTAAATGGTGGATGTGGAAATCCTATATGGGCAAACACAAATGACGGCGACGATAAATCAGTGCTGGCTAGTACCACTCTTAAATCATCAACCATAGTTCTGGTGTCACCGTATAGTTGAGGAAAATACTTTAGAATTATCTCAAATAGCGGTGTTAATTGTAACAACCTTTGGCCCAGTATGCCGATTAGTCCAACACCTTCACTACCAGTGGAGAGACAGACTGATGTTTTTGGAGGACATACGCCGCCACGATACCCTAATAAGACATGTGTTCGGTAACCGGCTTTTTGAAATATTCTAAAAACTGGAGTTTTGAAACGCTCATCATAATTTCCAGGATTAAATTCTTTATGGTAATCCATATTAAATAGTGACGTGATTGAAAATGTTGAATCTGGATAACTCGAGTAAGAATTTTTGAGAATAAAAAATTCTTTGTCCTCTAAAAAATTCAGAAATTTCGAGTTGTTGAATCCAAAAGTTTTTTCCAGTTGATCACTACGCCCATAAGCATCAAGGATAATAACATATACATTTGGTTTTTTTTGCGGTCCCAAAACGGGCAGTAACTCTACAGAATCCGGTAAGTCGTTATTATTAGGTGCCTCCAAAACAAGTCGACCTGCCAACAAAATTGATGGCGGCGCTGATAAAATAAGACCTAAAACAAAGACAGATGACATTAAAGATTTAGCTGGTAACATTTTGTTTATGACAATTGAGATGGCAATGGCCGAGAAAATAACGAATATTAATACGTATCTTAGTTTGAATTCATTACTCAATATTTCTCTAATTTCTGGCACCAAAAAAAAGTGAACCAAGGAAATATAGAATAATATTGTTACAAATTTTGTCGAGGAGCTTAAAATTGATATAATATAAAATAAAATCAGCAATATTAAATAGAAAATTGTAAAGTATATTAATACCAACATTAAGTTTATTTCTTCTAATATGTTGATATTGAAAAATATTATTAAAGGCCAAATGGAGATTAAAAATATTGGCATTATGTGACGTAAATCGCAATTGGCCTTAATTCTTTTAACTAACAATTTTAACATTTGATCAAGGCCTTAAAACTTTTGGATCCATCTTCGCCAAACAATATTTTTTATTCTATAGTAGGTACCCTATGTCATATACATCCACGTTAATTAATACGCATTAAAGTGAAGTTTTATAAAAAATATTGTTCCCAGTTTTCAGCAAATCGTCATGAGAGATCTAACAAGTATTCGTGCATACAAGTTGGACAAAATCCTCACCCTTGAAAAGACCTAAATTAATGAAATTCACTTTGATCGTTATGACTCTTAATGAAATTGATGGCATGAAAATGATCATGCCAAGAATTCAAAAAGGATGGGTCGACCAAATTCTGATAATTGATGGTGGATCAACAGATGGTACTATCGAATGGTCAGAAGAGGTAGGTTACGATGTTATTAGACAAACAAAAACTGGGCTTAGACATGGTTATAATGAAGCAATACCTCATATAAGAGGAGATTATGTAATCACCTTTAGTCCTGACGGCAATTCAATTCCCGAGCTACTCCCAAACTTAGTCGATAAGCTTAAAGAAGGATATGACATGGTGATAGTCTCGCGATATCTAGACAATGCAAAGAGCGAGGATGATGACATTATTACAGCTTTTGGTAACTGGTTGTTTACGGCTTCCATAAATCTATTTCATGGAGCCGCCTACACAGATGCAATGGTGATGTATCGAGGTTATAAAACAAAATTATTATCCGATCTTGATTTAGACAAAGAAGAAGGATTTTCGAGGGCAGAAAAGTTAGTGCAAACAGATATTGGAACTGAGCCTTTACTATCAATTAGGGCAGCAAAACGAAAATTAAATATTGGGGAAATTCCTGGAGATGAGCCAGCTAGAATAGGTGGAGAGCGCAAATTGAAGATAATAAGATGGGGCGTAGCCTATTACTTCCAAATACTTCGCGAAATTTTTATTTGGAAATAATTGTTATCAATTACTATGCTACCTGCTTTCTCGAACTCATTAATTTACGACGAATCAAATTAACCATTCCCTGCTCGGCACGTGATTCCTGTTTTCCTTTCAGTAAGTTCCAAATAATCTTAAATGGTCTATAAGGCCGTACAAAAAATGAAGTACCATAAAACAATAAGATGCCGATAATGCGTAATTTTCTTAACCTTTCATTGGAAAAATTTTCGCTAAAAGAAACCGTCGCGTTGCGGTCCGCATAGGAGCGCAAACTGTTGTAGTACTTGTCGTCAATTACCATTTTCTTTTGGATTTTAATTTGCTCAAATAGCTCAGAACCAGGATATGGCGAAAAGGCCCAAACACTTAAATCGTAGGCCCCAGCCTTGGCGAGTCTAATAATAAATCGGTACGTCTCTAATAACTCAGAATACGTTTCACCAGGGAAACCCACCATAATGTTACATTTAACATTTATACCATTATTATAGGCCGCGTTTATTGAGTTAATAAAAGTGTCAGGATGTATTTTCTTTTTTATCCGCTTTAATACCTCAAGTGAACCGCTTTCGGGCGAATAAGACATGTTCCGGCAACCAGAATCATACAACAGCTTTGCAACCTTGCCATCTATTGCCTCAGTACGAGTTCCGCTTGGCAACTGCCATGTGAACTTCAGGCCACGAGCCTTAATCTTTTCGCAAAATGAAATGATCCATTCTTTTTTTACGATGGCGGTTAGATCAAAAAAATCAAAGTTTTCTATCTGATATCGGTCTTGATAAAACTGCATCTCATCAAGAACCAAATCTGGATCACGGGCAATCCATCGAGTAGTCCACATGCTCGGGTTTGAGCAGAAGGTACATTGGTACGGACAGCCCCTACTAGCCATCAAAGGAATCGAGCGCCCGCGATTAACACCAAACCCATAACCTCTGTCCAAATAGTTTTCCACTGGGATCAATTCCCAGTCCGGCAAGGGAATTTCATCAATCTCTCTCTTGCGTTGCCGACGCGGGTTAACAACCACATCGCCATTTTTATCTTTGTACGCAATTCCATTCACAGATTTGAGGTCTAGCTTGTTTTCCATGTAGAGGTTGGCAATTTCAACCATTGTTTCTTCACCTTCACCCAACACACCAACATCCAGCACGCTTTCCTCTAAACTCTGGATTGGAACTGCAGTTATGTGCTCTCCCCCACCAACAAACAAAGAGTTTGGAAATCGCTCCCTAATTTGTTTTGCTAAGTCGCGACTTTCTGGATATTCAAATGAAAAATTAAAAGTTACTCCAATTATTTTTGTCTCTGGATCAATTGTCTCAACGATTTCGTCAAATGAAAGCCCATAATAGTAGCAGTCATTACCCACTAGATGTCTCGTGTCCAAAGACTCGCCAACAGCATCAACAACCTGAATCTCAAAACCAGCTGATTTCAGGGAACCTGCGATGTACGCAACTCCTAACGGCGGAGTGTACATTGTGGTTAAATTGTTGGCCGCATAAATCGTAGGGGGACGTACGAGACAAATTGCTGGCATAATCTACATTTCATTCTGACTAATTAATTTAATATAAGTATTCCACTAATAGTTATAACAAAGAAATAAAATTAATTTAAAGGGAATGTTGAAATTAACGCGGTCTAGATTTCTCAATTTAAATTGAGAATATCTAAGAGACCACTATCCATCGGTTTGCCTAAATGCAAATCAAAAAACTCGGCAACCTCCTCGGGATGAGACATCCAAAATCAATATGAATCAATGTTTTAATACTATAACTTTTTATTACCTATTACTTTCAAAAATATTTGAGAAATTTTTTAATTAAAAAGTATAAGTTTATAGGATCCAAATATTTTGCGTTTTAAAGAAGGAGGAAAATATTGAGCTAATTGATTTGGTACCATTATACCCATATTGCGAGCTTGTAATTGGTTTAGAACCATTTGTGAAGGTGGAATACCATCCTTTAGGGATTTCAAGATCTTTTCGACAATTTCTTTTCTGATTAAATGTTCCTTCCATAGTTTGGCATTAAAATAAAAGTGGTGTCCAAACTCCATAAAAAAAGACTTTCGCCCAACGATGTTTAAGTAATTACCAATACTTGGAACACCTTGGCCATTTAAATAAATCGGAAGCAATGGAAAATCTTTTTCATGCTTTCTCAGCAAATAGTATGAATGCCAAACATCCGGGGGGGCGTGGAATCGTACTGTCCATCTATTTAAATATTTCCACGCTGAATCATTAAAAACGATATTATAGACCCCATCATAAAAGTTGATCCCGATCCTGCCCCGATTCAAAGGGTTTTCTGAATCATTAAAAACGATATTATAGACCCCACCACGTTCGATTTGTCCAAGGGTAACAACGAATAGTAGCAGAATGGTTATATGGTGAAATGTGAATCTATTGTCTACAAAAGAAATTAATCGGCTAGATATTCGCGTAGCGAACCCACCTGTGACTACAATTAGTGGATACAATATTCCTTTTAAGTTTTCACCATGGAGGAGTATTAGCCCAATAAGTAAACACGCTTTTTCAGCTGGGTTAAACTTTTCGTTACTGATTATCCAGACAAACGAAACAAGATAAAAAAACAATGTATAGTAATTCAAGGCTCGTACAGGAGCTAACATCAAGAACATATTAATTTTAATGAATTCATGACCAATCCACGTATAAATTGAACTTACAATTACCAATAAAACTGATGCTATTAGTATCGAACGTAACAATTCATTTAGTCGAGGCACAAATTGGACATTCTGTCGCACCAAAATCGGAAATGCAAAAAATGATATAACCAATAAAATTAATGCCAATGGTGACTGGTGGAGAAAATCCGAGTCATGTCTGCCATAAGCCATAAAAGCATCAAACAAAATATCGCTATCAGAAAATGATGAGGAAACTATATCTGACGAAGCCAATTTAAAAACCAGGAATGCAACCGGTATAATAAGCGAAAGAATGTCTCTAGCTTTCAAATTTTTTGTAAAACAAAGATAAAATACAAATATTGAAAATAGTATAAAATCACCCAAAATATGAATAGAAAAAACCACTGTCATTGTGATCGACGCCAACCAATATCGCCTCGTGAGAAGACAATAGAGAACGATAATTCCAAGAGTTTTTGAAAACATCGTTGCAGTTCCTGGTTGCATCGGGATGATTCCACCCCAAGTATTCACAGGAATGTCACGCCCCAGGAAACCAACACATAAAATTATGAGTAAAATCGTTAAAGGTTCACGTACTTTGAAATAGTCGCGAATTATTAAATAAAGAAAGAAGGCGCCTATCAGTGCAACGGCAAAATACCAACCTAAACTAAGTAAATCACTTTCTTCCAATCTTAGAAATTTGTTTAAAGTAAAATACGCCGAGCTCTCCCAAAAAAAACTATTATTCATGTAAATGTCTGTAGGAAATGCGTTCGGTGTATTATAGAAATTGAATATATTGGCGTATTGATCAGGAACTCCGGTAAACCTCAATAGAATAATTATACAAAAAAAGAGTATTACAACTCCATTCACAAAATTTTTCTTCAAATACATTAGTGAATACCTAATCAAGATTAAGACCTATATTTGAGTACGTCGTATTATGTTTAATCTCTAATAATTTTTTACGGTGTAAATTATCAAACGAGCCAAATTGAATTGATCTAAAAAGCCTCGACTACGGAAACAATATATTGTTTGGTATATTTTGTTAAAAGAAAATTCTTTGTGGTTCTCAGACGAAACTGGAAAATCACATTGGTGGTAATGTAGGCTGAAGTATTCCTAGTTAATGGTCTATTTTTGTTTTTTATTCCCAATGTTTAAGAATTGAAAATTTTAAGAAAACAGAAAAGAACTTAAGGAGAAAATATTATTCGCTTATAGGCGGCAGAGCCGCCAGGATGACCTTTTATTCCATCCAAAGCCATATTTTTCCTTAAAGTTTTCCATAAATCATTATTTATTGCAGAAACGTCATCGAACTCATGGAACAAAAATACTCTCCGATTACCTTCTATAATTGTATATCGCCGCAAACGCACTAATGATTCTATTTCCTCGCAACCAGGCAAGTATTCATCAATAAACCACTGATTAAATTTCTGAAGATTTTTTGTGGTTAGATCAAACCTATCGACGTAAACAAATGGCAAAAAACCCGGCGTACCGGCGGACAACTCTGGTCCTACCCAAGACAAAGTATAACGTTCTGCATCCAGAAATCTTTGGTGAAATGCCGCGTCTTTTGCATCGCGCTTACGGCGCAGACCCTGATACTGCTCTGAATATAAAATACCCAGAGATGCTGTTTCGTATACAGTTAGAAACGCTTGGTTAGGTGTTTTAGCAATATCAGTCTCGGGCAACAGATCATAGCTAGCGCAGGCGTGAAAGCCGATTTTCATCCTTGCGGTAAACATATCTTCTTTGAGCCATACCCTGAATTCATCACGCCATTGAGGATCTAGATTGACAAACATTGCCAGCATTCCAGTTCCCTGCTGAGCCGTGTTTCTAATCATGACATTAGGACTTCAACGCGTGAACAATCAAACTCAGAAGTACGCCTGCCCCGGCTCGACAGTTGGTGTCCACTCACAGTCACCAAATGGGCCGTCACCCGATTTAGCAACATAAGCTATCCGGCCATCGTTAGTTGTTTCATTAACAAGAACGCGTTGAAGCCAATCAATAACATATTGATGACAATCCAAACCACCAAGGTTAGGAAGGCCCCAAAGGGGGTGAAATTGATCCTCAATCACCCACATTTCTTTACGACATGTAAGATCTTCATAAACTTCGATAGCGTCCTCCAATGGACACAACGGGTCGAACTCTCCTGTCACTAGCAAGGTTGGACAGGTAACTTTATCGGCGTATCCTTTAACCGTCATCTCCACAGCCATCTTGTCAAACTCGTCCTCATCATCCATTCCGGCCATATACATAAAAACCTGTTTAAATCGTGGAGATGACTGGGAAAAAATTGTATTATTTGGGTTGAAGCAAGCAACACCGCTTGCAAGAGCTGCAGCTCGGTGATCATAGCTCGCTAGGCGGAGTGACCAATAACTACCCATACTGATACCGTAAACACCAATTTTTTCACTATCGACCTCGTCACGTGATTGAAGGTAGTCCATTACTGCAGCACCAGCTCGTTCATAATTGTCACCAACGGCACGGATCTTTTGGAGATTAGAACTCCCTTGCCCGGGTCCATCCATGGACAAAATATGCATTCCGCGGGCAATGGCTGGATTGTTAACAACCTTTGGAAAGGCCTCCTTGGATTGATCCATACCGGGCACGTAAATAACACATGGTGCCCTACGACGATCCGGCAATAGATGCAGGAGACAAGATATAGTTTTGCCATCGTCGAAGGGAACCTCGACGCGCTCTATAGGATACGGCGCCACTTCGCACCTGCGATCTACCATTTCGCATAGCTTATCATAAGTAGCTATTTTAACCGGGTTGTCATCGTAGAAAATTGGATGCTGTGACATACGGTAAGCCTCAACCGCATGGTCGTAGTGCTCAGTTGCTGAGGAATTAAATCCTTGGGCCTGAGCCTGCTTTGCCAGACGCTCATCGTGCTCTCCTTTCTGACGCCACATCTTAGGTAACATGCGGTAATTGTGAGCACGCTTCGGCGTCTCCCAATCGTCCCGTTCAAAATTTTGAACTCTCCCCCGCATGTTGAGGGCTAGATCAAGCATCCACTGTTGATTATCCCGCCTTGTTCTAAGGTCTTTCACTGGCATCCTATTTCTCCCGTCTGACTAACTTATTTCAAAACACGGCTTTGGTACTTGTGTTAACGACAGAGAGCAACCATAAACGCTTAATCTGACAAAAATCCAAATTCGCATTGGAGTAACCAGTCAAACCTCAAATTTTTGGGTTCTAATTACGGAGAATATGCATGTCACGACAGGCACATCTCATCGGCAGCATTGGCCTTGAAAATGCTGAGACTGCTATGACCAAGGCCGCAGAAATACTCGGTCCGTGCTGTTCACGTATCCCCGATGGAGAGACTGGTGGGCGAGGTTACTGGATACGTTGGCAGCAAAGTACATTTGATAATTGCAAAGATCTACAAGAGGGGATGGTTCAAGAAGCACTTCCTGGCTTTAAAGATTCGGTGAGGAGACCCTTTTATAAAATTAAACAGGGCGTTAGCCCAAGCGATATCGAATTAGGCGATCTTGGTTATGCTAAGGAAGCACTGAGTTCATACCAAATTTTTTCCAGGCTTGTTACCGAAGAAAAAATCTCATCTGACGTGCGGTTTCAAGTTTCTATACCAACCCCAATGGCTTTAGTTTGCGGTTTTATCATGGCTGAAGATCAGTTGAATGTCGAACCAGCCATCGAAAGGGCGATGATCAAAGATGTAGCTCAAATACAGGCAGAAATTCCTCCCGACCACCTCACTATACAGTGGGATGTGTGTTACGAAGTCGTGGGTTCCGATGGTGGCCCCAAACTTCCCTATGACAATTGTATTCCCGGTACAGTTGAGCGGCTAACTAGGCTTTGTGGTTCAATCGACAACCGCGTTGAGTTGGTTATTCATTTGTGTTACGGCGACCCAGGTCACAAACATATTGTCGATCCTGTTGACCTTGGAACCTCCGTCGAATTTGCTAACAAAATTTGTGCCGCCTCCCCTCGCCTCATTAATGCCGTCCACATGCCGGTAATGAAAAATCGCACCGACGAAGCCTATTTCAAACCACTTAAAAATTTAGACGTACCAAACGATACAAAACTGATCTTGGGGCTAGTTCATTTTACGGATGGTGTTGAAGGTGGAAAAGCTCGTATGGCAACTGCAGACAAGTTTGTTGATGATTACGATATCGCTACGGAGTGCGGTTTTGGGCGCCGCGATCCAGACACTATTCTTGAACTCCTCCAAATACATCGAGATTTATGTTCGTGAGACAAAGGAAAGAATATTTTAGATAGCCAATGTGTATTTCAAATAAGGGAGCATATGTTTAGGATTGCCAATTAGGATCTTCCTCCTCAGGATCAGGCACTAACCCTGCTGATTTGATGGCCTTAATTGCACAATACTCATCCCGCTCCGATGTATCGCCACTTATACCAATTGATCCCAGAACCTGGCCGTCGTGGTTACAAATAAGGACACCACCTGGTACTGGAATCAATCGCCCCTTTGAAGCGGTAGCAATAGCGTTTTGAAAGGCTAATCGGTCTTTTCCACGGTCTCTGATTGTGCGGCTAGAAATTCCCATTCCAAGTGCACCCCACGCTTTCCCCGAGGCTATATCCCCTCTCAGAATTCCTGAACCATCTTCGCGCTGAAACGAAAGCAGATGCCCCCCAGAGTCCAAAACCGAAACCGTTAGTGGAAACATGTTATTTTCGCGACCTGCTTTGAGGGCCTCTCCCACAATTACGTTAGCTTTTTGAAGTGGTAGACTGACGATTAACCCCTTCACATCGTTTTTTGTCATGTTCGTTTCATCCTATGCTAAAAGTGGGTGTCAAATTTTTAAAATTTTACAAAAAATTCAATAATCTAGGTAAAACAAAAACTAATATTCTCTCGGATTATAGCATCCGGCCAAAACTTGCACCATTTTGTTCCGCCTGCCAGGAAAAACTAACTCCGGCATTGGTTCTTTAAATTGCAATACGTTGAATACTAGGATCACCCGAGATCCATGCGAAACCTGCAATTATTGTAATTATTTCTCCTATTCAATGTTTTGCTTTATGGGTAGGGTGGATTGCGAAAAAAACAAAAATCCGGAACATTCGTAGGCCTACACCTAAAACTTTGTTCCACACAAATTTAATTGGTTTAAATAAGTCCCTGCCCAACACGTTGGGGAGGATTGGGAGAAAATCATGTATCGCTTATTAGGAATGTTAGTTTCAATTTTTATTTTAGCTATTGCGGGTGCCGCATCCGCTAAATCAGTCAAACTTGGTATAGTTGTAGAAACTCTAGGCAATCCATATTTTGCTTGCGTAAAACGCGCCGCAGAAGAAGAAGCAAAATCTCATCCAGATTTAAAACTCACGGTTCTCGGTGCCGCCACAGGAACAGATTTAATTGGCATGACAAAAATGATTGACGACTTAATTCAGAAAAAGGTCGATGTCCTTGCATTCAATGCGATCGATCCCAACGCAATGGTGCAAACCGTAAATAGGGTACAAGGCAAAGGCATTCCAGTACTTATCCATTCTGACGATACTGCAAAAAAAGTAGCTCGACATTTTGTTGGACCCGATCAGTACTATGGCCAATACTCAGTTGCCAAAGCTGTTGCTGACGAACTTGGCGGCAAAGGTACAGTAGCGCTGATGGAAGGGGTACCAGGAAATATGTCCAGTATTCTGCGCAAAAATGGTGCCAAAGATGCATTGGCTAAATACAGCAACATCAAACTTGTTGGTACTTGGGCTGCTAATTGGGATCGTGCTCAAGGCCTAAAAAAGGCTGAGGATATACTTACAGCACATCCTAACTTATCTGCTATTGTCGCTGTAAATGACGATATGGCACTGGGAGCTTTACAAGCGGTAAAGGCCCGAGGGAGACTTGGGAAAACCATCGTCACTGGTTTCAATGGTGTTAAGGAAGCTGTACAGGAAGTTCACAAGGGTAATATGCTGGCCACAGTGCTTACATATTGTGACTCGGTTGGAAAACAACTCGTCCGGACCGGTATTAATGTCGCCAATGACAAAGATGATAAATCCAAATATACCATCGATACCGGGACTATTCCGCTTGATACTAAATTGCTGAAAACAATCAGCGGAGCTCTGAAATAAGAAGTAAATTTGCTTATTTTAGTAAATTTACTTTCTAGGTGTAGGCCACATTTTTTAAGGAACCGTTATGACTATTCCACATGATGTTTTGCAATCTGAAATAGATAAAAGAGTAGCAAATACCAGAGCCCTAATGGCTGAGCGTGGTTACGATGCGTTGATCGTATATGGAAATAATAAACTTTCCGGTAGCTTGCGTTATTTGACCGATTATTTTCCAGATAGAGCAGGCTGGATTAGCCTGACTGGAACTGAGACAGCAATTGTCGACGGGGCTGGGGCATTTATTAATGCGAGTGACCCGCCAGTATTGTTAGTAGACCCGGGTCTGATGCCTACCAGAGAGATATGTGTCTCAGAAATCATGGCCGGAGAAGGTTTTGCTGCCACAAAAGGAGACGGACTTTCCGTCCAAAACCTGGAGAAATTAATTACCGACACCGGCTCAGTAAAACGAATTGGAATTGAAACGTTCGATAAATTTCCGGCACCAATTTACGCAGGAATTATCGAAAAATTTAGTGATATTGAAATTGTTAGGTCAACAATTGTTGAAGAATTGCGAATGGTAAAAAGCGAATTTGATCTTGAAATGTTCCGCAAAGCTGGTCGCGTCGCTGATCTTGGTCACGAAACAATTGTCAATCTCCTAAAAGAGAACGGCGTTGGGGTTACTGAACTAGAAATAATTCGTGCTGCTGAACACGCAATGCGCACCGCCAATCCAATTTATGAAGATTCTTGCAGTAGTTCTCCAAGCCTAATTTGCACTGGTCATCCAGTTGCCGGGGCATTACTTCATCTGCCCAACCCTGCCAAGACTGTCCATAGAGGTGATATTGTTCACTGGGATATCTGCATGCGCTTTGAAGGATACCCAATCGATAACGCAAGAACGCGGTGTATGGGCCCCGTCGCTGATAAACATAAAAGAGCATATGAAGCGGTATTAGAGATACAACGGGCGATTATTGAGGCTGCCAAACCTGGAATATTAGCCAGTAAATTAGTAGATCTTGCTGAACAAATGGCTATCGACCGTGGCTTTGAGTTATGGGACAGGTTTCTTGGACACGGGCTGGGTTGGGATATACATGAACGTCCGGATATGGGCATTGAAGAACTACCACTGAAAGAAAATATGGTTCTCGCAATAGAACCCCGTCTCGCAGTTGATAATATTTATTTATTTGGCAATGAGGATATGGTCCATGTAACCAAGGATGGGGGCGTTTCTTTTTCGAGCTTCCCCAAGGAACCTCTGGAAATTTAATGTTATAATTATAAATTGGTTAAGGTTATTACCTGAATACCGGCCATTTCCGTGTACATAATAAAGATGTAAGCCAAAAGAATAAGACAATCCCGCTTTACCCCTTGTTCAAAGATCAGGTGCCGAAACGATGGGACAACCTATTCTAGAATTACGCAATATTTTCAAAGCCTTTCCTGGGGTTACCGCCCTCGATAACGTTGATTTTGATGTTCTTGGAGGGGAAGTCCACGTCCTTTTGGGGGAAAATGGTGCAGGAAAGTCCACCCTAATCAAAATCATTGCCGGAACAGAAAAAAAAGATAATGGGGATTTCATATTCGAGCAAAAGGCCGTCGAAAAGCACACGCCATTTTTAATGCGGGAAATGGGCATCAGTGTCATTCATCAAGAGTTGAGCCTGGTGAGATTGATGGATGTCAAAAGCAATTTATTTTTAGGGCGTGATCTTAAGAAAAAAAATTGGTTGCTAAGTAAATTTGGTATTCGCGATGATGCCGGGATGGTCAACCACTGTAAACAGGTGTTTTCCGAATTAGGAATTAACCTGGACCCCAATAAAAGCGTAATGGAACTTACACTATCCCAAATGCAACTTGTTGAAATAGCGAAAGCTGTCGCCTTTGATTCAAAAGTTATTTTGATGGACGAACCAACTTCCTCGTTAGGACCTGAGGAGAAGGACCAACTATTCCGTGTGATAGAACGTTTAAAAAGACGGAAGATAGGTATCGTTTTTGTATCTCACATCCTTGAAGATTGTATGGCAATTGGCAATAAAATTTCTGTTCTAAGAGATGGCCAACTTGTTGCAAGCATCGATGCAAATGACGCGGAGATTGACACCTTAATAAAGTTAATGACTGGACGAACATTCCAAGAGCGTTATCCAAAAATTAGTGGGATAATAGGAGAAACAATTCTTGAGGTTCGAAATTTCAACAAGGAAGGTGTATTTGAAAACATAAACTTTAGTATAAAAAAGGGCGAAATTATCGGTTTTGCTGGTTTAGTGGGCGCACGGCGGACTGATCTATTGCGTGCCGTATTTGGTCTTGAGGAAATCAATACAGGTAAGATCTTTATCAACTCCAAAGAAGTAAAACTTACTAAACCACGAGACGCCATTCGACTTGGATTAACTTTTTTAACTGAAGATCGTAAAAACCAAGGAATTTTTCCACTACTGACAGTACTAGAAAATTTACTAATTTGTCGTTTTAATTTTCGTAATAAAAGCGAAAATCTACGACTAACTAACAAATTTGGCTATATCAATATCTCCAATGCTTATAAAATTTCCGACGAATACGTACAAAAATTTGGCGTAAAGGTTTCGTCTCTAGCAGATAAAATCTCCCAATTGAGTGGGGGAAATCAACAAAAAGTACTCCTTGCACGGGGAATTTCTACCCATGCATCTGTTTTAATTTTGGATGAGCCTACAAAGGGGGTCGATGCCGGAGGAAAAGTTGAAATTTACAGGATTATTGAAGACCTGGCTAAGACGGGGGTTGCAATCATCGTGATTTCTTCTGAATTACCCGAAGTAGCAGCAATTTGTACTCGGATAATAGTAATGAACGACGGACGAATTACTGGTGAACTTCCTCGAGAACAGGCCGATCCAGAAACATTAATGCGCTACGCTACCAGCTGACTGATTTTAGCCTTAACCAAAAAAAGACAATAAAATGAATGAAAATAACCAAAGATTTATGAAATCATCTCATTTGATCTCTTCAATTTTTTCAAAATACGGCCTGATTTTTGCGCTCGTTGTTTTAATTATTTTCCTTTCAATTACGGCTGAAAATTTCCTTACACTTTCAAATATTATGAATGTTTTGCTCCAAGCATCTAATATTGGAATTATGGCTGCAGGGTTAACACTCGTAATTATTTGTGCGGAAATTGACCTTTCTGTTGCTTCAATACAATCCATGGGAGCCGTCGTCGTTGCCCTTCTTCTCAAAGATTACAATGCGCCAATCTTTCTTGCCGTTTTAGCATCATTGGGGGTTGGTATATTGTTGGGTGCTTTTAGCGGTCTTTTTGTCGGATTATTTGCTATCCCTGCCTTTATTCTAACACTCGCAATGGATAGCCTCGCTAGAGGTGGAGCCTTAATACTCACTGGTGAGCAGTCAATTTTCGGGCTTCCGGAGCCTTTTAGTTTTTTGGGTCAAGGTTACATTGGTCCAGTCCCCGTTGCCGCAATTGTCATGGGACTCGTATTTTTAATTGCTCATTTGATATTATCCAGAACTGTCCTTGGAACGAACATCTACGCAGTTGGCGGTAATAAAGAAGCCGCACGCGTCGCGGGAATAAATGTTTTCGCAGTGCAATTGTTTGTCCTAACTTTTAGTGGGTTTTGCGCCGCATTAGCTGGAACTGTTATGGCGTCACGACTAATGGCTGCTCAAGCTATTATGGGAATGTTTGATTTGATGGACGTTATTGCCGCTGTAGTAATCGGCGGAACCTCCCTCCTTGGAGGTGAAGGTCGTATCATCGGAACCGTTATCGGCACCTTGATAATAGCTTGTATAAGAAATGGCCTTAATCTTTTAGGGATTGCTGCCGACTGGCAACTCCTAGCAGTTGGTGCAATAATCATATTAGCAGTGTTGTTAGATTATGTAGGGAAAAAACGGCAAAGCTAACAATCAGAAATAGAATAGTGTGTTGGAAAACTAGACAAAGGATTTAAGGTCGGACCCTATCTTATCGCCTTTCTCAATTTCAAGTTTTTAGATCAATTTTACTCAAATTCTTTTCTAATCGCCGCTGTATGTTGACCCAGTTCCGGCACACTTCCTAGAGCTATGGTTTCTTCATCAAATTTCGCCGGGGGGGCGGGAATATTAGCAGGTCCGGAAGTGGTTTCGACTTTGACCCGCCGCAAGTCGGAGTGTTCAGATAAAGCTTTTACAGAGTTTAGACGACCGTAAGCTATTCCAAAAGTTTTCAGTTTTTCATACATTTGTTTGGCATTGAACTTCTTAAAAACCGCTGCAATCTCTGCTTCCAGTTCCACTCGGTTATCAACTCTAGAAATGTTGTTTTCAAACCTTGGATCTTCAGTTAAATCAGGCCGAACCAATATATTGTTGGAAAATTTCGCCCACTCCCGATTATTTTGAATTGAAATAACTATCTTTTCTTCATCCTTAGTTTCGAAAGCTGCATATGGAACTACGGAAGGATGTCGAAGACCTACCCGATCTGGTGCTTTTCCCCCATAATCATAGTGTAGGAGAGGAACTGCCATCCAATCTGCCATTCCATCAAATAGTGAACAGGAAATGCTTTTCCCCTCACCTGTTGATTGCCGCTCTAATAGTGCCAGTAAAATTGCGGAATGAGCATACATGCCTGCTGCAATATCACAGACAGAAACCCCTACTCTCCCCGGTTCTTGCGGTGAACCTGTGATAGACGCGAGCCCGGTTTCAGCCTGGACTAACATATCATAGGATTTCATATCACGAGATGGACCATCCGGATCATACCCCGAGATATCACATGTTATTAATTTAGGTTGCTGTTTTCTAAGGAATGCACTTCCAAATCCGGCACGAACCGACGCTCCCGGAGCCAAATTCTGAACAAAAATATCTGCCTTGGTAATCATGCGTCTCATTAAGGCGGCATCCTCAGTATTTTTAATATCAAGGACTATTGATTCTTTTCCTCGATTTAACCAAACAAAATACGAACTCTCTCCGTGCACTACGTCGTCATAACCTCTTGCAAAATCACCAGCCGCACGCTCTATTTTGATAACACGTGCACCTGCATCAGCTAACCGGGATGTGCAGTATGGTGCAGCCACTGCCTGCTCTAAAGAAACGACCAAAATTCCATGAAGTGTTCTTTTCCGTGAACCTGACATTTATTCGCCTTTCGCCCATCCTTTTAACGCTGTTAATCAACTTATCCACTTATCGGAGAGAATGCCGTTTTGAAAGTATAATGTACAAACATTCTAGTTGATCTCTATACAAACTGAAGCAGCATCAACAAATGTTTTTCACAATATTTGAACGTTATTCGTAGTAATCTGAACCAGAGAGAACAACAAAGATACAATTTCTGTCGATAATCGGAGACCAAATTTGTTTTCTTTCTTTAGAATAATCGTCGATAAAATAAAAAATTCTCATTGATTAAAGACTGTTAGGGGTAGGTTAAAATGGTCAGCCTCTTTGTCCAAAAAGGTGGTTCAGGTAATCAAACTTATGTCCTCCTGCATGGTTTAGGGTGTAGCAGCGATGTTTGGCGTGGGCTTATTTCCGTTATTGAAAAGAATAAAGCTGGTAAATGGATAGCCCCTGACATGAGGGGGCACGGACGATCAGAATGGCAGGATAGTTACGCGTTAGGTCTTCACGCAACCGATCTAATACCAATTATAAGGACCGAAAAAAATATATTTATCGTGGGTCATTCCATGGGCGCACTCGTAGCTATGGTTCTTGCAACTGGTATTTTTGATCTCAGCATTAAAGGCGTTCTCGGGATTGGTCCAAAATCTGATTGGCCTGCTGAAGAACGGAAAAGGTTGATCGCCTTCGCCAATAAGCCCATCCGGTGGTTTAAAAGCAGAGAGGAAGCAATTGAGAGGTATCTTCTGGTTTCAGGGCTAAAAGGGATACTCAATCCCGGTGATGATCGATTATCCTCGGCAATTTTCCAGGGACCTGAAGGGTTCCGGCTGTCAGCAGATCCAAAAACAGTAATAGTTGGTGGTCCGGCTAAAGGACTTTACGCTGCTGCAAGTTATGCTTCAAAAATTAGGCTTACCTGCGGAGAATATGACAACGTAACTACCATTGATGGGCTCCGCACCTGGGATACTGATGCGGTCGTTTTGAGGGGTTTATCGCATAACGCACATGTAGAAGACCCTAATGCCGTCTGGTCGGTAATCGAAAAGATGAAAAACAATCTATCTGGATAATTAAAATATTATTTTTGATTTTTTGTCTGCAATGTGGATATAGAAGTCTGGATTAAGAGCCAGATCGTATAACTATTCGGCCGCTTCCATAACATTCGATTGCCCAAAATATTCTGAACTCAGTTTCTCTTGGTTTTGCTGAAACTCAAAAATGCTATGATTTTTTACGTGGCCGTAACCTCTGATGTCCTGTGGAAGAGACGTTAATGCTACAGCAATACCCAGGTTAGCTGCGCTAAGGCTTCCCATTACTTCTAACAACAATTTCTCATAGTTCCCGAGCAACTGCCGCTCTATTTTACGGTCCCTGTGATATCCGAAAAGATCAAAGGGTGTTCCGCGTAAAAACTTCATCTTAGAGAGAACGAGAAGAACATAAGACATCCAGCGGCCGTTATACTCAGTCTTTCGCGGTTGGCCTGTAATTGGATTTTTTGGGGCAAATAATGGGGGGGCAAAATTAAAGCTGACCGTATAGTCACCATCGAATTGGGATTTAAGTTTTTGCCCAAACCGAGAGGTACTGTAAAGCCGCGCCACCTCGTATTCATCCTTGTAGGCCATCAGTTTAAATAGGCTTCTTGCAACTGCTTTTTCAAGTTCACGGCTGGAACTTCCCGCTGCTTCTTCAGCCTTCCTGACCTTATCCAACCAAACCTTAAAGCGGCCAGCATAATCTGCATTCTGGTAGGCAGTAAGGTCAAAAATCCGATCTTTTATGAAGTCATCAAGTGATAATTTTGGTGTTTTCGGTTTTTGCACAGGTTCACCCGAAAGCGTCTCCACTCGGTCAGGTTCTGCAGCAGTGATACGTCCCCATGAGAAAGCCCGGAGGTTAGTATCAACAGAGACACCATTGAGCCTAATAGCTTCAACTATCGAGCCCAGAGTTAGCGGAATTAGGCCTTTCTGATAGGCGTATCCCATAAGAAATATATTCGCCGTAATACTGTCCCCCATCAAACGGGTGGCAAGCAATGTCGAATTAATAAACTCTACACGATTATCACCTATGCGAGCGCGGATGACATCCGTATAGCCATCCGATGAAAGGGCCATATCGGGCTTAGCAGCGAAGGCTGCAAGGGGCACAAGGTGGTCATTAATTACTGCCGTCGTTCGATCTCCACTCATGGAATTAACTGCCGTCTGACCAGCAGCCACAACCATGTCGAACCCCAACACCAAGTCAGCCATACCTGTGCCAATTCGAGTTCCGAAAATTCTGTTTTCATCGTCCGACAGGCGAATATGGGTCATCACAGCACCATTTTTTTGAGCCAATCCCGTTTGATCAAGAACCGAACACCCTTTCCCATCAATGCTTGCAGCCGTTCCCAATAGCGCACCAGCCGTGATCACACCGGACCCGCCAATTCCTGTGAGCAGAATATTATAAGAACCGTTAATTTCAGAGGTCACAGGATCACTAAGATCATTTGCAGGATCATGGCCGACAAGATTTGGGGGTTCAGCCTTGCGTATATTACCACCATGTATTGTGACAAAACTTGGACAAAATCCCTCCAAACATGAGAAGTCCTTGTTACAGGAGGATTGATCTATAATCCGTTTACGACCTAAGTCTGTTTCTAGTGGAAGGACGGCAACACAGTTCGATGCCGTGTTACAATCACCGCACCCTTCACAAACCTCTTCATTAATAAAAAGCCGCTTTGGAGGATCGGGATATTGATTACGCTTTCGCCGCCGCCGTTTTTCGGCAGCACACGTCTGGTCGTAAATGATCGCCGTGACACCCCATTCTTCCCTGAACTCTAGTTGTAAGACTTCCAGCTCATTTCGGTGATGAATATTAACGGTCGGCGCCCAGTTGGTTTCAGAAGGATACTTATCAGGCTCATCTGTGACGACCGCGATACGTCTTACTCCCTCGGACCAAAGCTGCTGAGAAATGTGCCAAGGCATCAAGTCACCGTCCATCGGCTGGCCACCCGTCAAGGCAACGGCGTCGTTGTAAAGAACTTTGTAGGTAATGTTGACCTCAGAAGCTACGGCTGCGCGGATAGCTAGCAATCCTGAATGAAAGTAAGTGCCATCGCCAATGTTTTGAAAAATGTGCTTTTCAGAAGTAAAGGGAGCCTGACCAATCCAGGTCCCCCCCTCTCCACCCATATGGGTGTAAGCTTCTGTCTTTCTATCCATGTATACTGCCATCGTGTGACAACCTATACCGGCAAGTGCTCTGCTGCCCTCCGGTAATTTAGTTGAACTGTTGTGAGGGCATCCCGCACAGAACCAATGGGAACGCTCAGGCGGAGCCGCTGGAAGATTGGATGCGTCAGTTCTGGCATTTAAACGAGCTATCGCCGACACCAGGCAACTTTCTTCCTCTTCCTCCAGAAAACGGTTAGCAATTATACGAGCAACGATTGTCCCGGAAAGTTCACCAAACTCAGAAATTAGCGGATTTCCATGACTATCATATTTACCAGTGAGACGTGGTCGAGTGTCCTGAGGGAGGTTGTAAATAATCCGTGCTATTTGATCCTCTATGAGGCTGCGTTTTTCTTCTATCACTAAAACTTCATCAAATCCTTCGACCCAATTTCTAACTGCGGTGGGTTCTATCGGCCAAGTCATAGATAATTTAAACACCCCAATACCGAGATTACGGCGATCGGTTTCTGAAAGTGCTAATTCCTCAAATGCCTGACAAACGTCTAACCAGGCTTTTCCGGAAGAAATTATACCAAGGCTCTTTTTCTCTGTAGAATGGCTAACCCGGTCCAAGCCATTCGCTTTTACAAAGGCTTGTGCCGCCTTCAGTTTGACAGAAATCATTCGCCTTTCCTGATCTACCGGCCCGTCAGGCCAGCGGAGGTGGACACCGTCATCGGGAAAGTCAAATTCAGGAATATTGATTTCGACACGCTGTGGGTCCAATGAGACGTTTGCCGAACCCTCCACTACGTCTCCAACACACTTGATGCCGGTCCATGCACCCGAGAAACGTGACATAGCTATCCCAAAAAGCCCGTAATCCAGATACTCTTGAACCGATGCCGGATATAGGACTGGTATCATAGCCGCTACAAATGCCTGTTCCGACTGATGAGCTGTGGTAGAGGATTTTGCGCCGTGGTCGTCTCCCGCCAAGACCAACACTCCGCCATGAGGTGATGAACCAGCCATATTACCATGCTTCAACGCATCACCTGAACGGTCTACACCCGGTCCCTTGCCATACCAGATAGCGAAGACACCGTCGTAATTTGCCCCTTCCCACAACCCAACTTGTTGGCTACCCCAGCAGGCTGTTGCTGCCATATCCTCGTTAACTCCTGCCTGAAACTTGATATGGTGCTCGTCGAGTTGATCCTGGGCACGCCATAAGGCTGTGTCATAGCCTCCTAGCGGGGAACCGCGATAGCCTGAAATATACCCTGCCGTATTTAAACCGGCTTCCCCATCCCGCCGACGTTGAACTAACGGTAGACGAACCAGCGCCTGGGTTCCGGTCATAAAAGCCCGACCCTCAGTCGCCGTATATTTGCTATCGAGCGTTAGAACGCTTTCACCATCCACACTTGGACTCCCTTACCCCGCACAACAGAGCGACATTAAAGCGATAAAATTCCATGCAATCAATCCGCTGTTTCGTCCACGTTCCTGCTAAACATAGGGTTTCGTGATTCTCGGCTAATTAGGTAAATACCACTCGAGACTATTATGCCCGCACCGGTCCAGACGTACCTATCTGGTACCTCGCCCCAAATCAAAAAACCGAATATCACGGCCCAAATTAGGACGGTATATTCAAATGGTGCTACCAGTCCAGTCGGCGCCACAATAAAGGCCCGCGTAAGAAAAATGTAGCCTAAAATCGTGAACAATCCTAGGGCTGCAAAGATGATCCAGTCGCCCGAATTTACCGGTACCCAGAAATACGGCAAAATGGCACTGGAAAGGACTGTAATACCTAACATTAAATAAAAAATCTGTCTAAGGGCACTTTCTGTATCCCGAAGCCATCGTGTTGTCAGATTGATGCCTGCGAAGGATAGTCCTGCAAGCAGTGCAAAGACCGCTGCTGTAGTGAAAACACCTGTACCAGGGCGAAGGGCGATGACAACACCCACCATTCCAAGAACCACCGCGCTCCAGCGATGAATACCAACCTTCTCCTTAAAAAAAAACACAGATAAAGCAGTGGTCATAAATGTAGATCCGAACACAATAACAGTCACATCGGCAAGTGGCATATCACGAAGAGCCCGGAACATAAGAAGTGGTGCAAAAAAACAGATCAGGAACCTGAGGCTGTGCCCCCAGGGACGACTGGTTTTCAACTCACTAATTTGCCGTGTCACGAGCACCCACGTTACCAACATTAAAGAGATAAACCATCCCCGGATCGCAATAACCTGAATAATGGGATAATCTGTGCTGACCAACCACTTGGCAGTTGCATCTGTAAGCCCAAATCCCAGCATTCCCATAAGCATAAATAGGATACCCGTGAGATTACCCCGCCGCGTGTACTCCATAGGAAGGACAATGCGTCTCATAAATGCAAATGTCGAGGTCAGTCTTTAGTCGCGTTAATTTTTCTGGTTATGAGTTGCATAACTTGGAATATATTCTTTAGGAATTTCACCGCCGTGCTTTCTTCTTTCGAGCGCTTCTTCTGGGGTTTCTGCTTTTGCCGCTATTTCTAAACCTTTTTTTCGATCGGTCGGATAAGGCTCCATTAAGTCGGGAGGAGGCAAAGAAGAGGCCGGATAGTAGGCAATTTTTGTATCGTGGCTGACCTTCTTTTTTGGATCAATCATGGGCCGATTAGCACCCTTTGCCTTTTCGACGTGGTTCTCAGAGTTATATTTAAAAGACCGCTCTCCTATTACCTCCAAATCTAGCCACCATTTTTTTGCATCATTAGGGTTGCCGTTGCCTAACACATCGTCAAGCCAGATGGCTATGGGTGGGAGGAACGGTTTTAGCCACATAGCATTTATACCCAACCAACTTCCCAACCTATGAAGCAATGGACCGTCCCATGTGGTATCTTTACTTAGAGGACAGGTTTTAACACATCGACCACAGGCCGACCCTTTTAAATTCGTAGCCCGATATAGGGTGCACCTTTCACTATCTGGCTTCCAGGTTTCGTAGCCATTGAAGATAACCTTGTCACCGTATGGAATAGCCTGGACAGGGCATTCGCGTGCGCATTTGAGGCACTTTGAGCAAAATGTCTGAACACCAAAGTCAATCGGCTGGTCAGGTATCAAAGGCATATCAGTAGTTAAGACAGATGTTTTGAAGCGCATTCCTAGGAACGGATTAATAGCGCTTTCGCCAATGCGACTTTGCTCGCCTAGGCCCGAATGCAGGACCAAGGGTACATGAAGGACGTGGCTGTCAAGGTTAGTATGTGCTCTCGCGGGATACCCCATTTCTCTGATAAAGTCGGCCATAACGCCGGTAACTTCCGCTCCACGTAGGTAAGCTCTCATGGATTGAGAACCAGAAATCCAGTCATTCCCACTTGCACCAAGGAATGTCTCGTGACCCTGATCAATCAGAACGACTAAAGCATATTTGTGATAGGGTTTAATCGGATCTCCCCGCTTATCGTGAGAATACCAGCAATAATCAGGAATTTCGCAAATTCCGGTGATAGCCGAACCAAGATAATGACTTAACGCTTTCAAGGCCTTGGAATTAGCCTCAGGGTCTTGGGTCTTAGAAGCCGTCTTGGTAGCAGATTGCCCCTCCTGAAGTGACTTTAGGCTCCACATGGGACGGACAAGGCCTTGAGAGACAGGATGCTTTTGAGACCAACGATTTGCCTCTTTTGACGCTTTCTTGCTTAGATCGCCGAAATGAGTTCGCACGTACATATTTGCCCTGGTCGGTATCCGCGGAACTTCATCCTCGAAAATCAAGGTGGTGGGTTTGTCCACTCGCGTTACAGACTCTACCGGATAAGGTCCCAAATGAGATGGGCGTCTCCTCCGACGCCAACGCTCGAGGCCAGATATTGCTCCGGATAAACCAAAATAATAACTGAGATCTTTTCCGTTTCGTGACGAAAGATGCAAAGGTTGATCCACGTTTAATGCGTAGTCGGTAGTGACTACTGCAAGGGAAAACATTTCATCGACGTAGGGATTGACGAGCAACTCCTTCTCCCTTAACGCCAGTCCCGAAAGAACAGCTAACATTTCCAAATCTACATCCGTAGCTCCTAACCAATGGGCACAACTAAAATATCCCATGGAAGAAATCTGCCCGGATAGGTTAATAGCAATTTCTGCAGCCCTCAAAGTTGCCAACAAATGTTCGTTGCCGGAAATCCATTCCGCAGCGTGATTATCTGCATCTATTGGGTCGGAATGTTCAACCAACACAACAATCGCAAATTGATGAGTAGTGTTATTGTTCCCCGACCACCCATTGTTCGGCATTTCACATATTCCGATCTGCGAAGCATCCGCAAAGTATCCGGCACCCTTAATATCCCGCGTGCGGAGAGCTAAATCTTTCGGTACGGGGGCCAATTTTGCAAATGGCTCCGGTTCCCGCAGCTCTTTATAAGCTTCTAGGTGGTTAAGAGTTGCCCGAACCAAGGGCGTAGCTGAGCCATTTGTGCTTAACCCTGAAGTTTTCGGGGTACGCAAAAGTTCCTCCGCCAGAACACTTGGATCCCTGCGGAGAGTTTCTAAGGGATAAGGCCCAAGTTCAACCGGACGCTTATTGCGGTTAATGCCCAACATCAATAGCAACCCACGTTAATAGTAAAAATAATTCTAACATCTTCCAATAGTGAAATTTGATTTCCAGATATCAAATACATGCTCCAAAATGCAATGTTTCACATCACGGTTATAATACACGCCCATTCATTATTATAACTAAAGCTATAACTAAAACTAAAAGCAACAAGAATTGCTATCTGTAGCCAGAACCAGGATTTATTATTAGATTAAAATGAATGGCCCTGTATTGACCAATAATCACTTGATGCCGGAACCGACGGGAGGAGCGACAGTGAACCTGCCAACAAAAGACAAAGGCCAGGAAAGGGAGAGATTTCCAACAATTGTTCATTCGCTCATCGACGCGGCTAAGAAATACCCTGAAAGATCCGCAGTCATTTGTGATGGAAATTCTCTGACCTACGAGGAGGTTAATCTCGCCGCCGCTTCATTGGCCATCACTCTTCGGCAAAGAGGAATTAAGAGTGGCGACCGAATTGCCGTAATTGCACCTGCGTCGCTTCAGCTACCACAAATAATATTTGGTGTGATGGGAGCCGAGGCTCAGATCACTATGATGAACCCCAATTTCACCCAGCGTGAGTTGGAACCACTGTTTCGCATCTCCGAACCCAGGGCTGTTCTATGCCATCCAAATATCAGGAAAACTCTTTTACGTCTTTCCAAGAAGTTAGGATTTGAAGTCATCTCCATTTCAGATGAACTTTGGTGTAATTCAAATGATTGGGTGATAGATAGACTTCCCAACGGCGCCGATATGGCAGTATTGTTGTTTACCGGGGGTACCACCGGTGTCTCAAAGGGCGTACCCCATACCCATGAGCAAGTCATTGCGTCATTGTTGGCAATTGAAGACCGCTGGCCAACCTCACTTGACTGCGAAGTATTTCTGAATATACCCCCCTTATTCCATATCGTCGGCTTATATCATGGATGTTTTCAACCCGTATTTGGACGTTCGACTGCAGTCCTTATTTCACGGTTTGAACCTGAAGAAGTATTCAATTCGATTAACAAGTACAGAGTTTCCATTTTGATAGCTGGCGTGCCGGCAGCCTATATAGCCATGCTCAATCACCCCGCCTTTGATAAAGTAAACTATAAAAGCATACGATTTGCATGTGGCGGAGGCGCTCCCTTAGCAAAAGAGACGCTGCACGAATGGGAACGACGTACGGGCGTGCCTGCCCTTGAAGGTTACGGCATGACAGAGGGTGCACCCACTTGCAACAACCCCTTTTCCGGTGAGAGAAGAGTATTATCCGTAGGCAAACCCGTATACGGCATCGAGTTAGAAATTGTTGATGTAGCAACTGGAACGATAGAAATGAGTGATGGAGAACATGGTGAAATCAGGGTCCGGGGAAGCCACATCGCCGGTGGATACTTTAATAATGTAGAAGCAACGTCATCAGCTTTCCGGGAGAATTGGCTCTATACGGGAGATATCGCCTACCGTGACCGGGATGGTTTCATATACATTGTTGATAGGGCAAAAGACATGGCTATAGTTAGCGGCTTTAACGTTTTTCCCCGCGAAATCGACGAAATATTGATGGCCCATCCCCTTATAAAGGAAGCAGCCTCCATCGCCGTTCCAGATGCTGAGAAAGGTGAAGTGATAAAAGCCTTTGTCTGTTTAAATGACGGCTCCAACCTGACTGAGGATCAAATAAAAGACTACTGTCGGGAAGATTTAGTAGGATATAAAATTCCTAAACAAATTATTTTCCGGGAGGGGTTACCAAAAACCCCCGTTGGCAAAATAGACAAAAATCAACTAAGGAAGTGATATTTGTTCCAGTTTGGTATGCTTCAAATAGTCCTGAATTTTGGAGCAACCGACCACTACCCTTAAGCATAAAAGAAAAAGGAGCATGAGTACTGGACAACCCTGCTACCATGGTTTCTAAATATCATTATGCAAACGTGTCTAATAAGAATTTAGGGATCCGTAACAAATGCCATTAAGCTATCCATTAGTTGATGTGAACGATGTTCCAATCGTAAATACCGGGCTTGCAGGGGAGCTTCGTATTCCAATTTCCGGCAAAGACGGTAGCACGACATCGGCGTTCCATCTCACTCTTCAACCTGGAGAGAAAATCCGCCCTCACCGCAATGACGATTGTGAGGAAATTTCAGTTTATCTCTCGGGACATGGGGAAAATATTATAGAAAGTCAAAGTTTCAAGGTTCGTGAGGGCCATTGCATGAGGGTGCCGAAGGGTGTCACCCATCAATTCCAAAACACGTCGGAAGAACCAGTCCAAATGGTTGGGTTTTACATTGGCGCTGATACACTTGCTGCGAGAGGATTTGAAACCGTTGATACAGTTGGTGTAGCAAGTCTAAATGGTGAACACGTTATCCATTGGAATGACGTAAAACCTGAGAATATGGATAGAGATGAGGGGTGGCACATAAACGACTTTCGCCTGCCCTTTGGAACTCACAACGACAGCACTACAACTCTGTTTCGGGCCCAATTCTTTCCAGGAGCCGTGCACAAAAAGCATGCTCACATAAACTGTGAGGAAATATATTACCTGATTAGCGGACATGGCCTGGCCGGTGCGGGAGACGACCGTGTCGAAGTCACAGCTGGACAATTTCATTATATTCCTTCAGGTGTTGAACATTGGCTCCACAACCTCAGTGAGACTGAGCCAATTCACGTGATAGGTGTTTATATAGGATCTGGAAGCGTAGCTGAAACCGGCTACGAATATCGCGGTGACGTGACATCCGAAGATATTGCCGCGCGGACAGCCTAAACAAAAAGGAAATCCAAATGTTGAATGCAGCGGTCATTGGACTTGGTTGGTGGGGAAAACATATCATTGGATGCTTAGACGGAAGTGACTGCATCAAAATCGTCCAGGCAATGGATATAAGCTCCAATGAAGCCGGCAACTTTGCTGCCAGCAAAGGTATAGAATTTACTTCGGATTTTGAAGAAGTGTTAAAAAATCCAAAAATTGATGCCTTGATGATTGTTACTCCCCATAGTCTACATGAAGAGCAGGTATTGGCAGCCGCAGCGGCGGGCAAACAAATCTTTTGTGAAAAACCATTTTCACTCACGGAAAACTCAGCAAAACGTATGTTGGAAGCGTGCGCAGAAAATAATCTCGTCGTCGGTATTGGTCATGAAAGAAGGTTCGAAGGCGCACTCGTGGAAATGAAACGCATGATCGATGAAGGGGAACTTGGAACATTACTGCATTTAGAATTTAACGCCTCCTATAACTTGTGGGCGGGAACACCGGCATCCGGTTGGCGACAAGATCCCAAACAGGCACCAGCAGGCACCATGACAGCGTTAGGTATCCACCAAACTGACTACATTCAAACCATTGCCGGTCGCGTCAAAACCGTCAATGCTTGCATGTCCCACCGTTCTGCCGATTACCCTTCAGAAGATATCATCTCCATTCAATTCATCTTTGAAAGCGGTATGCTTGGTTCATTCTGTTCGCTTGCAACTACACCATTTTACACCCGCATGAGCGTATTTGGAGATCGCGGTTGGGCGGAAGTACGTGAAGTCGATAATGTCGACAAGCCTCAACCCACCCTATTTACCTGGCGGGGCATCGACGAGGAAATTCATACTCGGACATACCAGAAAAAAAACAAAGATACCGTCACCATGAACCTCCACGAATGGGCAAATGCTGTAGAAGGTAACGGGGAATACAGGTTTACTCCTGAACAAATTCTTCACAATGTACAAATTCTTGATGCCATCGTGACGTCAGCTAAAAAACAAGAACCGGTTGAAATAAACTAGGCTTGTTTGGTAGGTGCAAACCTAATAACGCGTTATTGCTCCTAAAATAGCAATTCTGCACCCTTATTGGAGATTATTTCGACTGGAAGCCTTTTTTTTGCTGACGAATTTTCCATTCGTTGCAAATAAAATTAGTCAATCCACTAGACATATTCGGATAATCATTGATCTCCCGGAACCAAGGGTTTGAAGGAGATGTCAGGCGATCAAATTCCTCTCCGTTATCTAATTCCTTATAGTGTGTTTGATCGTGAGCCATGACCCGGATATCAAATTTCGTTGTCAAAATTCAATAATATTTTACAGCGTCATTAAACCTCATAGCTGAAGCCAATTCGATATTTAGCCGGTATAATCTATCGGCGAAAAATAAGCTATTGACAAGAGGGAGTAAGACGACAATTACCTATACAAAGAAATAATACGAAAACTAAATGGTGACCATATGACAACCGTCACTGCGTATCGGGTGTATATGGGATAACAATAAAAATAGTTAACACTTATTTGGAGGAATTTTATATGGCTGATTTAGGAATTACCGGTGACCAAACCGGTATTACAGGCGATATGACTGGTCTAACGGGCGACGTTTCAAACGTTAGTGGTGATGTTTCTGATGTTACGGGTGATATGAGTGGTATTAATGGTGATGTTTCCGACATGCAGGGTGATATGTCTTATATGACGGGTGACGTTGATGACATTTCTGGTGAT
>JAOMCN010000025.1 GCA_028345065.1 Rhodospirillales bacterium
GCAGCAGTGGGGAATATTGGACAATGGGGGAAACCCTGATCCAGCAATGCCGCGTGAGTGAAGAAGGCCTTAGGGTTGTAAAACTCTTTCACCCGTGAAGATGATGACGGTAGCGGGAGAAGAAGCTCCGGCTAACTCCGTGCCAGCAGCCGCGGTAATACGGAGGGGGCAAGCGTTGCTCGGAATTACTGGGCGTAAAGCGCGCGTAGGCGGTGCATGTAGTCAGGCGTGAAAGCCCCGGGCTTAACCCGGGAACTGCGTTTGATACTGATGCGCTAGAATCCGAGAGAGGGCAGTGGAATTCCCAGTGTAGAGGTGAAATTCGTAGATATTGGGAAGAACACCAGAGGCGAAGGCGGCTGCCTGGCTCGGTATTGACGCTGAGGTGCGAAAGCGTGGGGAGCGAACAGGATTAGATACCCTGGTAGTCCACGCCGTAAACGATGAGTGCTAGTTGTCGGGCAGTTCGCTGTTCGGTGACGTCGCTAACGCATTAAGCACTCCGCCTGGGGAGTACGGTCGCAAGATTAAAACTCAAAGGAATTGACGGGGGCCCGCACAAGCGGTGGAGCATGTGGTTTAATTCGAAGCAACGCGAAGAACCTTACCAGCCCTTGACATAACCGGTCGCGATTACCAGAAATGGTTTTCTTCAGTTCGGCTGGACCGATTACAGGTGCTGCATGGCTGTCGTCAGCTCGTGTCGTGAGATGTTGGGTTAAGTCCCGCAACGAGCGCAACCCTCGCTATCAGTTGCCAGCATTTAGTTGGGTACTCTGATGGAACTGCCGGTGACAAGCCGGAGGAAGGTGGGGATGACGTCAAGTCCTCATGGCCCTTACGGGCTGGGCTACACACGTGCTACAATGGCGGTGACAGTGGGTTGCGAACCTGTGAAGGTAAGCTAATCTCTAAAATCCGTCTCAGTTCGGATTGTACTCTGCAACTCGAGTGCATGAAGTTGGAATCGCTAGTAATCGCGGATCAGCGTGCCGCGGTGAATACGTTCTCGGGCCTTGTACACACCGCCCGTCACACCATGGGAGTTGGATTTACCTTAAGCCGGTGCGCTAACTTTTGAGGTAGCCGACCACGGTAAGTTCAGCGACTGGGGTGAAGTCGTAACAAGGTAGCCGTAGGGGAACCTGCGGCTGGATCACCTCCTTTCAAGGATGTGTTTTGAAAATGTGCTTTGCATATTTATGAAACAGCTACCCTTAATTCAGAATACCATAGCGCCAAGATGGGCCGCCGTCTTCGTATCCCTTTCAAGAGCCAGTCTGTTAGCCGGATCATGCTTTTTATGTTTCGTATTGGGGTAAATCAGGTTTGGTTGATCCGGGCCTGTAGCTCAGCTTGGTTAGAGCGCACGCCTGATAAGCGTGAGGTCGGTAGTTCGAGTCTACCCAGGCCCACCATTTATACGGGGGCGTAGCTCAGCTGGGAGAGCACCTGCTTTGCAAGCAGGAGGTCATCGGTTCGAACCCGTTCGCCTCCACCAGCATTGTTGATTAGGCTTTAACATTTTAAACTGGACTATAGGAAGTAGCTTCTTCTGTTGTTTTTTATGAAGCAAATCAGAAATTTCTGCTCTTTTACATTGTGAATAGGTCTGATGATTAATCGTAATTCTCTTTTTGGAAATTGACGATGGACGTGTCGTTATTTTGTCAAATAATGACTGTTTAGACCATCGTCAGTTACAATATTGAGGCTGAGTATTTGTCACGTGTTTGGGTTTGTCCCTACGTGTGATGAGGTCTCAAGCGTGAGAAGGGCGTTTGGTGAATGCCTTGGCACTAAGAGGCGATGAAGGACGTAGCACGTTGCGATAAGCTGCGAGGAGGTGCGAGCAACCTTTGATGCGCAGATTTCCGAATGGGGCAACCCACCCTTAGGGGTATCCTACATCGAATATATAGAAGTAGGAGGCAAACCCGGTGAACTGAAACATCTAAGTAACCGGAGGAAAGGACATCAACCGAGACTCCGTTAGTAGTGGCGAGCGAACGCGGACCAGGCCAGTGGCCAATTTGTAAGAACCGGAATCGTTTGGAAAGACGAGCCATAGTAGGTGATAGCCCTGTACGGGTAGAAAGCAAGTTGGTCCTTGAGTAGGGCGGGACACGTGAAATCCTGTCTGAACGTGGGGGGACCACCCTCCAAGCCTAAGTACTCCTTAGTGACCGATAGTGAACTAGTACCGTGAGGGAAAGGTGAAAAGTACCCCGACGAGGGGAGTGAAATAGTATCTGAAACCGAATGCCTACAAGCAGTGGGAGCACCCTTGAGGTGTGACCGCGTACCTTTTGTATAATGGGTCAGCGACTTAATCTGTGCAGCAAGCTTAAACCGTTAGGTGTAGGCGTAGCGAAAGCGAGTCTGAATAGGGCGACTTAGTTGCGTGGATTAGACCCGAAGCCGAGTGATCTAGCCATGGGCAGGTTGAAGGTGAGGTAACACTCACTGGAGGACCGAACCCACCTATGTTGAAAAATGGGGGGATGACCTGTGGCTAGGGGTGAAAGGCCAATCAAACTCGGAAATAGCTGGTTCTCCGCGAAATCTATTTAGGTAGAGCGTTGCGTGATTACCGCCGGGGGTAGAGCACTGGATGGGCTAGGGGGACCCAAAGTCTTACCAAACCTAACCAAACTCCGAATACCGGTGAGTACAGCGCAGCAGACAGACATAGGGTGCTAAGGTTCTATGTCGAAAGGGAAACAGCCCAGACCGCCAGTTAAGGTCCCTAAGTTGTGGCTAAGTGGGAAAGGAAGTGAGACGGCCAAGACAGCCAGGAGGTTGGCTTAGAAGCAGCCATCCTTTAAAGAAAGCGTAACAGCTCACTGGTCTAATTAAGCCGTTTTGCGCCGAAGATGTAACGGGGCTTAAGCCATACACCGAAACTGCGGACTCCAGTTTACTGGAGTGGTAGCGGAGCGTTCCGTAAGCCTGTGAAGGTGTGCCGTGAGGCATGCTGGAGGTATCGGAAGTGAGAATGCTGACATGAGTAGCGACAAGGAGTGTGAGAAACACTCCCGCCGAAAGTCCAAGGTTTCCTGCGCAAGGCTAATCCGCGCAGGGTGAGCCGGCCCCTAAGGCGAGGGCGAAAGCCGTAGTCGATGGGAACCAGGTTAATATTCCTGGGCCTGCTGGAAGTGACGAATGCTGATAGTTGTTCATGCTTATTGGATTGTGTGGGCAGCGTAGGTGTTCCAGGAAATAACTCCAGCGTATAGACCGTACCCCAAACCGACACAGGTGGACAGGTAGAGTATACCAAGGCGCTTGAGAGAACGATGTTGAAGGAACTCGGCAAAATGCACCCGTAACTTCGGGATAAGGGTGACCTCTGCTTGGGCAACCGATCAGGGGTGGCACAGAAGAGGGGGTGGCGACTGTTTACTAAAAACACAGGGCTCTGCTAAGTCGCAAGACGAAGTATAGGGTCTGACGCCTGCCCGGTGCCGGAAGGTTAAGGAGAGGGGTGCAAGCTCTGAACCGAAGCCCCGGTAAACGGCGGCCGTAACTATAACGGTCCTAAGGTAGCGAAATTCCTTGTCGGGTAAGTTCCGACCTGCACGAATGGCGTAACGACTTCCCCGCTGTCTCCAACATCGACTCAGCGAAATTGAATTCTCCGTGAAGATGCGGAGTAACCGCGGTTAGACGGAAAGACCCCGTGCACCTTTACTACAGCTTTGCAGTGGTATTAGGGACTAAATGTGTAGGATAGGTGGGAGCCTATGAAGCGTTGGCGCCAGTTGGCGTGGAGGCAACCTTGAAATACCACCCTTTTATTCACTGATATCTAACCATGGCCCGTGAAACCGGGTCTGGGACCCTGCATGGTGGGTAGTTTGACTGGGGCGGTCGCCTCCCAAAGAGTAACGGAGGCGCGCAATGGTAGGCTCAAGCTGGTCGGAAATCAGCTGTTGAGTGCAATGGCATAAGCCTGCCTGACTGCGAGACTGACAAGTCGAGCAGAGACGAAAGTCGGCCATAGTGATCCGGTGGTTCCGCGTGGAAGGGCCATCGCTCAACGGATAAAAGGTACGCCGGGGATAACAGGCTAATACCCCCCAAGAGTCCATATCGACGGGGGTGTTTGGCACCTCGATGTCGGCTCATCACATCCTGGGGCTGGAGCAGGTCCCAAGGGTTCGGCTGTTCGCCGATTAAAGTGGTACGTGAGCTGGGTTTAGAACGTCGTGAGACAGTTCGGTCCCTATCTGCCGTGGTTGTAGGAAACTTGAGAGGAGCTGCCCCTAGTACGAGAGGACCGGGGTGGACGTACCTCTGGTGTACCAGTTGTGACGCCAGTTGCATCGCTGGGTAGCTAAGTACGGAAGGGATAACTGCTGAAAGCATCTAAGCGGGAAGCCCCCCTCGAAACTAGGTTTCCCTGAGAGCCGTGGAAGACCACCACGTTGATAGGCCGGGTGTGGAAGCGCAGTAATGTGTGAAGCTAACCGGTACTAATCGCTCGATAGGCTTGAGATCTACTCATGCGTATGGACAAGCCCAAATGACTTTTGTGTTAATTTGCTACCGTTTAGCAAATCCACAAATTCTGTTTAACAGAAAAATATTTGCCTCAATATTTAATTTGCGATTAAGATAGTTCCAGAATATTTGGCCCTTGCGTCCGTTTTGATGACTTGGTGGTTATAGCGAGGGGGACACACCCGATCCCATCCCGAACTCGGCCGTGAAGACCCTCAGCGCCGATGGTACTGCATCTTAAGGTGTGGGAGAGTAGGTCGCTGCCAGGTCTTCAAAACGGAGGCTATACAAAGTCCCCGGTACGATATGTCAGACTTATACGCATGACTGAATGACAACTTTAATATTTAGATAACTACTTAAATTGGCGCGGGGTGGAGCAGTCCGGTAGCTCGTCAGGCTCATAACCTGAAGGTCGTAGGTTCGAATCCTACCCCCGCAACCAAATCTGGAAGCTAAAAACGGGGTTTCCAGAAACCTTCAAAAAAGGCTTGTTCACAGGACACATAGTCTAAAACAGTCCAAGCCTGACTAAAAATTGCCAAAAACCGCATATCGGTTTCTTCGTTATAAACCCATATAATGGAGATTACCGTGACCAAACATATTCGAACCTTCAAAGATCTTCCCATTATCCTCCATTAAAGCTTACTCCCTCCTGTAGACAAATAAATAGCATAACGGGGCATTGAGTTGCAGCAATGAGTTGCTGCCACTAGTAGCGCATTCGTCATAAATTTGCCTGAATGAGGTAATTTCGTTTAGACTTTTCTATGAGAATGGCGTGGCTCGACCTAGTTTTTCTAACCTTGGTATTTGCGGTGCTTATTTACGTGCTCCTCTAATCAAGTTGCTAGTAGTTTACGAAAGCTCAACGCAGTATCAGCCTCGGTTTGATTTCTACGGCATCGCTGAGTGTATCGTTAGAAACAATGTCGGTAAGGAAATGGATAAGGCTATTACTAGAGCAGTGAAATCAGTGAAGTTAACTGATTAGCATTCGCGATAAGGCTTACCAGCTTTTTCCCATGCCTGATAAGATAGTTCAGTCCAGCGGTCCATCCATGCATAGAAGCGATTGCTTTTAGTTAGGATTGATGCAACTGGGATGGGTTCAATTGCAATTTTAACATCCTCAACAGGTTCAAGGATGATATCGGGTTTTGATATAGCGTTCACTACGAGCTCCAGAGCTAGAGGTGGCGATGTGGGGTTTATACGCTGATCACCATTTAGAACTAGCGATAAGTTAACAGCCCAGATATGCGTTTTTGAGTTGGCTAATTGATAGAAGTGCGTTGCGGTCAGTTAAGTAGCTGCACAACTTCAAACACTTAATTAGGTGAACAAGTAGACAAGCACCGCAATTACCAAGATTAGCAAAACTAGGTCAAACGGCCTCTTTGGTATCGATGTTGGCCTCAGCCTCAATCTCATGGCTTTATCAATCGCTGTGTTCGAGAACAAAACCCTCGCCTAGCGCGAATTGATGGGAGACGCCGATCAGACCGAGGACGATCTCAACTTCAACTACGTCTCGGGGACCGAAGACCATCACCGTGGTTTCCGGCATCCGGCCTAACGGTACCAGCGGGTGGGTTTCACCCCAGCCTTTAATGATCATATCCCTTACCTGCTCGACAGGTAGCATCATGTGCATGCTGCCGTCGTATGGCGGGTGTACATGGGCAAATTCGTTGCCCCTCATGAATGCTTCAGCACAGCTATGTTCGGCCACCTCTGTCAGCCAAAGGGCTTCGGTACCCGGCACTGATATGATCGACGGGCGGCGATCTACCAGTGGAAAATCAAACGCCTTGTCTTTCAGGAGTGCATAAGTTTCCGGGGGTGGATTTTGGTCTATTTGCTCGTGAGGAGCCCCATCGGTGGTTCTAGGCTTAGGTCCTGTACGCTGGGGGAGTTCAATCATGAAAGGTAGCATAAACTAACGGGTCCTTACTCGGCAATCCATTGCAGGTTTTTCGCGATGGCAATCGTTTCCTAGTCACAGAAATTTTGAGAGGGCGCTTCCCAAGATGGGTGTGTTGATATCGGAAATGCAGGGCAGGGTGGTCTGGATATGCCAAACGCGTAGTTTGATATGGTTGCTTCACTAATGCACGTAATCTTAACCACTGTTGGCAATCTCGTCGACCTCCCGAAGAAGACGACCCTGACGAGCCTTAAATCTGTTCACAGAACATTCACAGGACGCATTGCCTTAGTGTGTAATGCTGTTGCAATTATAGACTTGACGTAGATTCTCGATTTGGAATAGAAACAATGATTACAAATAGTTAGGATGGTAAAACAAGGGTTTACAACGAAAGGCAGAATTTAGGGTCGTCAAGCTCATAACCTGAAGGTCGCACGTTCGAATCCTACCCCCGCACCCAAAGCTGGAAGCTGATTAAGTAAGTTTATCACTAGTCATTTCACGATGGCCGCATCTACGGCACTCAACGAACCGTCCCTGATGTTGGTAGCTATGCCTAAACAGGGCGCACCAGAGGCATCGTGCAAATTCAAAAACAGCCAACTTATTGGTCCCTCGATGAATTATTTCCCGCATTGAAACCAGAAACGGCTTAATGGCAATAGGGATTCGATTCACATCCCTGTGGAACGTGGGGAAAAGACATATCGGCTAGCCAAAGAACCGTCTTTTCTGTTGATAAGTGTATTTGCTCTGCTCGGGGGACCGGATGTTGGAAACTGGTTAAAAAACGATCAAAGCACTTAGGACCGCTATTCCAATTCCAAAATTCAAAAAGATGTAGCCCATAGTTTTTCCAAAAAAGTTGGCGAGGTCATCGTGCCGTCTGGGAAACGGATGGAGGGTCCGACTTCCTCGCCTTAAGGAGACTTTAGGAGTTAGCGTGAAGTATTTGAAATCAAAAAGGCACAATTGAGGTTGAAATATGGCCCACGTCAGGCAATCGATCGAGGATAACGTCTTGTGACGGCACGGGCATGACAACCCTAATGCTTGAGACTGATTGATGGCGACGGAGCCAGTTTGCTAGCACGCAGGGAACCAACCTACCCCGACCCCGTTTAACATGGTTCTGGAGGAATCTCGATAATGGACCATATTAGACAATCTATTAAGGATAACGCAGTGACCGCCGTCACGGGGCTATCGACTACGGGCAGTAATGTTTTCCGCTCACGGGTCTATCCTCTTGGCACCAACAAGCTGATAGCAAGTACGAACAATGGAAGGCTTTGGTTGATTTGAAATGGCCCAATGGTCGCACGGCCGTTATGGACATTGCCCATGATCATATCGGTACCTCTCAATTCCATCCTTTGCATGGCCAAGCCTGGCAGGCACGGCTCAATCATTTAGGCGAAACCGCTGACATATATATAAGTGGCCATCGGCATACGTGGGGTCTGATGTCAACGGAAGTGTAGGGCAAGGTAGTCTGGATGTGTCGCGCACGAGGTTTCAAGGATCATGTCGAGGACGAGACGGTCAAAGGCTTCGAGATTTAAAAGCAGGGCCATACCATCACAGCAGTCTTCGATCCCAGTATTGATACCGAATCTGTTTTCTAAGCTGCTTTGCAGAACGTCAAGAAGCGGCTGAGTTTTTAACCTACAAGCACGAGTGTTAGTCTTCAGGGCTGTTGTTATAACTAAATAAGACCGAAACCTTTGAAAGTCAGGAACAATCCGGGCAGTAGATATATGATACCCATATAGCGCATCACAGCGTCACCTTTTCGCATCCAATCGGAAAGGTGGAGATAGGCATTCGGAAAAACGATTAGCAGTACTCCTTTAACCACTGACAACCAACCAATAATGGTAATGATCACCGTCCAGTCGGCGGTCCACGCATTGTTGAAATTGAGAATGAAAAGGCCAAAGAAAAGGGCCAGAATGCCACCTAAATAACAGAGTGCAGGACTTTCAGTAAACTCTTCGACCATGCGGCGGTAGATGGCAGTATTAATAAGAACGCCGACTGCAACGATGCCCAATAATAGTCCTATAATTTGGGCGATAAAGTTATCAGACCCCATAACACTTCTCCATCGTTCCTGACCTACAAGCGAGGGCGTTAGTCCTAATGCCAAGGTCTCCCTACCGAAACAATTTATATTCCGTGTGTTGTCCCTGCAGAGGCTTCGTGTAGACGAACTTCAGCAACGGCCAAAACAATCCAAGTAAACAATACATCCACGGTCTTATCACGATGCACTCTTCCTCGACCCATTGAACCCATGCCCCATCGGGGGCCATACGATTATCAAAGGGGCGGATCGCAATTTCCGTCCATTCGGCGGGCCGGTCTGTTGCGGTTGGTCGTGTCTCATGGTTGCATTTAACGAATTCGATCACCTGACCGAACGACAAGGGGTGTCATAAAAAACCTTCTGCTTTCCATGCCGTGCCGGCTGTTCGGATAACAAAATCACCTTCTTTGATCATCAGATATAACTCCTTATCGCAACATTATAGGTGGTTGTCCTCTTCCAGTACAAACGAGGGCGCTAGGCCATTACGGTGGTCCACCACCGCTCGACCTCCAATCGCTAATACCAGTGTTCTTAATCCACGTTCAAAGAGGAAGATTGTATTTAATCGCAACATATTTGTAGATGATCATAGAAATGAAAATAATTGTGACTACTACACCAATTTCCGCCTGATTTTCAACGATCCATTCAATCAGAAATCAACTCATATTTTTATCGTCGCTTGGACTTGTGCCTACGTTTTGAGCCAGTTTTTCGTTTCTTCCGGTCCAAAACACTAAGCCAGACTAAGCCGAGAATGACAACAACTGCTATCGGCAGAATTGTGCTGAATACTCCCATAATCAAAGGACATTAAATGATCTGGAATCTAATTGGAAGTGTCGGGAGTAAAGCAGACACGATTTTGGTCGTTCTTGATGTCTGCTATTAGGCATTAGCAGACATTTCTTCTTTGTCCAAATAACGTCCGCAATTTACCGTGAGCAGTTGTCGTCATTAATTTGAATGGGTACGAACGGCCTCCTCAAACTCGTCGACATCAAAATAGAGAGGGCCCATACCGCCCTGATAGGCTATTTTTCCATCAGAGCCGATCAGGTATAGCCGGTCGGGCCAGGATATATACTTCTCCTCAGCTTCGTTGTCCATATTATCCAACAACATTGGGAAAGAAAAATTATAACGGAGCATACAGGCAGCTGCGACTTCAGCACGTTCGTCAGATGTTGTCGGCTGTTCAAAAATTACGTCCTCGTCCAGATTACGGAGGACTTGATCTTCTCCCTCAGCATGGGCTTCGCGAATATAGACGCTAAAAAACTTAACTTTGTCTCCATGGGATTTTGCCAGTTCATCGAGGCGCACGGCCCCGTCCCGGAATGGCGGTCAGGTATAAGATCCAAAAATGAGGCCAATGGGAGTGCCAAAATTCGAGGACAACCGCATCATCTTGCCTGTCCGTTTTCCATGATCATCCAGTTTTTCGAGTTCGAAATCAAGCGCGTCATCACCTACTTTCGGTGATTTTTCGCGGTCACGAATTACCCGTTTCTCGATAAATCTACGAAGTTGGTCCCGCGTCTTACCTCGGGTTTCGAGCCACTCCTCGGTGGCATTGACCACGATTTTTTCGAACTTTTCAGGTAGTTCAATCGCCATAATCAAAGCTCCTCCCAATATTCCTGTGTTAAATTCAAAGATCTTCCTATAAGATAAACTTAATTTAATTTGGTGAAAAACATATAATTCTTATCCTTAACATTAGAAAAAGTTAACAATGAGTAATATTTCTAAGCTACCACCTCTCAACGCCCTTCGCGGTTTTGAAGCCGTTGCTCGGCATATGAGCTTTAGTGGTGCCGCTCAGGAACTCCGAATCACATCGGCAGCCGTCAGTCAGCAAATCAAAAACCTGGAAGATTTTCTTGGTGTGCAGGTTTTCAATCGGCGGGGTCGCCGCATTCAATTCACGGAGGCGGGTCGTCAAATACTGCCCGGCGTTGAAAAAGGATTTAGTAATTTGGCAGATGCGGTGAGACCATATTTGAATCCCGTATTTGCCGACTACCTGTCGTGCAGCACTGTTGGCGCTTTTGCCGCACGGTGGTTGGTGCCTCGACTCCCAGGCTGGACAACCCTTCACCCTGATATCGATGTGCGTATATCTGCGACAGCCGAAGTGGTTGAATTTGAAAGAATGGGCATTGACATGGCGATACGGCTGGGGACGGGTGAATGGGGAAGGCATTATACGGAATTGCTTTTACGTGAAGAAGTAGTCCCTCTTTGCAGTCCTGACCTTCTTGACAGTGATAATCCTTTGCGTGAACCGGGCGACCTATGCCATCATCAACTTATCCACTTCACACCTCCATTCGGACAACTCAATACGAAATGGTCAGATTGGATGGAAATCGCCGGCGTCGAAAATATTGATCCGTCTCACGGATTATTTTTCAATGAAGGAACAGTCGCACTAAACGCAGCCACACGTGGTCAAGGTATCGTTCTCGCCCCTCGTGTATTGGCGGTTGAGGAACTATCGGTTGGCACATTGGTAATTCCATTTGAAACTAAACTGCCAACCGACCTTGCATGGTACGTTGTTATGCCAAAACAAAACTTAAATCGGCCAGAAGTTGCTGCGTTTCGAGACTGGCTGATTGGTGAGGCCGGAGAACTTTCATAAAAAAAATTTGTCCGCTTAGGATCAAAAGCAGACCCTTTCGCCTAATACAATAAATGCCCGCTTTCGGGTGCAGTCTGACGTGTCTACGGCTTCTGTCTTATCTTCGTTCCCTTTGGTCAATACGATGAGCCAGAAAGTCTCCCTTATGCAATCGCTTTAATTTGTGCTATAGGTGCTGACGTTAGACACCCAGCTTTCCATTCGTGGGCTGGATTATTTTTGTCTCTTCACCAAAACTTCTTTCGGGTTCCACCGGTCACATCGTCGGGAGCAATTTTTCCGTTCTTTATTGGATGTTATTCCAATGGGATGTGTGGGTAAAGGGTTCGAATAGAGCTTGTAACAAACATTTTCTTGCCATCGCAAAAAGAGCACCGATGCCCAAGACTCATGATCCGGACTTTTATCGCACCGCCACCATACTAATTTATTAGAGCCTTTAGTTACTTCATCGGATCACATTTTGGTATTTTTCGTAAAGCGCGCTTCTTTGGCAATGTCTAGCGTATGGCGACTGCGAGCTATATCTCAAGCTCGAATTTTTCAAATTTATCACTTGCACCCTGACTCAGTCGTCACCCTGTACAAGATAATAATTGACGTGTACGATTAGCTTGACGAAATGGAGCTTTGTTCATGAAATCGTTTTTAGCATTGGCACTTGTTGGTTTATTTGCCTTCAGCGTAGCATCAACTGCAGCGGTCGCAGCCTGTGGCGCAAAACACTGTAAATCTGGTGACATTGAGTGCGAAAAGAAGAAAAAAGACAAGACAACAGGCGCGTAGCTTTTTTGGACTAACGCCTTCTAAAACAGGCGAAGGAAAACCTTCGAGCGCTTAAAAAGTTGCGTGGTGAGGGTGTAGTCACTGAGGCCTGTTATTCGCAGAAGTGTGATGCCCTGCTAAAAAATTGGGCATAGACTAAACCGACCAACAAAACGGTGGGCCTTTTTTCCCTCTCTCCGTCTCCACATCCACCAATTAAAGCCGTCCCATCACCAACTCTAACTTCAATTCTTCCCCACTTTATGTAATCATTACGGAATGAGAAAACTCACTCTCACGTTTCTGACCATCCTGTTCTGTCTAACCCCCAATGTTGTTGGAGTTAAGATGCTTCCTGAGATGATTTACGGAAAAAGAAAGGTCTTCAATGTCCGATGATTTCGACCTGGGCATGTTTCAGTCCACACCAGATGAATTGATTGCAAAGAAGCCCGATCAAACAGGCTGCCCGGTTACCGGTATTGCCGCTGAGTTTGAGCCTTTCGGCGACGCCTACATCGCCAATCCGTTCGAATTTTTTCGGCGTGCCCGCAACGAAGAACCTATCTTCTACGACCCGAAATCCGATTATTGGGTGGTACTCAGTTACGACGACATCGTGGATATCTTCCGGAACCCCGAGGCATTCTCGGCAGCGCTCGCCCGACATCCGGTGACACCCTTGTGCCCGGCTGCGGCGGAGGTGCGAGATAGCCTGAACATCTCGATCGAACCTTCGCTCGTCGATGAAGATCCGGAAACCCACCGGGCTCACCGCAAGGTATTTGGAGACGCCTTCACGCCCAAGCGTGTCAACGAGATCGAGCCGCAGATCCGAAAGATCGTTACTGACTACATTGACCGCTTCGTCGATGATGGCTCGGCCGATCTCGTCTCCAAGTTGCTCTACGAGGTACCGGCACTGGCCATCTTCATATTCCTCGGCGCTGCGGACGACAAGGCGGCGATGGTCAAACAACTCGGATCAACCCGGGTCGTCGTCAATTGGGGACACCCCTCCGAGACCGAGCAAGTCGACATGATGAAGGATATCGGAAAACATTGGACCTTCACCAAGAATCTTGTGGACAATGCGTTCGAGAATCATGGCGACAACTACCTCGGCGATATGGCTCGCCTGCACAAGGCAGATCCCGAGAAGTTCACTGTCAACTACCTCTACAACGTTATGTTCCTAATGCAGTTCGCCGGCCACGAAACTACCACGCAGGCCTCGGCAAATGGAATGAGGGCGCTGCTCGAGAATCGCGACCAATGGGAGGCGGTCTGCATGGACCCAAGCCTTATTCGGAATGCGGTTGAAGAAATCCTGCGCTATGACTCATCGATCTTTGCCTGGCGGCGCATTGCCACGAAGGACACAAAAATTGGTGCGTTCGATATACCGAAGGGCTCGAAAATTCTCATGGCCATCGGTTCTGGAAGCCGGGATGGAAAGGTGTTCGCTGATGGTGATAAATTCGACATATTCCGCAAACATGAGAAGAAGCATCTGGCGTTCGGCAATGGCGTACATTTTTGCATGGGCGCGCCGTTGGCCCGCCTCGAGATGCAGATAATCCTCGAGGAACTCTCGCGGCGATTACCTCATATGCACTTGGTTGCCGGCCAGGAATGGGAATACATTCCTACGCTGGCGTTCAGGGGGATACAGAAACTGTTCGTTGAGTGGGATGCTACCAGGAACCCAGCAAACTAAACTAAGTTCTAATCAAAACCAGCTAAGCTTGATCTTTAAATCGCCGTCACCCACCAACTAACTTCAATTCTTCCCCACTTTCTGGCATCATCACAGCATGAAACGACCGCTGCCAGTTCTGATGGAATTTGTGGATCAATTTTTGGGTTAAAGATGAGGTTAGAATTCTGAATCAACAATGGTCAAAGACAAATTTTGGGGAGTCATAGATGCCAAATCTTATGGTTGGGAAAAATCAAGTTCATTACGAGCAGGTGGGAGAAGGACAAGATCTGGTCTTACTGCCAACGCTGCTAGCAGAAATGACGGTTTATGATGAAATAATTGATGAACTCAGCAGTCAGTTCAGCGTCACTCGCATAAATTTTCCAGGCTTTGGCTCCTCAACTGGTCCGATTGATCAAACAATTGAGGCATATGCGAACTTGATCGCGGCTACAATGAAGACCCTTTCTTTACCAACCGAGACAAATTTAATAGGTAATGGGTTTGGTGGATTCGTTGCCGGTACCCTCGCAATTCATCATGGTGATATAATTAATAAACTTGTGTTAGTTGATACAGGGCCGGGGTTTCCTGAAGCAGCTAAAGAACCATTAAGGATTTTGGCAAAGAAAGCTAAAGGTGAGGGAATGATATCGGTCCTGGACGGCGCCATAAAAAGAATGTTTCCAGAAGATTTTATTGCTCAGAACCCCTCAATCGTGGAGCGACGTCGAAGTCATCTAGTAGAGGCCGATCCAGAACTTTTTGCGAATGCCGCATTGTCACTTAACTCATTAGATAATCGACCAAAATTAGGTGAGATTAATAATCCTACATTAATATTAGTTGGTCTCGCGGACACAACAACGCCACCCGCTCTCTCATACGAACTTCATGCAGGAATTTCAGGCTCGGATCTCAAAGAACTTCCTGGCGTCGGCCATTGTCCGCAACTTCAACATCCGTCAGCATTCTTGGAGGCCGTCATGCCGTTTTTGAGTTCAAAAAGCTGAATTTTGGAAATGCTGACTCTCTATACAGTTCCCATCAGCCTTTACTGCGCAAAATTGCGAATTGTCCTACGCCATAAACGGTTGGAATGGAATGAGCAGCTACCACCCGGGGGTTACGGCTCAAACGAATACAAAAAGATTGTAGTTTCAGGAAATCTTCCCGCATTGGTGGATGGAAGTTTATTGATTGCTGATTCCGAAGCTATTGCTGAATATCTCGAGGAGAAATACCCTGTTCCTGCCATGTTACCAAGTGAGCTTACCCTCCGAGCTAAGGCGCGTGAATTAAGTCGATTTCATGATACTCGACTTGAACCAGAGATAAGAAAGCTTTTCGGAAACTTATCGCAAGACACACGCGATCACCAACTAAACAAAGTTCAGACTGAGAATATTAATACTCGACTTTTACAATTCTCGAAAATATTAGAGGGGTGGCCCACTGAACTATTGTTGGCTCACTGCGGCTACGCTATTACCTTTGCATGGCTGGATGAGTTAATTCCTTTACTGTCCCTAAGTATTAATTGGCCAACGAATATTTTGAGTTGGCGTAAAATTATTCAAGAATTCCCTGCAGTTGCTGCCGAACTTTCTGATTATCGCCCAAAAATTTCAGAATGGTTAGTTACTCCAGGCCATTAGACCCCCTTGGTGTTATGAGGCTTGATTTAGCAAATTGAGGACCAAATGATCGACACATTTGAAAACGATCGACAACAGATTGTGAGTTGATAAAGGGAATGGGATAAAACCACACTTAAATAAAGTCAGCGACCTCGCCAATAGGTCAGAAACACTAGCGAATTTTTGAACGGAACTGCCGTAATTTTAGCAAAGCATTTATCACAGATCCTTTAAATTTACGCAACCTCGTAACCAAACTGCGCCGCACTTTGGCGCAGGAGTCCCCATAAGGATAGGGCGAACCCACGCGGTAGGAACAGCTCAAACCCGACTTCCGATCGCCACAAGGTTATGCCGACATGGTGGAACGCAGTGGACGCAACAGATCCGGGGACGAAGGATTGGTTGCGTAAATCTAGAGGTAAGTAGCGGTTCAGCATAATTTGCGCCTGGGGACCGATTACTCGCACATGGGTACGGGAGTGCGATAGATCGAGGACGGTGCCCTCGGTGGACGGTAATTGAGGTATGAAAATTCCAGTAATCCAAAATTTAAGTGGCTCGACGCGCAACAATACGTGGTTGCCTTTCCATACAGCCCTTCCCGGGCCAGGTGCGGCTTCCACTCCAGTAGCTTCAGCAGTTTTAGCGCTAACTGTCGCTAAATTGTCGGGCCAGGCTGCGACCTGGTAGAGTGTTAAGTCCGGTACTTCTTTCAAGACCACGCCAATTTTCCCATCTGCACCGAAACGGCCCCGGGTATAGTCTGACGCTAAGGCGGATACACGTTTAATGGGGCTGCTAATCATGTGACCGTTTTCCAGCCGGATCAAACATTTGTGGCAATACTATTTCAACGTTTATATTTTGGTCGCGAACTGGATCAGCGACGACAACGGTTTGTCCGACCCAGCTTTCAAAACCACCTGAAATAAAGCCTATACCTATCCAGTGGCCCAATGCCGGTGAATACGTTGCACCGGTGATCCAGCCTTCACCAAAGCCGGAAATGGCACCGGGTTTGCACAAGATAGTACCAGCGTTAAAGCGTTGGGTACGATCCTTGGGAAAGATACCAACCAGGCGTGCTCGGTTCTTGTCTAACATTACAGGGCGTTTGCGTAGCACGTCGCCAATATAAGATTTTTGCTTCGAGGCCATTTTGCCCAGCCCGGCATCCTCGATGGTAACGCGGCCATCCAGTTCGGCCCCGGTAACGTGCCCCTTTTCAATACGGAGCGTTCCTAAGGCTTCCAGGCCGTAAAGGCAACCGTCCAGTGGTTTAGAAGCATTAAAAAGCAGGTCCATCATGCTCGGTCCATAATCGGACGGTACATAAACCTCGAACGCCAATTCACCGGAAAAACTAATCCGCGCAATTCGGCTTGGGATTGCACCGGTTAGTGTCGTTTCAATTACACCCATGAACGGACAGGTTTCGTTGGAGATCAAGGTAGGATCGGTAACGCAGGCTTCAAGGACGGCGCGGGAATTGGGTCCGGCGACGGTGCAACCAGCCCACTGATCAGATACCGATGTGACGTGGACCTTTAGGTCAGGCCAGCGAACTTGCAAAAGCTCTTCCAGCCAAACCATCACCGTCGCCGCATGGGCCGTGGTAGTTGTCATGAAGTAGTCGGTCTCGGTTAGCCGCCAGCAGGTGCCGTCATCCATGACCATACCGTCGTCTCGCAACATGATGCCATAGCGAGCCTTACCGATGGAAAGCTTGGCGAATGGGTTGGTATAAATCCGGTTCAAGAACTCGGCAGTATCTGGTCCTTGCACGGCAATTTTGCCCAGTGAAGTGATATCGCACAGACCGACGGATTTACGTGCCACCGTTGCCTCGCGGATATATGCATCCTCTATAGTTTCACCTTCACGGGGAAAATACCAGGGTCGATCCCATAAACCCGCTAGTGTCATTATGGCGCCATTAGATAGGTTCCAGTCATGTAATGGTGTGCGGCGAATGGGCCGAAAATTACTGTCAACATGACGGCCACCCAGTGCACCCAAGCTGACTGGTGTATAGGGTGGGCGAAACGTGGTGGTACCCATGTCGTGGATATTCTTACCAAGTGCCTCCGCCATTAATGCCATACCGATGATATTCCCCATTTTGCCTTGGTCAGTCGCCATACCCAACGTCGTGAAGCGCTTCAGGTGTTCGACGGACTGAAAACCTTCGCGGTGAGCCAGGCGCACATCCTCACTGGTGACGTCATGTTGGAGGTCGACGAAGCTTTGCAATTTACGGCCTGGGACCTTAATCTCATAAAGCGGTTTTATGGGCAGGTCCCACCCGCTCCCCCGGGAGATTTTTCCAGTGGGTAATTTTATGTCGTGCCCTAATTGTCCCAGTGCCTTTGCAGCCGCTACTTGACCTGAGGCTCCACAATCCTTGCTGCCCCAAATGCCTGCTGCCGATCCCGCCACATGAATTGGCGCGTCGGTATCACCGGGAAGGAAGCAGGCGATTTGGGCATCCCAAACTAGTTTGATACCACGATGGGATAACAGGTGGACTACGGGTGACCAGCCACCGGATACTAACAGCAAATCACAGCTTTGGATTCCTTCCGAGGCTGTGGACTCAAGGCCACGGATGCCTTTTGACCCGTGTGCTTTAATGGGTATGGATTCCGATTTAACGGAAACGCCACAGCCTTTTTCCAATTCTGGCGTCGTCGTGCGTGCATCGATAAGGTGGACTGTTGCCCCGGCCTTGGCCAATTCAAGCGCCGGTTGATAGGGCGAGTCGTTGTTTGTAACGACGATAATATTTTCACCCGGCAGCACGCCATATCGATTTAGATAAGTGCGCCCGGCATTAGCCGACATGATACCCGGACGGTCATTGTTACCAAAGGCGATAAGGCGTTCCAATGCACCAGTAGCTAGCACTGTTTGCTTAGATCTTACTGTCCAGAATCGCTGGCGTGGTAAATAATCGGCGGGATTAGCAAGATGATCGGTAACCCGTTCGACAAGGCCAGCGACGCTATTTTCATAGAGCCCGAAGGCTGTAGTCCGGCTCATGGTACGCACTCCAGCCGTGTGAATAGCGCTGAGGAGTTCGATGCGTTTTGTCTCAGACTCAGGGTTAGCCTGATTGAGGAGGTCACCACCAAACTCGAAGTCCTGTTCGACCAGAATTACCTCCAGACCGGATTGTGCAGCAACCAATGCCGCCGACAGCCCAGCGGGCCCAGAGCCAACAACCAACAAATCACAAAATGCGTGGGCGTGTTCGTAAGCGTCAGGGTCTGGCGCCCGTGACGCCGTACCCATACCAGCTGCCCGCCGGATCAGCTTTTCATAGCGCATCCACCAGCCGGTTCCGCTTCCCCATTCAAATGGAGGCATGCCCATAAAGGTTTTGTAGTAAAAACCCGCGGGTAGGAAGCGACTAAAAAAATTGGCAACCCCGCCCATATCGAAGTGCAGGTTCGGCCAGGCGTGCTGGCCTCGCGCTACCAGTCCATCGTAAAGTTCTTGGGTTGTCGCCTTGACGTTGGGGTCACGCCAGGCGCCATCGCCCAACGTTACAATGGCACCCGATTCTTCAACCCCGGCCGACATGATACCGCGCGGGCGGTGGTATTTGAAACTACGCCCTATGACGCGCTGGCCACCCGCCATCAATGCTGATGCCAATGTGTCACCAGGGTAACCTGTCAGCTTACGCCCCTCCCAATCAAAGCTAATGGTTTTAGCGCGGTCAATACGCCCGCCATGCGATAGGCGCCGGGCGCTCATGTGCGGCCCTTCAGAACACCATCCACTCCGTCATGGGCAGCTCGAACCAAGTGGATTTCATGGGTTATAGTGTCCCGTTCGACCAGTAACCACATTCGACAGCCATTGACGTGGTGCCAGGTTTCAATCTGGACGCCTCGGATATTTTTGCGCTGATAGACGGCGTTCAGCCAGTCTTCTGTTGGGGCGTCTAGAGCGGGATAGGTTATAGAACCATCACCACCATAATGGAATTCAGAATGATCGCGTTCGCCGCAAAAGGGACAGGGGATACGAATCATGGACTTACCCGTGTAGCTTCGGGTCTGGGCCGGCGCCACGTTCGTCGATTGTGTGGCCACGCTCAAAGCGTTTTAGGTCATGGTTAACGATGTCCGAATGGGGGCGGTCGTTGGCGATAAGGTCGGAAAAATACCAGCCCGACCCGGGACTGGCTTTGAAACCGCCATAATTCCAGCCGGCGTTCAGATAAAGATTATCCAATGGCGTTTTGCAGATGAAATGTGAACCATCCATAGACATATCGACCACCCCTCCCCAATGGCGTAGTAACCGTACCCGACCCAGGCACGGCATGATCGACAACGCACATTCGGCCACATCCTGGACGATGGGCAAATTGCCGCGCTGGGCATAAGATTTGTACCAGTCGATATCACCGCCAAAAACTAACCCGCCCTTGTCGGACTGTGACATGTAGAAATTGGCGCCGCCGACGCCAAATACCAAGACCTGGTCCAGCAACGGCTTGACGGGCTCGGTGACAAAGGCCTGTAATATGTGAGATTCGATGGGCAAGGTACCCAATCCTGCCATTTCCCAAAGTAGTGATGTATTGCCGGCTACTGCAAAGCCAACTTTTTTAACGCCTACGTTACCCCGTGAGGTTTCCAGGCGGGTAATATGTCCGTTTTCTCGTGTAACGCCCAGGACTTCACAATTCTGGATGATTTCAACGCCCCGTTTGTCGGCGGCTCGTGCATAACCCCAGACGACTGCATCGTGCCTCGCGGTACCGGCGCGCCTCTGCACAGCCGCTCCAAATATCGGAAATCGCGCGTCAGCGGCATAATTTAAATGCGGGATATTTCTTTTCAGTTCCTCCAGACTCCAGATTTCAGCATCAGAACCCGTCAGGCGCATAGTGTTGTAACGCCTGGCTGCTGCATCAATGGCTTCGGGGCTATGCAGCAGAGTGACGTGGCCACGTTGTGAAAACATCACATTGTAGTTCAGATCAAAGCTCAAGTTTTCCCACAGCTTTAACGAACGTTCATAGAATTCGCGGTTGCCGGGCATGACGTAATTGGAACGTACAATCGTAGTATTACGTCCGGCATTACCCCCACCCAACCAGCCTTTTTCCAACACGGCAATTTTTGAGATTCCATGATTCTTAGCCAGGTAATAGGCGGTGGCCAGACCGTGCAAGCCACCTCCAACAATCACTACGTCATAGTCCGCCTTTAATTCCGGGGTTCGCCATTGGGGCTTCCAGCCCATTTGGTTTGTCAGGCCATTCCAAAAAACACTCCAAGCCGAAAAACGCGTCATGGGAAACTCAATTAAAAATCCCTATCGCGTTGGACGGGTTCGCGAATAGGGGGCGTAGTTCTGGCCAATCATCTAAACAGCGTGCTGTCTCATCAAAGGCATCGACACAAAGACGGCCATGTTCCCATAACGCCTTTCCGTCAATGGTGAGGGTGTGGTCAATTACCATCCAACAAATTTCACCTGGTGGATAATCCCCGCAGGTATGGAAATGCAGGACTCGCGGATTGGTAAAAGCGGAATTAGACCAACGGTCTGGGTCATCCGCGACATCTTTGGTATAGGCGGAACCGGGATGAATGCCGGCGTGAAACGAATGGACGACATCACCATCAATGGCAAACAGGTTGGCGACCATCTGGTAGTGCCTTCGTATGCGCCCGACATCTTTTGGTTTGCCTTTTAAATCTTTAATGCGTCCCATCGAAACTTCGGCAATTACGGTATTATCAATTGCCAAGGATGCAGGGTCGTAAGCGTTTGACCCGGTTGGGGTCAGGTAGTGAGCAAGGGCCACCTGGCCCGACATCTCGGACGCGTCTAGGGGTTGTGGTACTCCCATCGGAAAGCGGCGAACCGACACGTCAGAAGGACTTTCCTTCTCTGTTTTGGAAACGTAGCCAGCAATGTCCGTACCCAGAGGGCAGGTAATATGAACGGTCTCCGCGCCTAGAAGAATGTCATTGACGGCTACTTTCAATTGCAAAAATGCCCGATGATTGGTTCGGCCATAGGTGGATGCAAGCTCGGCTCCATCTCGGACGTAACACATAACGATCTTTTTGCCAGGCACAGGGTCAGCAAAACGGTCCTGATCTCCCATACGTGATAAAAAAACTGTACATGTATGGGCTTCAATAGCCTGGGTAATAGCAGAACTCCGCACATTTTCTGGTGCCCCGACGTCTAAAAGCGTAGGCGTAAATGCTAATGTTCGCGCTTCGTCGGCGATAGCCCTAGCCGTTTCATTGTCGTACCAGCCAAGGGTCGGGTCTTCACAGACGATCAAAAGGCTCTCTTCGGGCCTAAGGTCCGCACAATTCACCAGTAGATTTCGGGCACCTTCGGCAAGATCACTTGAATGGGTCATTATTGTTTAGCCTCACGATACGAAAAAGCTTTCTCGAAGCGCCAGATCAAATAATCACCGCAGGTGATAGGCTCTTCGGCGGTTTTGTGGTGTGGACCGAAAATTTTGCGCCCATCAATTTGGGTATCCGGGTCTGGATCGTAGGCAAGTACCAGAGACAAACGTTCACGCCCCGAGCTGTTAATGACGCGGTGCTTGGTTGATCGGTAGACACCATCGGTCCATCGTGACAGTAAATCGCCAACATTAATAACCAACGAACCTTCGATGAATGGTGCCTCGATCCATTTGCCATTAACGTCTTCAATTTGCAAGCCGCCAACGTCGTCCTGGCACAAAACGGTTAGGACGCCGAAATCCGTGTGGGGTCCGGCGCCAAATTGCTGCGTATCCAGATTTTCAGATTGGCTTGGATAATAGACAAACGATGCACGGCTCAGCGGTGCCGAATTTGAGTGTAGAAAAAATTCTTCCTCAAGTTTTAGGCCCAAGGCAAATCCGCGCATCAAGTGTAAGGCAACTTCATGCGCTTGACGGAAATAGTCCATCGCATGCCTTCGCAACTCTGGGACGAAAGTTGGCCAACGGTTTCGGCCGCGTAACGGGTGATCCTCCTCAGTATTTCCATCGGCATCCTCTGCACCCCAGATAAAGCTTTCCTTCAGGTCGGTTTTACCTCCGTCCGCCATTATCGCGCCCCCTTGGCCAAGCCATCCCCGGTGCTTGTTTGAAACGGTTACCGCCGATTTTTCACCAGTAGAGTGCCGGAAAAAAGCTAGGGCGCTGGCGCGCGCCGCTTTAATAGTTGCCTCCTGAATGCCGTGGCCCTTAACATAGATAAAACCCATACCTTGACTTGCCGCGTGCAGGGCCTTGGCCACCGTAATTGCATCGGTACCATCTCGAAGCGCAGTTATGTCGATTACCGGAATGACCGCGTGGTCGGTTTGCTGGGATTGCGCATAGGCCATGATAGTTTGCTCCTTGAGAAATCAGGTCTTGGCGTAGTAGCCGACGACATCACCATCCGTTGATACTCCAAGGCCATTAAGGCTACGATTGACATAATTAAAATAACATATGATCTGATTGGCTTCCAGGATTTGACCGTCGTCCATGCCCGCGGTCTTCAAAACAGTAACATCGGCTTGGATCATGCTTGCCGGCGAAAGTGTCAGCTTTTCGGCATAGCACAGTAAAGCTAGCTCGGGGCCTTCGAATGCGTCTTCGGGATGCCGTGCCTTCAAGGCAGTTTCAATTGCGTCCGCGCGCTCCTCGTCATCGATCAAATAGCGTGCGTTGTTCCAATGATTGGCAAGTGAATAGTCACAATCGTTCAGTATGGAAACGTAGGTGCTTATGACCTCCTGAAACCAGGTCGGCAAGGTATTTGCATCGTCATGGAGGGTTGCCCGATATAAAACCACGTGGCCGCGCATTGTGGCCGGTCGCAAGGAGTGTACGCGCATGACATTGTCGACGGTACCGTGCGGTGTACGCGAAAGATTGAGAACATCGAGAAGTTCGTCATCCGCTTCGTCATCAGAAATCATATGGATCCAGGCTGACATTCTTAAACTCCCTTAATTACGGACATCTGCTTGCATACGCCGTTCCAACCAGCGCACACCTGCCGATACAATCAAAATCAGAACCAGATACTCGAGCAAAAGAACCGTGTAAATCTCAAGTGGTCTATATTCTGTAACAACCAGTTCATTTGCCTTCCGTGTGAGTTCCTGCATGCCGATAATCGATACTAGCGACGACATCTTCAACATGTAAACAAGCTGATTGCCCAGCGCTGGCAAGATGCGCCGTATGGCCTGGGGTAAAATAACAAACCGCATGGTGTCGGTATAACTGAGTGAAATTGAGTGGGCCGCCTCGAATTGCCCTTTGTCAATGGATTGAATTCCGGCGCGAAATATTTCAGCTTCAAAGGCACTGTCAGAGACGGCCAAGGCAATCACTCCTGCCCAAAATGCTGTTAGTGTAAAACCGGCCACTTGTGGCAATCCGTAATAGACCCATAATATGAGAACAAGTATTGGGATAGCACGCATACCCTCCACATATACTCGATTAAATCCTCTCAGGTAACGGTTGGCGGCCAGTCCCGGTAGAGCGATTAGTAAGCCAACTACAACTGATATCGAAATCGCCGTGACAGAAAGAAGGACAGTGTAGCCAAGCCCGCTAACCAAAAATTCTAAATTGCTCATCCCTTTAGGTATGGCCGGGTTCACGACATACCATCCCCAATTAGCGGAACAGCCAGAAAGCAAGATTGCTGCGGCAACAATTGCCAATAAATTTTTCATGTCTAGTCCCAGTGCTGTTCAGTGATGAAGGATTTTGTTAAGAAAATTTTTGCAGCGGTTACTTTCAGGATCCGTGAAAAATTTTTCGGGTTCGCACATCTCAACAATCTCTCCATGATCCATGAAAACCATCTTATCGGCGACCTTTCGGGCAAACCCCATTTCATGAGTTACGCAAATCATGGTCATGCCGGTATTAACAAGTTCGACCATGACGTCGAGTACCTCGTTGATCATTTCAGGGTCCAGTGCCGAGGTGGGTTCATCAAACAACATGATGCGTGGTTCCATGCACAATGCACGGGCGATGGCGACGCGCTGTTGTTGCCCGCCTGATAGGTGGCGTGGAAATTTATTAGCTTGTTCGGGTATGTGGACGCGTTCCAGATAGCGAGTGGCAATATCCTTGGCGTCTTTTTTTGACATTTTCCGACCCCGGATGGGCCCTAACATAAGATTTTCCAAAACCGTCAAATGGGGGAATAGATGGAATTGTTGGAAAACCATGCCAATATTGGTCCGGATTGAATCTATCCCTTTTCTTGATTCATTCAGTTCCACGTTATCGACCAGGATCGATCCAGCTTCATGTTTTTCCAGCCGATTGATACAACGGATTAATGTCGATTTGCCAGATCCGGAAGGGCCGCAAACCACAATCCTCTCACCTAATTTAACGTCAAGGGATACATCCTTCAGGGCTTGGAAATCTCCGAAAAACTTTGACACTTTTCTGATACTTACAATCGGCCATTTGTCCGTTGTTTGCATACGCCCCCCCCTGAATTAATTCACCCAAACAAGACGCCAAAATCCCAAAAATGGAGGTCACTTGCCGCTCGTCTTGTTCTATGTGATTATACAAAATAAACGAATTGTGGAGAAAGAAAATGAGATTATTAAATACTATTTTGGCTGCATTTTTGTTTGTTGCTCTAACAGGGCAAGTGCAAGCAGAGTCAGCGCTGAAAGATATTCTCAAAAACGGGGAATTGAAGGTTGGAACAACCGGTGACTGGAATCCTATGACAATGAAGGATCCGGCTACAAATACGTACAAAGGCTACGATATTGACGTCATGAAGGCATTGGCTAAGGATTTAGGCGTTAAATTGAAGTTCGTTGCGACGGATTGGAAGACCTTGGTGAGCGGGGTTGTTGCCGGCAATTACCACCTGACCGGTTCAGCTTCGATTAGTCCGCCAAGGATGAAGGTTGCTGGTTTTTCGGAAAGCTATATTTCGGTCGAAATCAGACCATTCACCACGAGTGATAAAATCAACCGCTTTAATGGATGGGATTCTATCAATAAAGCCAACGTGAATGTCTCAGCCACACTTGGCACGACATTTGAGAAATATGTTCGGAGTTGGTTTCCAAAAGCAAACATAAGAATTATTGAAGCACCCGCCCTTCAGCATCAAGAGGTTATCTCGGGCCGTTCTGATGTCTTTGTTACCTCCAATATCGAAGGCGGAACCTTGAAGAAAAAATTCTCCAATGTGAGAGAAATCCCAGTAGCATCGGCCCGTTCTCCTTCACCTATTGCGATGTTATTGCCGCAAAGTGATCAGGTTTGGATCAATTATGTGAACAACTGGATCAAAGTGAAGAAGAAAAAGGGTTTCTTTAGCGCTAATGCGAAGAAGTGGGGATTGTGATCTCCAATAAACTAAGGGGGCACTTCGGTGCCCCCTTTTTCTCATCTTAGTAGTTTGACATGCGGCTCGATCTGGCAACCTGGCCTGAGGTCGATGTCTATCTGAAGAGTGTTCCTGGGATCATTGTCCCGACGGGCTCAACAGAACAACACGGGCCCATGGGGCTCATCGGGACAGACGCGATTTGTGCTCAACAAATCGCTGAAGGAGCGGCTGATATAGTCGAAGCCTATGTAGCCCCAACCATTGCCTATACTCCGGCACCATTCAATACGGCCTTTCCTGGAACCATATCGGTTTCTGAACCATTGTTCGAAGCACTAGTCAAAGAAATTCTGGGCGGTTTGGTCCAGCAAGGCTTTAAATTTGTTTATTTTCTCAACGGCCACGGAGCTAACCTAGCACCGCTAAAACGTGCCGCCCAAAGTTTAGAAGGCGTTGCTATCCGAATTCGCTCCTGGTGGGAATACGATACAGTCAATGCGCTCCGAGGCGAATTTTATGGCGATTGGGAAGGCATGCATGCTACTCCTTCTGAGGTGGCAATCACTCAAGCAACCCACCGAACGATTTCATCGGGTTCAGCGGCAACCCCGCCGAAGAAACTTTCCGCTGAATACATAAGGAAACATATGGGCGACCGTCATGGACCTCCGGACCGGCATCGAGAACAATTTCCCGATGGCCGCGTTGGATCTCATTCAGCATTGGCCAACCCCGAAAATGGCAGGACCCTAATGGGCGCCGCCATCAAGGCATTGGCTGACGACTATTTGAATCTGCTGGGATCCAATTAATTCAAGTGACTAGTTGTGCCAGTATACCATAGGAGCAGGATTGTATTATTTATAAAGGAGAGCGAATGAACGGGCCCTGTTTTTGGCCCAAAAGTTAGTCACTATTTGCTAGAACCGTTGATTTAAGTTGGGCTGTATTGGGGTGTGCTAGGCACTTTTACTTGCTAAGTTATTGATTTTAAAGGGTGCACCCACAAATCTTTTCAAGGAGTTAGGTGGTAGTATTTAAAGTTTGGAAATTGAATGGACAAGGCAATTAAAGATGCACTGGCGCCGAAGGGTGTTTTGCGGGCGGGCATCAATCTGAGCAATTTTTTGCTCGTTTCAGGCAAATTGCTCGACGGCTCACCTGAGGGAATTTCGCCCGATTTGGCTAAACGGATCGCTAAAGAAATTGATGTTCCTTGTGAATTTGTCCCCTTCGACAGACCAGGTGAACTTGCTGATGCTGTAGATTTGGATTTGTACGATATTGGAAACATCGCCTTTGAGACAGAGCGGGCGCAAACTATTAATTTTAGCATTCCCTATGTGTTGATAGACGCTAATTTTCTTGTAAGAAAAAACGCAGCCTTCACCACCAATTCGGAAGTCGATAAAGTCGGTGTTAGAATTGCGGTCTCTGAAAGGACCGCTTATGACCTTTGGCTCAAAAACCACTTCAAAAACGCCGAGGTCATACGCTCTAAATCGATCCAGGGCTCGCATGAAAAATTTTTGTGTGGAGAAGCTGATGTACTGGCTAGCCTGAAACCCAAATTGCTTGAAGAATTTTCCAGCAGCAATGAGTACAGGATCATCCAAACACCTTTTACCGCGGTAAAACAGTCGGTAGGGGTTAAAAAAGGCAAGCCAGAGGTTGTTAGATTTCTCAATGACCTGATAGGTAAACTGATTGTTAATGGCTTTATTGAAGCATCGTTGAAAAAACATAGGGTTGACCAAATGCTCAGCATACCCGGCAAGCTGAAGTAGAGGAACGTTATGACAGTGATCAATACACCAGCCCGCCGTCTTGTCGAGGCTTTTGGTGACTGCGCAGCACTTGAAGCTATGTATACAGAGGACGTAAGTTGGCGTCTGAATCATTCTCTCGCCCCTAACATATCGGGTCCTCACGCAGGCAAGACAGCGGTGTGCGCATTTAACAGCGCAGTTTTCAACAAGTTCTATGAGCCAGGTTCAGTCGCAGTTGAAATTCTCGACGAAATCGGCAATGAAACGTCTAGCGTGGTGCGCTTCGTCTTCCGTGCGACCAGCCGGCGCGGGAACCCCTATGCCGTTGAGTACGTGCTCTTTGCCAAGTCGACCGACGGCATGATTCACGAGGTTGTAGAACTGCTCGACACCCACGCTTCTAACGAACAACACCAGGGCAACGCGGTCGGGGTACCTCCTGCCGCCTGAATTTCCTCTTACAAACCAACTATCTTCAAATTTTCCTAGCCTTCTGGCACCATAGTTCATCGAATTCTCTATCTTAACAAGACAGCTCCAATCGCCATTGACGTTGCTGCTTGAACTGGGTCGATGACAGGAATGCCCAGGAATTCCTCTAAAAGGGCCCGATGGCTTGCCATTCCCGCACAACCAAGGATGATCGTTTCTGCACCATCCAAATCACGAAGTTGGGAGCCTACTTGACAAAGACGATCAAAGGTTCCTTGTCCCGTCGCACTTTCTTCCACAGAAAGGCCAGCTGATCGCTCTTTAGCAAGACGTTCCATAACCTTCATCTGACGAAGATAACGAAGATGTCGTTTTATCGAACCGTCAGTAATCGCGATAACCCCAAATTTTTCTCCTTGAGATAGGGCAGTCAGAACACCACTTTCCTGAATGCCAAATACTGGTTTATTGGTGGCTTTACGACAGACATCCAATCCTGGATCTGAGTAACAGGCTATAACGTATGCATCCGCCTTCTCAATTCTTGAAACACATTCCCTTAGCGGAAACACAATCGCATCGACATCCTCTTGACTCTCTATACCAAAAGGACCTTCTTCCAATGTAATACATTCAATTTCTGGCCCTCCAGATATTAAAAGCGGTTTAAGTCCCTCAGCTATGCCATCTGTTACTGTCTGATTTGAATTGGGATTGATGACGACAATTCGCTTGTTATTACCCATCAAGTTAAATCCGCTCCAAAGTTTTCACCAGCACTCAACGGTCCTTTTCTATTTAGATTTCCTCCATTCCGAGAGATAGCTTCACGTTGAAGAAACTCGCCTGAACCACGTTCTGCCTGCAGGGTTTCGTCAGTAACAACAATTCGTCCCCGATTTATCACTGTTCTTGGCCATCCTATTACTTCCATCCCCTCATAAGGGGTGTAGTTCATGTTATCATGAAGCATTAACTGGGAAATTGTGCGCCTCCAGGATGGATCCCAAATAGCAATGTCGGCATCGCTCCCGACCGCTATGGTGCCTTTGCGAGGATAAAGCCCAAATATTTTTGCCGCATTCGTAGATGTAAGGGAGACAAATTCATTTACCGATAGGCGTCCTTTTCCTACTCCTTCGGAAAATAACAGTGGCATTCTGGTTTCAATCCCAGGAACACCGTTTGCAATTTTTTTGAATGTTGGGTTTGGTCCCGCCTTAAATTTACCAGTTTTATCAAACCTATATGGCGCATGATCCGAGGAAAAAACCTGAAATGTTCCGTTTGTTAGTCCCAACCAAATTGCATCCTGGGCAGCCCTGTCACGTGGTGGCGGAGAACAGCAGAATTTAGCTCCTTCCATCCCATCCTTATCCAAATCATCAGCTGTAAGAAAAAGGTATTGTGGGCAGGTTTCACCATATATTGGTAAGCCCTGGTTACGTGCGTTAAGAATTGCCGCTGCAGCTTCAGGTGTAGAAACATGAACAATGAGCAACTGCGCATCTGTCAGTCGTGCGAGATCAATGGCACGCCGTGAAGCCTCACTCTCAGCTATAGAATTGTGACTAACAGCATGAAACTTTGGTGCTACGTTGCCACGCGTTAGCAATCTTTCGGACAACCAATTGATGATGTCGTCATTTTCAGCGTGGACCATGGTCATCGCACCGTATTTGCGTGCCAAAGATA
>JAOMCN010000026.1 GCA_028345065.1 Rhodospirillales bacterium
GAGATATAAGTGAATGAATCAATGATCAGTTTCTTGGGATTGACCTCCAAGTCGACCATAATGGCTACATAAATTAACACAAAGGTCGGAATTCCGAGCAGTGTCCGCCACCCCCATTGCGGCTGCAGATACGATTCAAGATGTTTCCGGTGGCTATCCTCGGGATCCACATACCGCTCCATGAGACCGCCGTAGCCGCTAACGTCAAAATGGTTATGGGCATCAAGAACAAGCTCCTTGATTTGTTGTTTCAAGTCTGGCTCCAAATCCCGGACATAAACCAGAGGCGCGCCCGGAATATCGGGGGATTGATGGATAACCCGGAAGCTTGAAGCTTCGATCATCCCGCTTGCAACCATTACCTCCAAGTTCACCGAACTCACCGGCGCCACATCGACCCGGCCATCAAGCACGGCTCGAATGGCCTCGTCGTGATTGGCTACGTGGGTAACGGTTTTAAAAGCTCCTTCGTTATCGATGTCGATTCCCACTTCGGCCAGTTCGCGCCTCGGCACGTCATACCCGCTCGTCGAATAAATATCACCAACCGCGATGGACAAATTACGTACATCCGCTAGCATTCTGATGCCACTGTCCGGGCGAACGATGAATAGGGAATGATAATTAGGTGCCTGTTTGCCTTTCGGTACGCCAACCGCGAAGGCCTCAACGGAACCGTCTCTGCCCGCCACCTCCTCATAGGCAAAGGGTCCGAGCCAGCCGATCTGGGCGGAGCCATTGGTCAGCCATGTCATCGCTTCCCTGTAGTCCTTGCACCGCCGGAGATTTATGGAAAACCCCGTGCGTTCCGAGAGATAAGCGACTAACTCTTCCAAATCCAATCCTCTGGGATGTTCACTCGCTGGCGCTGCAACCAGTGTCATCACCTTCGGATTTGGGGTGTTTGTTCCGATCATTGAGACATCCCTTCTGCTTCACCGCTATCCTCGAAGAACAGTCCCCGGTCATGGCCACGGTAGATGTTTCGAATATAGGCGTCGTCCACTTCCCGGGTGGGGGCATCAAAAACGATCCGTCCACCGGAAAGGCCAACGATTCGGTCCGAAAATTTCAAGGCCAGATCGACCTGATGCAGGTTGCAGATCACGGTAATGCCAAACTCGTTTCCGACGTCGCGAAGCAGGGACATGATCGAATAGGCGATCAACGGGTCAACGCTGGCGACCGGTTCGTCGGCAAGAAGGAGAACCGGCCTCTTGACGATGGCCCTGGCGATCCCGACCCGCTGTTTCTGGCCGCCTGAAAGCTGATCTGCACGGGTGTAGGCCTTATCCAGCAATCCTACCCTTTTAAGACAGTCCAGTGCGCGTAGTTTTTGCTCACGTGAAAACAAATAGAACATCGACATGAACTTATTGCTGGAATCTAATAGGCCCGTAAGAACGTTGTTCAACGATGACAGGTTGTTCACCAGATTAAAGTCCTGGAACACCATCCCCGTTTTCTGTCGCAAATCAGGAAGCGTCGACGGGGAAATGATCCGGTCACAAAACCGGACCTTTCCAGCATCTGGACCTACTAGGCCGTTGATACTACGCAGTAGTGTTGTCTTGCCCGACCCACTTGGTCCCAGAATAACAACAAACTCTCCGTCCTGTACCGACAGATCAATGCCTCGCAAGGCGCGGGTCCCGTTATCAAAAGTTTTCCTGAGATCCTGAACATCAAGTAGCATGGTTTTCCTTTTGACCTTCTTGAGCGGGAGTTATTTCTGACTGCGGAGAAGACGGTCAACGTCACGCAGCAGGTCATAGTCCGAATCCTTGACTTCTACGTAATGGGACATTTCGCCGCCATAACCGCCGATCTGCCCATATTTATGAGCTTCCAGCGTTGCATGTTTGATCTTGTTCCGTATCTCAACAGGTAATTTCTTAGAATAGGCGAGCGGCGGCGGTGGCACAGGGCTTGACCGGTGAATGATGCGAACCTGTTCGCGCTTGAAGGTGTTGTCGGCTAGCCGGGCGTCGAAATTACGCGAACTCATACCGCAAACGTCCACATGCTTGTTGATTACAGCCAATAAGCATGCATCATGGCTTCCGGCATAAAAGACCTTCTTGAAGTCATCCTTGTTTTTGGCCGATAGAGCCACCTTCATCAATTCCACTTGTGGAATCAAATCGCCACTGGTAGAGCCTATGCTGTTAAGCGCCAGTGTTTTTCCCTTGATGTCCTTTAGGGTCTTAAGTGGGCTATCGGCGGGAACAACAAAATACGCGAAGTAACTAGCATCCTTGTCCCCCTTGCGAACGCCGGCGGCAAAGGCTTCCGCATCGGCAATTTTTGCGGCTTGGATATATGTCTTGCCGCCATACCAGGCGATCTGAGCCCTGCCTGCCCGCATGGCTTCCACTGCGGCATTGTAATCGGTCACCCGGATGGTCTTGATTTCAAGCCCGGATAGCTTTTGGATAATCTTGATCAGATTAACATAATCATTGTCGTCGCCTTTTTCACTTGCCGGAACAAAAACCATGTTGAGTTTAATCGGTTCGGCATTCGCATATTGACTGGGAAGGGTCAATAAAATTCCGATTATGATCGTGGCCCATAAGCGTTTGTGCTTCATAAAAAAATTACTCCTCGTATTTTGTTCGGTTTTATTGTCCGAGAAAGGGCTCATGTTTTGGTTCATTCCTCAAATTCCTTCAATGCTTTCTCATAATCCTCGACGGTGTCGATTTCCTTCCAACCCCGTTCAATGATGACGCAATGGATTGGGACACCGAGGTCTACCATGTCCTGGATCATGTCAGTGATATAGGCCTTCTGGAAGGTTTTGGCCCGCTGAAACGGGCGGTCCCAAAACAGTTCCTTGGCGCGTTGAAAATGCCGTTTGAAAAGATCGGCACCCCGCGGTGAAAATTTCATCATGCCGATAAATTCACCAAAGACATCGTCCTTTGCCGTTAGGACTTTACCAATTTTTACCACTTCGTTATTGGCGTTGAAGATGACATTTTCCGCCTCTTCGAGAGGGTGGTCCTTACGATCCACGTAATACGCACGCCAATCGATGTCGACGACGATGGAAATATCGGCATCTGATTCAAGCAGCCGCTTGACTACGGCAGATTCAAAAAGAATATCCGAATACGAAACTATAACATTCCCATTCAGTTCGTCTTCGGCATAGAAAAGAGAATTGAGAATATTGTTATTCTCAAAGTCTGTGTTTTCGAAATAGCGCAGGTCTTCGTAATTGATCTTCTCTTTGTTGTAGCCGCGGATAACAGAAATATTGCTGATACCGCATTCCCGATAGGCATCTAATTGTCTTTCGAGGAGCGTTTTATCGCCAAACTTCAGCATGCATTTAGGCAAATTCTCGGTATAGCCTTTCAATCGGCTGCCCAGTCCGGCGGCGATGATGATGGCTTTGGCGTTGGTTGACGTCATCATTTTTTCAAGCTCCGTTATCTGAGTATCATCGAGTTCGTAGACTTGGATCATGCGCAGCAGCGAGACCACTTCGGGGTTATCCTGGATAAATTCGGCCACATCGGGGGGCAGGGTGTTTTTGGAAGCACCGGCAAGATCATTGATGGTCTCAAGGTCGGCGTCCAGGGCCCGCGCGAGTGCCTTAACCAGCTCTGTCCGGGGCGCTGCCCGCTTGCCCTTCTCAATATCATTCAAGTAGGGTGCGGAAACGCCAATCACCCGCGCCAGTTTACGCTGCCCGATTTTTTGTTCTTCGCGGAGGTTCCGAATATAGATGCCAAAAAGTCCTTTCGGGCGTTGCAATGTTTTAGTTCTAGACATGGGTATCGTTCTGTAAAAAGTTATAGTGTTAGCAAACAGGTTAACGAATTGATTAAATGAATCAAGCATTTTATATCATAAAATTTGTAAATAAAATTTGATCTTAGGCGAAGGTGGAGCTTAAGCCTTGTTTTTCATCAGAGTAGCCAATTCGGCTAAAATTCTCGCCCCGCGGGTTGCGCTATTCTCAATATTAAAAATTTCGTTTCCGCGAAGCGTGCGCTTCCTCGCCTTAAACGAGGCAGCTTCTTCCTGAAGGGACGTGAGGGCGACCGGCAACTCATCCAGCCATTCTGGGTTGATGACTCTGCCGACTCCTCGTGATAGGAAACTTCCAGCGGCGTTAACGTTATGGCGGCCTAGTCCCGGTTGTTGATTTTACGCGGTACCAGGGTCGAGGTAAGCATGCGCTGCATCAGCTAAAAATACAGTAAATAAAAAAATGTAAGAGATTTCATGACTTTAGAGCCTTTTTGACTGTGCGTGTCTATAGAAACAAAAAAAGTTTATATCCGTTAGGGTAAGTTACAATATATTCAAAGGATAAGTTTGAATTGCCGTTTAGGGCAATATGTATGATACGATAACTTCGTTAAAGCTATATCGTGTTTTTGCATTTTTTGGCGGAGAGGGTGGGATTCGAACCCACGAGACGCTTGCACGCCTGCCGGTTTTCAAGACCGGTCCCTTCAACCACTCGGGCACCTCTCCTTTGGTGATTTTTGTTGGAGATACTGGTGTATTTGTAGTTGGGGGAAAATTCAAGAAATTAGTTGTGGAAATTGACGCTTGCACACATTATCTCCAGTCTGCATTGCACGTCTATTATAACTACCTACTCTGGATTGAATTATAATCTTATCTTTCTTGCCTTCTTCGAAGTTATCAGTTGTAGTTCTTTTCCGGAGTTTTGAGTGGTTTTTTTATGCCACACAGGTCAAAAAAACGATCCTGAGTCATTGTTTTGTATTTTATACAAAAAGAATTATTAGAACCTTGAGAACAAGTTTTGGAAAAGGGCACCGATCCTATACAGTGCTTGAGCATCGATTAAAAGATCTCGGGCAACGAAAATTCCCCGGTCAATAACAAGAATTAATATCGTACGTCGATCCTTTTTTACGTCTCATTTAGATTAAAATTTAAATATTCTCTGGAATATGCGGTTCCAAGAATTATGTGAGATGATAATTTACACAACTATACCCATAAACTAGACCGCTATATCATTTGGTGCACGGATCAAATTGATTCTATTCTATTCGGTTAATAACACAGTTGTGATCCAGATAAGGGTCAGGGTCAGATGATCATTGTTTCCGCGAGTTTAGGTAATTATTTGCCCATATGCCTTCAAAAATTTTACCGTTGGCGTAAGTAATCTTTCCACTTCCGTGATGTTTGTCATTTTTAAACTCACCAAAATATTTGTCTCCGTCGAGGTACGTATAGGTTCCTTTGCCATGCTTCATGCCCTCCTTCCAAGACCCAACAAATTTGTCCCCTATGCTCCAGGTATATGAACCGTGTCCATGTGGTTTGCCATTTTTAAATTGACCAGCGTATTTATCTCCTTTGGCATAAGTATAGGTGCCATTACCCGCCGGTTTCCTGTTCCTCCATCCACCGACGTACTTGTCTCCGTTGGCAAAGTTATAGACGCCTTTCCCTTCTGGCTTGTCAGCCTTAAACTGTCCAGTGTAATTATCGCCATTGGCGTAAGTGTAACGACCTGACCCATCTGGTCTGCCATTTTTCCACTCGCCTTTGTATTTTGCGCCATTAAAGAAGAGTTTGATACCTACACATTCATTCCAGGTTGCATTATTATCGCCATCAGGACAGGTATCTAAACCTGTCATTATTTTTTGAGTAGTCGCCTCAGGCGAAATGGTTTTAGTATATTTAAACTGATTATTTTCCCATATGCCTTCCTTAATGTTTCCATTGGCATCTGTATGTTTACCTTCTCCGTGTTTTGTTCCATTCTTAAATTCACCGACGAATTTGGCACCATTGAAAAAAGTATAGGTGCCTTTTCCCTCAAACACATTGGCTTTCCACTCGCCGGAGTACTTATCCCCATTAGCGTACGTGAGGGTACCTTTCCCATGGCGTTTATTGTTATTGAATTCGCCTACGTATTTTCCTCCACCGCGCCAAATTGAAATACCTTGTCCATTAGGCTTTCCGTATTTCCATTCACCGATATATTTGCTTCCATCTTCATAGAGCCTGGTGCTAACACAATTATTCCAAGTTCTCTCGTTGTAATTGCCTGGACAAGGGGGTAGAGCCCACGCCTTTGGAGAGAAGAAAATTATTACAATAAGGAGTAATGGATATGTTAGCTGTCGTTTCATTTCAAAATGGTCGTAGAACGGGAGAGAAACGAGTTTAATAACAGCCCTTATACTTCTTTTTTTTGCACTCGAGTGCAAGTTCCTCGGCTTTCCTTAGCTGATTTTTGGACATGATTTTTGCCACTAAATCTCGGTTCTTTATTCCCACTTTGTCTCCTTGCATGGCGGTAAGATGTAACCAGATAAATGCGCGAGTGTTGTTCCTCGATACACCAAGTCCCCTCATGTACAACGTGCCAAGGTTGTTTTGTGCCCTGGTTAGGCCTTGCTCGGCTGCTTTTTTATACCATTTATAGGCGGCCCCATCATCCTGAGGGACCCCTATCCCCTTATAATACATGTTACCCAAAAAAAATTGGGCTTTTGCATTTCCTTGAAAAGCCAGAGGTTTCCATTCCCTTAATGCGGCGGCATGGTCTCCATTCTTATAAGCCATTGCTCCTTTTTTTAAATCCGCGGACCAAGTATTAGTTGAAAACAACATCTGGAATATACAAATTGTTACAAATGGTATAATTCTGTTCATAAAGATATAATGACAGAAGTAATGAATAAATTGAAGTCCAAACCCAACTAATAAGTAAATTTTTAAAACAGTCTGACGATCTGACGGACTACGGGTTCGTAGGATTAAAAGGAAAAGGTGAATTGAAGGCCTATTTCCTAGTAAATCTTAAATGATTGAACGTTTATCGATCCGTTTAGTATTTAATGCTTCACTTTCATTTAAAAGATAAATACGCTTTGACAATAGTTTGATATTAAAGAAAAAATTATTATGAAAAAATTTACAGAACTTGATGTTATCGGTCAGCAGCACTGGGCCAATAAAGGCAATAGTACAAAATTATTTTTATGGAACAAATTTGTTGGAGATCCGATTAATTCAATCGGTACGTTGGTTTTTGTTCATGGATCGTCTATGGCGTCGCAGCCAACTTTTGATCTACATGTCGAAGGGCGACCATTTTCTTCAGCGATGAACTATTTTGCGATACAGGGTTTTGATACCTGGTGTGTTGATATGGAAGGTTATGGACGTTCTGATAAAGATCGGGACAGTTATTTTTTTATCTCGGATGGCGCAGACGATCTCGAGGTCGCCTGCCAGTACATTAAAAAAATTCGAAGCATCGAGAAGATTCATATGTATGGAATTTCTTCAGGTGCGCTAAGGGCTTCCCTGTTTGCTCAGAGAAATCCTACCATCATAAACAGGCTTGCCATGGATGCGATGGTTTGGACGGGTGAGGGGAGCCCAACTCTTGAAAATAGACGCAAAAAACTGGAGGAGTTCAAGGCAAATAAGCGTCGACCGATAGATCTCGATTTTGTCCGATCAATTTTTAGTCGTGATCACCCAGGCTGCGCAGAAGATACGGTTATCGAAGGTTTTGCAAAGGTTATTTGCGAGTTAGATACCTCTATTCCGAATGGAACCTATATAGATATGTGTGAAAACCTGCCTATCGTGGACCCAGAACAATTGACGATGCCTTGCCTAATTATGCGAGGGCAATGGGACGGTATTGCTGCGATGGAAGATCTTTTAAAGTTTTTTAAAAGGATACCTAATCCAGATAAGCAATTTATTGTTATGCCCGGTGTTTCACATGCTAGTTTTCAGCAGAAGAATTACATGATGGTGTACCACATACTAAACAGTTTTTTATCTCAGGCGTCTCCAAATTATCTTGGATAAAAATCTTACTTTTGAGCGTTTGTCAGCTTTTCCGACCTTAGCGCTTGATGGCAAACATGAAACGTACATCTGAGGGTAGAACACCTGTCCTAATTGTTGGTGGAGGCCCCGTAGGCATAAGCCTAGCCATGGAATTGGCATGTTGGAATGTCGATAGTGTATTGGTGAATGAGAGACCTACAACTTCTCTTCATCCCAAAGGTAGCACACTTAACAGCCGAACGATGGAACATATGCGAAGGATGGGGCTTGCACCGGCAATTAGAAAAACCGGCTTACCTTTGGATCATCCTACGGACAGCATCTATGTAACCCGTTTAGCAGAGTTTGAACTTGGCCGTTTACCAATGCCCACTCTTAGGGAAAAACTTAGCAACCCTGGACCTTGGGGTGAGACATTATTGACCCCAGAACCCATCCATCGCTCGAACCAATTTTATTTTGAGGCGGTCATGCATTCGCACGCTGAGGCCTTTGAAGAGACCGATATGCGATACGCTTGGCGTTTGTCTTCGTTTGAGGATCATGGAGATTATGTGTCTGCGCAGATTGAAGATGTCAGAACGGATAGGCGGGAGACAATGCATTGTGATTTTTTGGTAGGGTGCGACGGCGGTAACAGCATAGTTCGGCGCCAGCTTGGAATATCATATGAGGGCCGCAGCAGCTCTGGAGATCGCTTTTATGATGGAACTATGCTCTCAATTTACATTCGAGCCCCCAATATTCTTGAAGTTATTAATATGCCGGTTGCCTGGCATTATTGGACTATTAACCCAAAAGGGCGAGTAGATTTCATAACTCTAGATGGGGAAGGTGAGTACGTTCTATTAGCCGAAGTCCCTCCAGGGGTACCAATCGGAGATATTGATGTTTCCGCCATCGTCAAGAACGCGATCGGGGCTGATATAGAATTTGAGGTAATTTCCGTCGAGGAATGGTTGGCAGGTTTAGCCCTCGTAGTCGACAACTATCAGAAAGGCAGGGTTTTTTTGGCAGGGGATGCAGCACATCTTTTTACACCCTCAGGGGGGTTTGGCTTTAATACGGGTATTGATGATGTATCCAATCTAGGTTGGAAGCTCGCCGCCGTCCTGCAGGACTGGGCACCAATTCGGTTACTTGACAGTTATGAGGTTGAACGTAAACCGATAGGCTTACGAAATACTGCGGCTTCGGGTGATTATGCCAATAAAATAGGTTCGCTGGAATTTTCAGATTTTGTAGATGAAGACAGTGAACGAGGCGTATTAGCGAGGGAAAGTCTAAAATCAACCTTATTAACATTTAAAGAAGAATTTGCCAGTTTAGGTGTAGTACTTGGTGCCAGGTATAACACTTCACCGGTAATCTCAAGCGATGGAAGTCAACCGCCCCCTGATGATCGAGCAACATATATACCGAGCGCTTGTCCCGGAGGACGCGCTCCCCACTACTGGATCAATGAAAAACTGTCGCTATATGATCAGTTAGGTCCTTGGTTTACGCTGCTATGCCTCGGACCCAATCCACCAGATATCAAAAGCTTTGAGTTGGCTGCGTCCAAATTAAATGTGCCTCTTCGTACGGTTTCTATTAAAGATGAGGCCATTTATGATCTTTATGAGGCATCGTTGTGTCTTATTAGGCCAGATCAACATATCGCTTGGAGGGGGAATAAGTTACCTGAGGAGCCTGCGCTAATAATAAGGAAGGTTATAGGTTATGATGTTGTTCCAAATTAAGTTATTTTAGCTTCGTTCACCGATTGGTTGCAGGGGTTCCATGAGAACTGAAAATAAAAGGGCCGCAATTCCCAAATTGATCACGGTTGCGCTGATCTTAAAAGAACCGTCACCGGCTGACCCTCGTAGTTTAATTCCTAAAATACCATAAAGAGGCAGTAAATGCCCTTTTCCATCGTCTAGTATCCCAAATACTTTAATAGTATACTCTTTCTCCAAATGATAAATTGGGAGGATACGATGAAGAAGTTAGAACTGGATGTAAATCGACGGTTGATCCTTAAAGGTTCAGCAACTGCTTTAGGTTTGGCTACTGTCAGCAGTTTTCCGTTTGGTAGTTCTTTAGCGGCGAGTTTTCCGGCTCGCAATATCAAAGTTTATGTGCCTACACGTGAAGGTGGCGGTGCTGATCGTTTGTTGCGTGCTGTCACGGGTGTATGGAAGAATTACCTAAGCACAAACTTTGAACCGTCATTCTTCCCTGGAGCGGCAGGACGTGTCGGATATGAAAAATACATGGGGCTAGCTAAAGACGATATGTATGAATTGCTGTTTGGTAATATGGGTCCAGAAGTACTCAATTGGGTGGTTAAAAAACCAACTTTTGATCTGAGTACCTTCCAATATTTCGCCCAGGTAGATAGCGATCCAGGCATCCTGTTTGTGAGCCGCCGCAGCAAATTTAAATCGATTGATGACGTAATAGCCGAAGGGAAAAAACGGGTGTTGAATGTTGGTGTGAGTCGATTGGCGCACCCAGCAACTCTCGGCGCCTTGGCTCTTGCCAAACATACTGGTGCGAAGTTTAATCCAATCCCGTTATCGGGTGGCAAAAACACGCGTGCTGGTGTAGCAACTGGAGAAATGGATCTAGGCGCTTTACCATCGGGCGGTATTGTAAGCAGAAAAAAGAGCTTTAAAGTTTTGGTGATGTTCTCACACAAAAACCCGCTACCCGGTCGGTCTGAAAACGCGCCTACCATGAACGATCACTTCAAGACGAATATGCCATCCTTGATAGCAGGATCACGTGCCTTCGGGATTAAAAAATCTGCAATTGCGAAGCATCCGGATCGTTTCAATACCCTGGAAACGACCTTGAAAAAAGTGTTCGCAGATCCAGCTTTCAAGAAAGCATATTTGAAAACCAAATCCCCTTGGGAATTCATTGGCTATCGCGGGCCTGAAGCTTGCGCCGAATACTCAAGAAATATCTCAAAAATTGGTCAAGAGTTCAAAGAACTTCTTTCTGGCAAAAAGACCTGATTTAAATTTGCCTATAATTGGAAGGGCGGTGAGCTTCTAATACACTTACCGCCTATTTCCAAATTTCATATGTTAAAAATTAATTTCCCGATGATATTTCGTATGTGAGTGGGTTGATGACAGACGATAAAGAAGCTGAAGGATCTGTGCATACGTCGGTTGGCAGTCAGTTAATTATTCCTATAGCCGCAATATTATTCACAATCTACTACTTCTATACGATTATAGATGCCCCCTGGACGGCACAGGTGGCTGCTTTCATTGTTGGTTCCATACTAATAATTCTGGTCGTTTTATTTGGCCTCAAATCAGTGAAAATAATTCGTACAGGGCAAGGAGCGCTTGATTTTGACGATTTAATTACACCCAGATCTTTCGTGCCTAAGCGCCTGGGCCTTTTGAGTCTAACAATTGTTTATATATTCATTGTGCCATCTCTCGGGTTTACAATTACAACGTTTCTCTTTCTGGCAATGGCAACGCTGCTACTGAGTGAAGGCAAAAACATGAGCCTTATTTTGTCTCTGTCGGCGGGGTTGTCCTTGGGTGGGTATTTATTATTTATAGTTGCCTTCAAAACCAGATTTCCAGCGGGGCCATTTGAAACACTGATGAAAGTATTATTCTAAGATGGAATATGATCTTTCCTTCTTTAGTGAAATGTTCGTCCGCACCTTCAGCTTTTGGTGGGTTATAATCCCGGCCATTTTTTTAGGCCTCGTCGTTGGGGCAATTCCGGGTTTTAGCGCGGCCAATACGATTATCATATTGTTGCCGCTTACCTTGGCGATGGATCCAGAAATTGGTCTGACTTTTATGGTTGCCCTCTATGCTTCCTCTCGAATGGGGGCTGGTATTCCGGCGATCCTGGTGAATATCCCAGGCACGGCTGGGGCAGCTGCAACACCACTTGATGGTTATCCTATGACCAAACAGGGCAGGGGGCAGCAAGCGCTCGCGATGTCTTTTTTCGCTTCGATTTCTGGCGGCTTATTTACGACCGTTATCGCACTGCTTTCTTTACCGTGGTTGTCGCAAATCGCCTACTATCTCCACAGTGTCGAGATGATCGTGATCATGTTCTTCGGTATTTCCCTAATCGCGACGATTGCAGCTAAAGATACGTTGAAGGGTCTTATCGCTGGCTTTTTCGGATTGATGATTGGCTTTATCGGCACGGATGTCGTGTATGAAACACCGCGGGGAACATTCGGTTTTTTAGAGCTTTATGATAAAGTACCATTGATACCAGCCTTGGTTGGATTATTCGCCATATCTGAAGCTTTTGCTATTATTGAAAGGCAATCCATCCTCACTGAACGTGGCAAAGCTGCCATGCAAAACCCAGGTTGGTCAGCTACCTTCGAAGGTATCCGCATGGCAGCGTCGAGGTGGTGGCATATTACCTGGAATAGTTTGATTGGCCTGGTGATAGGCGTGGTTCCGGGAGCAGGCGCCGCCATAGCTTCCTTTGTTGCCTATCAACAATCTAAAACTTATTCGAAGACGCCCGAACTCTATGGCACCGGACATATTGAAGGACTAATTGCTCCGGAATCGGCAAATAACGGTGTTACATCTGGTACGCTGGTTCCATTGCTTGTTATCGGCATCCCAGGTGGTGCAACAGCGGCAATCATGCTAGTCGTTTTACAATACCACGGCGTAACTGTGGGCCCTGATCTTTTCCTGACGAGCCCTGAACTGGCTTTTGGGCCTTTTACTGCGATGGCGGTGACGTATGTGCTGATGATCCTAACCGCGTTACCGCTGGCCCGATATATGTCAAAAATTACGGTGATCTCGACCATTTATATGGCCCCCATCATCATTTCATTCACCTTGGTCGGATCCTTTGTGCCGCGAGCCTATTTGTTCGATATGAACCTTGCCCTCGTTTTTGGCGTGATTGGTTATGTTGCCCGTAAGACCGACTACCACGTCGCGGCAATCTTGATTGGTGTGATACTTGGACCGCTGATGGAAACCTATTTCCTTCGTGCTATGAAGATGTCGCAAGGTGACATCATGGTGATTTTCTCATCGAGCATCGGAAATACACTTTGGGTGTTGCTGGTTATTTCTCTGGCGCTACCATATTATATGGATCACAGGCGTAAAAAGCTTGGGGACGGATCCTAGTATTTAAGAAACACTTGGAAGAATAAGAAGGGAAGAACGTGTTGGATAAGCCAGCCGGAGAAATCTCACTTAATATCACACGACTTGGGCATTTGGATATTCCAGGTGGTGGACAGGTGGTTGTGCAAGGAAACTACGCTTTTGTGGGGCATATGAAACCACCCCACGGGACGACAATTATTGACATTACCGATCCAACAGACCCAAAAATCATCTGGCAAACCAAGACCGATACAGAATTCTCACACACCCATAAGGTACGGGTAGCTGGTGACATTATGATCACCAATGTCGAAATGAATAATCGACATTTTTTGCGGCTGGGTACTCAAATCCCTAAACTTCGTATTGATCTTGAGAAAGAGGGTAAGGAACCTACGGATAAAAATATTGCTGACGTATTGGGAGTAAAGACTGAAGACATCCCCATTTTGGAGGCTTCACGCAAGAGAGGGTACTCCGATGGGGGCTTTAAGGTTTGGGATATATCAAAGATACAAGAACCAATAGAACTAGCATATGTTCGAACATTTGGATTTGGCACTCACCGTTTCGATATGGATGAAAATTACGCGTATATTTCCACTGAGATGGAGGGATACATTGGTAATATTCTTGTTATCTATAGTCTAGCTGATCCAGCAAATCCGACAGAGGTATCCCGTTGGTGGATGCCAGGTCAATTTCAAGAGGGAGGTGAAGTTCCGTCCTGGAAGGGTTACCGTAACCGCCTACACCATGCCTTGCGCGTAGGTGATGAGATGTGGGCATCTGTATGGCATGCCGGTTTTCGTGTTCTAGATATTTCGGATATTAAAAAGCCGACGACAATCGCAGTGCATAATTACCATCCGCCGGTTAAGGAGCCCACACATACGATCCTGCCGCTACCCCACTTTATTGATGGCCGTAGAATTGCTGTGGGTATAGATGAAGAACACTCCCGTACTCCTGGACCTGGCCAGGCTCCAGCCAATCTCTGGGTGTTTGATGTGACACATTTCGATCAGATACAAGCTATATCATCTTTTCATGTACCGGAGTGGAGCAGCCCCTGGTCCCGTGTGCCTGGTGCTCGATTTGGAGCGCACCAGTTTCAAGATCACCTCGATAATAGCTTGGTCTATTGTACATGGTTCTCTGGAGGTTTACGGGTAGTTGATGTGGCAGACCCATTTAATCCTGCAGAAATTGCTCATTATATCCCGGAACCGGTAGAGGGTTTTATGTCACCTCAGAGTAATGACGTGGAGGTGGATAAGAATGGATTGATATATCTGTTAGATCGTAATAACGGTTTGGAAATTTTGGAATTGAGCCAATAAATTTCTTCTTATTGCAAAAGTAATATTTAAGGATATCGATTAATGAGTTTTGTTATTCAACCATCTGAACAGGCGACCGTTGCGATCGACGGCAGCGGAAAACGTTTTCCCGTGCGGCGTATTTATTGCGTTGGTAGAAATTACCGCGCCCACGCGATCGAAATGGGTGCTGACCCGGATCGTGAACCACCGTTCTTCTTCATGAAGCCCGCAGACGCCATTGTTCAAAACGGGGCGACCATCGCATATCCCCAAAAAACTGAAAACCTGCATCATGAAATCGAATTGGTTGCTGCAATTGGTGAAGGTGGAAGAGATATTCAGGAGAAGAGGGCTTTAGATCATGTCTGGGGATATGGCGTGGGGATTGATTTAACCCGCCGAGATATCCAGAACAAGGCTAAAGAAATGGGAAGGCCCTGGGACATGGGGAAGGGTTTCGATAACTCGGCCCCCTGTACGGCCTTACGTCCAGTTAGTGAGGTGGGGCACCCGGATACGACAAACGCCACGATTTGGATTAAGGTTAATGGTGAAATAAAACAGAAAAGTACGTTAGATTTGCACATTTGGACGACAGCGGAGACCATTTCTTATCTATCGGGTCTAATGGAACTCCAGGCGGGAGACCTGATCTTCATGGGAACACCAGATGGCGTGGGACCTGTTATGCCCGGTGATACCATGGAGGGTCATATTGACGATGTTGGGGATTTGACCATCAAAATTGCATAGTTCAAGGGAAAAACTTTGAGGGAGTTTAGTATGAAAACGAGAAAACTTGGGAGTGAAGGTCTCGAGGTTTCAACTATCGGTCTTGGCTGTATGGGTATGACTGTTCAATATGGCGAATTGGATGACGAGCAATCCGTCAATACCATTCACCACGCTCTAGACGTCGGGGTTAATCTTATCAATTCGGCTGATATGTACGGATGGGGTAAGAACGAAGAACTGATTTCAAAAGCGATCAAAGACCGACGCAGCGACGTTATCCTCAACACAAAATTTGGACAGGTGCGAAATCCGGATGGCACAGGTGGCGTTAACGGTCGACCAGAATATGTTCAAGAAGCTTGTGAGGCGAGCCTAGCGCGTCTCGGAACCGACTATATTGATGTTTATTCTCAGCATCGCGTCGATACAGACGTGCCAATTGAGGAAACAGTTGGCGCCATGTCTAGATTGATTGAACAAGGAAAGGTTCGTTATATTGGGCTTTCCGAGGCATCTTCCGACACAATCCGTAAGGCTCGGGGCACATATCCCATTGTCTGTGTAGAGACAGAATACTCTCTATGGAGTAGAGATGTTGAGGCCGAAATTCTACCGACCTGTCAGGAACTTGGCATTAGTCTCATGGCCTATGCTCCGTTAGGTAGGGGCTTCCTGAGTGGTACAATTCGGACAGTTAATGATCTCATAGATGCCGATAGAAGGCGTGATCATCCTCGCTTCAGTTCAGAAAATATGGCCGAAAATATCAAGAAGGTTGAAGTCCTGGAAGAAGTTGCCGAGACCAAAGGGTTCAAACCTGCTCAAGTTGCAATTGCCTGGGTTCTGCACCAAGACCCAATTTTAGTTCCTATTCCCGGCACGAAACGGATTAAGTATTTAGATGAAAACGTCCGTGCAACGGATCTAGAGTTGACAGATGAAGATGCCGGAAAGTTGGCAAGGGCATTTCCTCCAGATGAAACTTCTGGTGAGCGTTATCCTGCGCCCCAGATGAAAAGGTTGGAATTATAACCATGTCTGGACGTGTCGACGGAAAAACAGCACTAATTACCGGCGGCGGCTCGGGACTTGGTAGGGCATCTGCTACTCATCTTGCTCGTGAAGGAGCTAATGTTATCGTATCAGATCTGAATGGCGATACAGCCCGGGAGACGGCCGATACCATTAACGCCGAGCGTCAGGGGGCGGCTCTATCTTGCCAACATGATGCGACATCAGAAGATGACTGGAATTCCGCTCTTAATTTGTGCCAGGAGCATTTCGGAGCGTTGCATGTTCTTCTAAATAATGCGGGTATTTCGATAGGTGGTGATATTGAATCAACTGATTTCGATACCTGGAAAAAACTTCAGGAAGTTGATGTCGATAGTGTATTTTGGGGATGCAAGCTGGCATTACCTTTCTTGCGGGATGCAGGGGGTGGATCCATTATCAATATATCGTCGACTGTTGGGATAATGGGAAACCCTCTTACACTTGGTTATGGAACCGCGAAGGCTGCGGTCCGCTCAATGACCAAATCCATTGCGCTTCATTGTGCACGGCAAAAATATAATATTCGCTGTAACTCTCTGCATCCAACGTTCATAAAAACGCCCCTGCTAAAGAGATTTGCAGATGCCGTCGGCGGAGATGAGGAAAAGGCATATGATACGCTGCGGTCATTAATTCCGTTAGGTGATATTCTTGATCCCATCGACGTGACGCACGCGGTTATTTATTTGGCATCAGATGAGTCGCGCATGATGACTGGCTCAGAATTTGTTATTGATGGAGGGCTTACCTGCGGATATATGCCTCCAATTTAACGTGACGTCGCCGTGGGGAGTATTGAACAAAAGCAGAGTAATTTTTAGGCATCCCTCCAGGTATCCTGAGTCACATCAAGTCCAAGGCGTACCGTCTTTATCAAACGTAGTTGCTATCGGTAATTCCTGATCAATCGTGATTTGATATCCCTAAAGCGGGAAAAACCTGAACCGAAATCGAGAGACCATCGAAGCAATTCAGGGCGCCCGGAAAGTTCAACCCGGTTATGGGGAAATCGAAAAGAGGGATCCAAAACCCTCGATGTCGTCGGTTATTCCAGCTTTTCTCAGTCCAGCCCAGAATGTAGCCGTATTGCTCGTAATAACGGGTTTGCCGAGTGTGTCCTCAATCTGTTGGGTAAGGGCGGCAGTGGAAAAATTTGCACAACTCAGGAAAAGGGCTTTCGCGTCTGGATGATCTACCGATAGGGCGTGCCTGTAAATTTCCTCTTCCGGGACTTCCGCAAACTTGCGGCCCAATTCCGGTTCAACGGCATCGAAGCTCATTCCGGCCATTTTCAGAACCTTTATGCCGCTTCTTTCTATGAATTCCTTCTCATGCTGGTTGACGGCATCCGGGTAGGGCGTTGCCAGGGAAATGCGGTCGGCTTCCAGTGTCTTTAGTGCCTGGATGACGGAGCCGGCAGTGGTGACGCCGGGGGATCCGGTGACGGATTCCATTCTATCGACCAGCATTTCCGGGGGGCAGGCCATGGACCCGACCGTACAGTTGTAGGCTACGACATCTGCAGCAAATAGCGCGAATTCGTTGAGGCGGATTTCAAGATCTTCCATAAGACCTTTAAAGCCGTCCTCCTCCGGATGAAAATGGATCGGCATGCGGGTAATGTGAACCGTGACACCTTCTGGTCTCATGGCATTGAATTCCGGTTCGGTGACGGTATTGACGGTGGGGATGATGACACCCATTTTCACCCGCCGTCCCTGTAAAGTAGCGTCTGGCATCCTGTTCATGGCGCGATCCCATTCCGGATTGACCCCCTCAAACCAAGTCGCTCCAGCCTCGGCAGGACTTCCTCAGCGAAGTATGGAAAATCACGCGTGTAGTTTACCAGGCCCATGGCAATACCAGAAAATCCCCATTCGCTTAGGGATTTCAATTGTGCGGCAACGTCATCCGGATTGCCGATAATGCCGTAGGCGCTGTTGCCGGCTGCGATACGAAGGCGAATATTGGCCTTGATTTGATTGGATAGCCTAGGATCATCTTTAATGCCTCGACCCGAAAATATGGTCTCCACTGCTCCTTCATCCGCGTGTTCGATAGCATAGTACCGGTGATATTCATGAGCTTCATTATCCGTAGGACGGCAAACGACGTAGCAATTGGTAAAAACTCCGACGTCCCGTCCTAAGGCGCTCGTTTCTGATTTGACACGCGCAAGGTCTTTTGCCGTTCCATCCGCAGTTTGTATAGCGCGAAACAGATAATCTGCATTTCTGACCGCAAATTCGAGACCAGTACCGGATTGTCCAGCATTCATGATGATTGGCCTTGGAGTGCTGATGGGTCTGGGTTGGGCGCGAACATTTTCAAGCTGGAAAAACTCTCCCTTGAAATCAAATGGTTTATCTTCAGACCAAATACGTTGGACAATTTCGAGCCATTCCTGCCCTAAGTCATAACGTCGATCATGTTTTTCCAGGCTGATACCAAACATATTGAACTCTTCAGCATTCCATCCACAAACGATGTTGAGTCCAAACCTTCCTTTCCCGATATGATCTGCGGTTACCATCTGTTTTGCGGCAAAAACCGGATGAACCAGTGCAACATGAAGCGTGGAGAAGGCCATGATATTTTGTGTTGCTGCTAACAGGCCAGATGCCCAAGTGAGTGTCTCAAAAGACGTGCCGTTGTGGTCTGTTTCCCCGCCGTAACCTGCCCAGCGGCCTAACGGCAACATGAATTCAAGATTGGCCTCGTCCGCCATCTGGGCAATTTCCAGGTTGTTTTCCCAGGTAGGTTCCCATCGTTCAGGTACTGTTGTACAGGCAATACCACCCGAGCAATTTGAAGCAAAAATACCAATTTTAAAACGATTGCTAGCCATATTGGTAGAATACAAGAAGTTGGTCTAAGAGGCCACATCTAGACATATTGAGAGGGTTTCTTGTATTTTAAATAGAGTACCAATCCCACGATGACGCTGATAAAAGCCATGCCTGCCATAGAAAAATATGCCAAGGAACCAACCGAGCTATAAAGTACACCAGAAATCATTGTCGTCAGGCCAATTGCGAGACCCATGACTACGGCTGATAGAAGACTTTGCGCCGTTGCAGATAGGTTGGGTGGAATTGTTTCCGAGATATAGTGGATAGCACCCAGATGAGCTGCTCCGAAGGTGAGGCCATGGAGTCCTTGCGCGAAAATTAGGGCTGGAAGAAAATCCGTGTACCCCATAATGGACCAGCGGATAATTCCGGCAGCCGCAGCGATTACAATCAACATGGTTGGACTTATGCGTTTCAAGACGAAACCACTGTATTGAAAGAGAATGATTTCCGCCACGACACCTTCAGCCCATAGAATTCCAATCAGGCTCTCGGAAAAACCGATACTCTTCCAATGAATGGTACTAAAACTGTAAACGACCGCATGACTACTCTGGATCAAGGCGGCAGCGATTAACATCCAAACGAATGGCTTGATCTTGAGGAGTTTAAGTATTGGATACCCCTTATCAGCATCAGCAGGGAAGCGAAATTTAGGTAAAAAGATGCAGGTTACAAATAAAATCCAAAGGCCAAAAAGTGAAAGATAAAATATTATGTTTACACTCCGGCCTTCTAATATGTAGCCGCCGCCTACGGCTGCGAGGATGAATGTGACGGAACCCCAAAGGCGCATACGACCGTAGTTGGCACCCTCATTACGGACCACGTGCATAGTAAGGCTCTCCGCCAGGGGCTGGCTCGCTGAAAACAACATGAAAAACAGTATTGTGACAATGACAATTGGCCAAAAGTCGTCGATATAATTAAATACGGCAAAGGAAATAGTCGCGGATGCCGTCAACATTATTATTATCGGTCGGCGGAGGCCGCGCCGGTCAGCGACTTGTGCGATCAGTGGACTGCCGATTGCCCTTACGAATGGAGCAGAGGCAAGGATAAATCCAATTTCTATGGCGTCTAAACCTTTTCCTTCCAGCCAAATCGGCCAAAAAGGCATCAAGATACCGATTACGGCAAAATATGCGGCATAATATAAAGCGAGGCGGGTAGGGTTCATGGTTTAGATGGTAGCTCTATAAGTCCTGGTGCCACAGGTAAAAATTTTCCGGCAAGAAACCCGGTAAATTTTCCCTAATAATGGTTAAGGCGCTTTGGATAATATTCTTAGCTAGAGCCAGACCTGCATGACGAAGTCAAATGGTCCTTCCACATTGGTAAGATCAACGCGCTGGAGTTTTATTTTATAGGTATCATCCAATTTTATCAGCGTATGGGTATATTTTCCGCCAAAATGGCGCAAATCGTCTAGGCGGTACTCAACCATGTGAAAGCGCGATGTCACGACAAGTTCATGGGAAGCCTGATCTTCATTTTTGATCATTACATTCGAGACGACGTGGCTGGTACGGTGGCCAGCAGCTTGGGAGTGGGCGTAAGGGTGTTCCACCCGTCGGATACGCATATCCATGAGATAATGATCTTCATAAAAAATATTAGGCTGGCCTTCGCCAGTTTGTTGGTCGGCTGAAGCCGGCATCCAGTAGACGCCGTCTTCGGTGAAGAGATTAAGCCACTCCTCCCATCGTCGTTCATCTAGGACCTCTGCCTGGTGATAGAGGAGTTGTTCCACTTCCCGCTGCATATCTGCGGAAGTAACGAGACCTGTTCTATTTGACATCATAATTTCCTTTGACCGGCTGTGATCAGACCGACATATATTCTTTCCACGAAGAGAACATATTCCGCATGGGTTGTTCGCTCATGCCAGTTACCGAGGTGGTTATGCCATTTTCAACCGGATCTTGACCGTAGTTGCGATGGAAACTGACCCAATCGCCGCCTCCATCCAATGAAAGGCCATCCTGGCAGGCACGGAAATTATTTAGGTCGTCTGCGTTTACCATCGTTGATGGGGAATTCACGTGATAGTAATATGCGAGAGAACGTTCATAAATACCTTCGGGAGCCCCTTTGAGTCTAAAATGCCAAATTTCAGTCAGTGTTTTGTTAGCAGCTAATGGACGGACTGCTCGCAGTTGCTGTAACGGAGGCTGCACGGATAGACAGGGGTAAACCAACACATGATGGACGTTTGTAGAGAGAATGGCATTCATCCTCTCTGCACCATAAGCTTTGGTTAATGCCTCTTCATGGGAAACGGTTATTGGATCTTTGGGACGTAACCCCATGTAGCCGGCCAGGACAGTATGGCCGTATGGGTGGCCAATCGTATCTAGTGAGTCCCACTTTTCATAAGGCAAGGTAAAATCGGCGAGGAATTGATATCCCATGGGTGGGTCTTCGCCTGTTTTCTGCTTATAAATTTTCTGCTCTTGTGCCGCAGCATCTCCCGTGGAGTGGTGGGTGATGGAAGGATGCACAGCGTCTAACTGGTTTTCTAGAAAGATTTTCCAGTTGGAATGCTGAATGATACGAAAGCAATTCATGACGATTTCGCATTCGCCTTCCGGTGATCGATTGCAAATATCATCAAAAGCCGCTCGCGCACCTTTACCAAGCCATTCATCCAGGCTCGGACCCTCAGACGATAAGCTTGCAAAGACAAACCCCCGGTAAGTTTCCTGACGCTCAGCCCTTTTCATTTGAAGTTGGGGATCAGTCAAATCGACAATTCCTTCGTACCCTTGCTTCATGGGAACGTTTCTTAATGATCCATCCATGTTGAATTGCCATGCGTGGTAGGGACACCGGAATGCCTTTGGCGCATTGCCGTGAAGATTGTTGCAAATCAGGGTGCCGCGGTGAGGACAGCGGTTATATAAAACATGAACCTTGCCATCTTCATCCCGGCAAATAATCATGCGTTCCCTTCCAACCCACGTTGTCCAGTAATCACCAGGATTAGGCACTTGGCTTTCATGACCGATATATATCCATGACTTGTAGAATATGTTTTCGAGTTCTTTCTCAAAGATTTGCTCATCTGCGTAGCAAGCCTTGTGAACTCGCTCTGGTTCCACCAGAGAGCCAAGATTATTGTAGTTATCTAGGGGCATACTATCCTCCGCTAATTACAGACTGTCCTAGGTTTTAGTATCCATTGGGAAAGATTTGTGTCGAAAGGGGATTTATTCGAAAAGGTTTCATACCGGGTATTAAAACACGTTATTATTGATTTTTCATACAAAGCAAGCACTTCGAATTTGTTTTGAGTTCCCTGGCGCAAAGGTAGCATTTTTATCTCGCCAACAAAGACCTAAATTGGAAAATAGAATGACAAAGGGTCCATCGTTTAAAGATCCTTTGTGTCTATTCATAGAATTATAGCGATTGATTAGCGTCACCTGAAGGTTAAATGTTTTAGGAAAGCTTAATTTTGGGTATGAGTCTTTTATGCCGAATAGAGCCACGTTAAACTTTACCTAAGAAGGGGAAGTAGCATTGAAAGTATTAGTCATAGGAGGGACAGGGCCGACGGGCCCCTTTGTAGTTAATGGCTTTCTCGAAAGGGGATATGATGTTTCAATTCTTAATCGTGGCAGCCATCACACAGATGAAATTCCTGCCTCTGTTGAACGCATTCTCGGCGATCCTCATTTCGGAGAGACACTACGTTCTGCATTATCAGGACGTAGTTTTGATTTAATAGTTGCGAGCTACGGGCGTCTCCGGGTGATTGCCGAGATAGCCGGAGACTATACAGATCGCCTCATTAGCATCGGTGGTGCCCCAGGGTATAGGGGGACGCGCCATCCAGAGATATTGTTTCCGAAAGGTGTTCAGGTGCCTCTCCCAGAAGATGCCCCAAAGGTAAAATCGGAAGGTGAATTTCGTTTTGGCTATCTGGTTAAAATTAGTGAAGACGCAGTGATGGAGGGTCATGACGCTAAACGCTATATAGCAACGCATTTGCGATACCCGTTAATTTATGGACCTCGACAACCATTACCGTGTGATTGGTGGTTAGTTCGTCGGCTTTTAGACAAGCGTAAATATGTTGTTCTACCAGACGGTGGTTTAACGGTAATTAGTCGCGGTTATGCCGAAAACATGGCAAATGCAATTTTGCTGGCTGCGGATCAACAAAAAACTGCGGCAGGAAAGATATACAATTGCGGTGACGACCAACAGCTTACACTTGCCCAGTGGGTTCAAGTAATATCTGACGCCATGGATACCCATCTGGATATAATTTCTGTCCCTGCCAAATATTCACATCCCGCACGAGATATGATGATGGGCTCTCATCATTCTCATCATTTGCATTATGATACACACCTCATTCGTTCCGAACTGGGGTATAAGGATACGGTACCGGTTCTGGAAGCATTCAGGCGGACTGTCGATTGGTATTTGAGTAACCCACCAGAATTGAATAAAGCGACCGAAGGTAACCTTGCGGCACAATATGAAATAGAGGATGCATTAGCGAAAATTCATGGAGAGATGGTGGAAAAACTGGAACAATTGGGTTTGGAAGACACGGAATTCATCCATCCCTACGCGCATCCTAAGAAACCTGGAGCAAAAGAAGATCACCTGGGGCGATAGTCTGGTTCTATTTGTCGCGGCCTTTAAGTAAGTTGGAGAGAAATCTTTTTTTAATTAGCATATCTGAGTTGATGGGATTTCTATACATAATATCGTTGATTTTCTTACCATGTTGGTCGCGTTAGCAGGAGCTTTTGGATCTCTTCTTTCGGCAAAGGCCGTGACATGTAATATCCTTGGCCGAATTGACAACCTAGATCCTTCAGGATTATATATTGATCTTTATTTTCAATACCTTCGGCAACAATATTCATGTTTAATGAGAGAGCTAGACTGGCAATGCTTTCGACGACACGCATACTCTTTTTTGTTTTATTCATGTCGTTCACGAATGCCTGGTCAATCTTTAATGTGTCAAGTGGAAGCTGGTGCAGGTAACTTAAGCTTGAGAACCCCGTCCCAAAATCATCTAAAGCAATTGAGACCCCTAAATTTTTAAACTTCTCAAGCGTTTCTTTGGCATGAAGAAAATCCTCAAGCATTAGAGTTTCAGTGACCTCTAACTTAATCTGAGCAGGTATGAGATCACTTTCTTTGATGATAGCGGCCAAATGTTCAATTTCTCCGAGCTCCGAGATCTGAAGACCTGATAGATTAATGCTCATAAAAGCTGAATTTTCTTCGAGAATATTTGTGAATTGAATATGATCCTGTAGCCCTGTTGTTAGCGCGACGCGACCAAGTTCCACAATTAGACCGGTTTCTTCAGCGAGCGGTATAAAATGTCCCGGTGAAATGAATTTGTTTCCTTTGTACCAACGCATCAACGCCTCAAAACCGGCAATTTTTCCATCTTTGAGGCTAATAATTGGCTGGTAATGAATTTCAAATTCTTTTGCTTTAAGCCCGTCACGCATTTCCCGCTCAAAACGAATTTTCTCCAGGGCAAGGGATCGAATTTCATTCATTGAATTATTTTCGGTAACCGATGTTGTAATACCGTCGTTAGTTTGCGGACCGGCCTGCCGGAACCGGGACAAGACGAGACGCAAGATTAAATGCATCATCGGATTGCTGGATTCCAACGACTGCATGTAGCGCGAAAGTTCTATGACAATGACTTCAGTGTTTTCTTTTGCCGTAACGGTAGCCGATCTTGGTGCATCATCAATAATTGACATTTCACCGAAAATCTCGCCCTTACCCATCTTCGCGAGGACTTTTATTCCATCTTTACCTGGTAAGGTTACCTCGACGGCCCCATTTTCAATGAAATAAGCGTTCCTACCTGCGTCACCTATTCGAATTATATCTTCGCCCGCTTCAAAGGTTTTGGAGTAGATTTTTTCGGACATTGCGTGGGTTAATTCCATGGAGTGCCTGTTAAAGTAGATCCCAAATTGTTTGCGTCATATTATTCCCTAATACCAAGAGAAATTTTGGTTTTTGGATTTATTTTATACTTCTAAGCGCGGGTATACTTTTTTGATATTTTCTTCAAAGACCATTTTCCGTTCATCCTCATTGAGGTTGGGAGTGGCATCGATATAACGTTTAGTATCATCATAATTGTGGCCAGTTTCAGGATCAATCCCCCTTACCGCACCCACCATCTCTGAGGCAAAAAGGATATTTTTTGTCGGTATTACTTTTGTCATGCAGTCAATGCCGGCTTGATGATATACGCAAGTATCGAAGAAAACATTTTCTAATAGGTGGTCTTCCAATAACGGTTTTTCCATATCCTGAGCCAATCCCCTGTAGCGTCCCCAGTGGAAGGGTACAGCTCCGCCACCATGAGGAATTACAACTTTAAGGGTTGGAAAATCTTTAAATAGATCACCTGTTAATAATTGCATAAATGCTGTCGTATCTGCTGCAATATAGTGGGCACCTGTGTGATGAAAATTCGGGTTACAAGATCCGCTCACGTGAACCATTGCTGGCACTTCAAGCTCGCAAAGTTTTTCATAGAGTGGATACCACCATTTGTCTGTCAACGGCGGGTCTGTCCACATGGCGCCGGACGGATCCGGATTTAGGTTACAGCCTATAAAATCGAGTTCATTCACGGCTCTCTCTAATTCGGCTATACAATGTTTTGGTTCTACACCTGGATATTGAGGAAGGGCACATACGCCTAAAAAATTATCCGGATATAGATTGACGACGCGATGAATCGTATCATTGGAAAGTTGGGTCCACTCCATACTCGTTTCGGCTGTGCCGAGGTGATGCCCCATGCCAACGGCCCGTGGCGAAAAGATTGTTTTGTCGGTTCCGCGTTCTCCCTGCAGCCTCAGTTGATTGTTTTCTATTCCTTCTCGAATGTCATCGTCTGTGATCTCCAACTGAGCCCTGGTTGGCTTAAATGATCCGTCCTCAACAAGCTTCAGTTGGTTCTGACGCCATTGACGCATATGTTCCGGCTCTGTGGTGAAATGTCCATGACAATCGATAATCATATTAGCCCTCCGCATTTCAATAATTTAATTTTGTGTTTTGTAATCATTTTTCTCTATTGGTCAGTTCGAGACCTCTCTCCAGGCCGGCGTAGGAATGACCAGAGGCCGTCATCATAAGCCTAAACCCTTCATCTAGTAGTCGCTGCATATTACCGGTACCGGCGTGCGCATGTCCCACAACTACATCGTGCTTCTTGCAGATTGACACTATTTCGGCAATGGCTTCCAATAGGGCAGGGTGATCGTATTGCCGAGGAAATCCCAATTCTTGCCCGAGATCGCCTTCTCCGATGAGAATAGCTCCTATGCCGGGCACATTTTCCAACATATCGGAAAGATTACGGATGCCGGTGGTATCTTCAATTTGAATGACAACCAGAATTTCTCCATTGGGATCAAGGGGCCAGACATCGGCCTTTGAGTAGTACTCCTGTTGGGTCAGGCCCCAATAACGGGCCGCACGAACTGGGCCATCTCCGCGGATGCCGCGCGGTTCGTAGAGGGGTACACTGTTCAGTCTTGGGTAACGGCAGGCGGCAACTGCGTTGTAAGCCTCCTCAACAGTGCTTATATGCGGCCAAACGACCCCATAGACCCCCGTATCCAGTGCTTGTTTAGCGTGCCATTGACCTTGTTCAACACCGTTTACCGGAATGCGAGCCAGAGGTGTTACCGTCGGAGCTATCAACCCTGAGGCAGCTATTTCGCGGCGGTTCAGCATGAACTGCATGGCGTCCCTGAGACCAACGATATCCCATGGATTGTGTTCACCTTCATACACCACACCGTCAAATTTCGACGTGGCTATTGTAATACCCGTCTGAACATCCATGGATGCAAAGGTAGAAAAGGCAACCCCACTATTCGTTAACGCACCAATGATACCGTTGAGGCGTGGAATTTTACTCATATGATAGGTCCTTGTAACAGTTGTCATAGCAAGATGAGATACAATGGATTCTGGTCAAAAGCCTATCCACTAATTTAAGATGATACAATCGGTTAGGTTCGGTTAGTTATCGTCTTTTAATCGGGGAATTTATTGCACACTCTACAAACAACTATTCTTTAAAGAGAATACATCATGGCCATTTTGAATTGCTCAAAACTTAATGCCAGACAAATAATAGATGGTATTTCTAAGGGCAACTTTACATCAGTAGAGGTAGCCGAAGGTTTAATCGGGCAGGCGGAAGTGTGGAAAGATATCAATTCATTGGTGAATTTCGATATCGACCGGTTTTTATCGTTAGCCGAAGAGGCCGATAAAATTCAAAAAGAGGGAAGGGCGATTGGGAAACTTCATGGCCTCCCCTTACTTGTAAAAGATAATATAGATGTTCTGAATTTTCCAACAACTGCGGCAACGCCTGCATTAGAGAACTACGTTCCCAACAAACAGGGTCCGGTTATCGATACCCTTTTAAATGCTGGTGCCATTGTTATGGCAAAAACCAATATGCATGAATTAGCTTTTAGTCCAGGAATTACTGAGACAACTGACGGCAGTGAGATTAGATGGGGCGCCCAGGGCGCAGTAAAAAACCCACACAATTTGGAGTATTCTCCATCCGGCTCTTCAAGTGGTACGGAGGCTGCGGTTTCGGCAGGGATCTCGCCCGCAGGGCTAGGAAGTGATACGGGAGGCAGTGTCCGTAATCCATCTGCATGGTGCGGAATTACCGGTCTCCGCCCCTCTACAAAACGTTATTCCCAGGTGGGGGTGGTACCATTATCCTGGACCCGAGATACAATTGGTCCCATGGCTAGAAGTGTAGGTGATTTGGCTTTATTGGAT